>CAZEFF010000024.1:0-29230 GCA_964511315.1 uncultured bacterium | reverse complement strand
AGCTTTGGCCATTTCTTCTCATCTTCTTTTATCTCATTCCTGATTTCAGACCGCGATTTAGAGAGTTTCTGGTCAAGTTTCAAAAGAATGATCTCTGCCTTTAACCGGTGGTAGGCATGAAGCATCAGTCCGCCCAGAGAGAGAAAGGCAATCATTCCCGATATGCCCAATCTTTCGGATTTAAAATCCTGGATCCAGCCGATATTCCAAAGCAGCAAAGACACCGCCGTCATCACAGCGCCTACCGCTAATAATCCGCCAAAGATCCTCTGCTTCAATTTCGCGTTCTCAATCACAAGCCGCAGCGCTTTCTTTTTCCCAAAGCGCTTATACATTTTCATTTCGGGCGCGCGTTCGACAAGAGGCGTTGCGCGGATCAGTCTCACACCCATTCTTTCAAGGACCCGGACAAAGAATTTTTTGCGCGCGATTTCCGGCTTCGCTGAGTTTCTCGTTTCAGATCGCGCGGAGTTTGGAAGCAGTAAATCGACGCGGCTAAAATTTGGTGCGTTTTCTAATTTTTTTACATAAAGTGAAAAATCGCCAAACCGGGTCTCGTCGATTAAAAACGCGGGTAAAGGAAGGCTCTTATCCAGCGATCGGTAATAAATACGCCACATCCGGACGAGATTTCTTTTCAATTTAAAATTCGGCATACGGCTGACGCTATCGACAAAATCGCGCATACTATCATTAAAATTCATATTTATTTCTGCCCCGCTAATGAAACTTGAGTAATATTGTTTCACATCGTGAGGGGGCGGCAATTCCCGCTGCGGATTTTCATTTAAAAATAAGTGCTGGTATAAATAGGTCGGAAATTCATCAACCCAATTTCCGTCTGAATAAGCCGGATTGGAAGAAATGTCTTCGCTCCACTGCATTAAATGATTGAGGGCTTCAGCGCCTTCAGCTCCTGCCCGCTGAAGCACGCGAATGGATTCGCTCAAAAGATCTTGGGGGGGTTCTTTCGCAAAACCTTGGAGCACATGGATGATCTCATGCAGCATAAGATCCGGCATGGCAAAATAACTGGTCGTTATGACGCGTGAAGAGTACGGTGCAAAATCCGGATCGTAGTAAGCCATTGGAACGAACGGCAATTTAAATCTATTCGTCATAAATTTTTCATAATCCGAAAAAGCTTTAAATATCAATAAACTGACTCGTGTCCCTAATAGATCGCCGACACTTTCGAGAATCCATTCGGTTTTTGGGCTAATCGCCGCGGCCGCCGAATGCCGGCTGATGCCCAATAATCCATAACCCGTTGTTTCGCGGAATAGATCCTTGCTGAGAAGACTATTCATCCGCAATTCCGAACGACTCTTATCCCGAGCTAATTTTCTTAACGCTCCCACCGCGTTCGGGAGATGCCCGCGCCCCACAAGCACGACAGCAGTTTTCGCGGAAGAATCCTCCGCCATTTCGTAAGCGGAAAGTGCCATATAATGGCCCCGGCTGAAAGTGTCGTCAGAGGAAAAATCAGGTTCCCAATCCATTTCAAAAAAAGAACTGCCGGCTTCTTCATACAGCTGCTCGATCGATTTTCGTTTGAAAAGCAAAGCTGTCAGAAGGAAAAATGGCAGCGTATACATAACATGAAAAGTGGCGGCTTCACTTTCGAGGGTTTGCCAAAGATGATCATCCGACTCTTCCCCATACTGATACTTGTAATGCTTTCTAAATTCTTGTTCACTCAGCAGCGGAATGTTATTCGCTTCCAAATTTTTTACGAGTCCGCGTATTTTCCCAGCGTTAAAAGGCGCCCAAGAAAATCCGTGAACAACCCCAATCACATGAAAGGTTTGATCCCCTATAGTGATTTCTCTGCCTTCAAAACCGTACTTCTCGGCAATTTCAGATTTTTTGTAACCGTCAAAAATATCCGGGCTTAATATTCCCCAGAGATCTTTAATGAACCATAAAAAAGCCCGCGGATCAAAAGGAGCCGATGCGGGCAGAAATTTATGCACAACCAGATTTCTGTAAGCCTCTTGGAGAGATTCTGATTCCAGCAAATCATTTCTGAGAATTTTAAGTTTTTTCGTTTTCAGGATAATTTCAGAAAGCCGTTCCGGATCAGGATAAATCAGCAAAGCGCGGTGTCCGGCGGCCTGGTTAAGACATCCCAGCAAACCAACGATGCCGTAAGATAGAACCTGCTGAGCGATCAAAAAATTCAGCGCGCTGAATAAAATCCGCTGCCATCCCTGGAAGGAAAGAAGCCAATCAACCAGCCAGACAGCCGAAGCGACCACCAAAACATTTGACGCAATAATTATAAATTTCCGAAAAATCTTCTCTTCATAAGCTGTTAAAACCCGCGCTTCAGAACGCGCGGGACGGATCACTTTAATTTTCTTTTCGGCAAGGATCCTTTCGATTTCATCCGAGATCCGGGATGACCATCCGGGAATCCGGACGGGAAGCTGAATGGCGCCGTCAATATATCCAAAAAGCGCTTCGGCAATTTCCCGGCTTACCGTTTCGGGAGACTGGTCCACGGAGATGATTTTGTCATTGATTTGCACCGTCCCTCCCTGATCATTCGCTTGGAGAACAATGGGGCCAGCGTGAGGCGCAGTCATCATGACGATCACCTCAAGCGTCGTAAGTATTTCTCTAGTATTGCTGGGGTCTGAAAAGACATACTCGGTCGGACCCATGACGAGAAACCGTTTTTGACCGTGAAGTCTTTCCGCCTCCCAGTCATAAGTGGGCGTTACAACCACACGGACACCCGGCTGATCTTTTCCGTCTAATTCCGTAAATTCTTCGATTTCGATTTTATGATTTGGAGACTGGTCATATCCCAAATTTTTTATGGCTTCCCGCAAACTTGCCGCCAGCGCCGGAAACGTTCTTTCTTCGAGCTTAAAAAATTCCCAGCCGTAATACTCTCCTCGCACCCGGTTTTTGTTGGAATAAAATTTTACACTCTTATCGCTGCGGACTTCCGAGCGGCTTTTTTCAAAATCACGAATTTTGACGGTTTGATAGTGGTCGGTTTTTAAAATAAAAATTCGAACGAGCTGGAAGTAATTAGCGAGAATTTCAGGAGTCTCGCGAAAATGAATCAGCCACCATCCAAAATTACGGAGATTGACAAGCAGGCGGGTTAAGAAAATATAGGGAATAAGTGCGGCATAGCCGTAGGTAAAACTTCTTTGAAGCAGTTCGAAGTCGGCGTAATCGTCCCAAAAGCCTCGCGCGATCGTTAAAAACAATTTCCGTTTAGGCCCTTCCGGAATCGTCTCCGCAACCTCCTCGATCACTTCATCATACGGAAATCCCAGGCCCGCGCGGCGGACCAGCAGATAACGCAAGGCTTGGGAGAATAAAATCATTTCGGGAGTAACGCGTATGGTGCGGTGAAAATAATCCTTACCGTTTTTCACAACTAAATCTGCCGATTCTGCAGGGATAACCTGAATCGGTTCGTCCGGATTCAAACCTTGAAGGCCGCTTAAAATGGAATCTTGCCGCATATTCGCGATTCGCGTAACTTCATTAAAAATGGCATTCTTTTCTTTTTCATACTTCTCGGGCGTCCATCCGATTAAATGCCCCCAGCTTTGATGGACAAACAGAATAAATAACCAATACGAAAATGAAATAATTAGGTTCAAGCTAAAGGAGGCAGTCAGCAGCGTGAGAAGCCACGGAGAGACAGTGGTAAATGAAGGGTATATTTTGTAAATAAATCCGCTCCAAACAAACGTGAAATAATGGGCAGCCATCAGCGTTAGAAGATTAATTCCACCGAAATATACCGCGAAGCCGGCCGCGCGGATAAAGCTCATTCCGTTTTGAAAGTTGACACGCGAATGACTTTCTTCCCTTTCCAGATATGCGCGCGCTTCCGAGCGGGCAGCCAGCGCAGTTTCAGGAAGAAGCCCGCCAAGACGCTTGACCCGAGCGCGTGCGTCGCGGTACATTTCATTCAGCTTGTCGAATTTGCCCTCAAAAGAATAGGGAGAGAACGCGTTCAGCCCCCAAGCCCAACCATCCTCTGCAAAAAAAGCTTTGAGATCTTCGCGGATATGATATTCGTCATTTAAAGATGAAGCCATGTCTAAAAACGCTTCATAATCGCCCGCGTTGTAAATCGTGAAGTCATCTTCACCGAGGACAATTCTGAAATTTTCCAAATGAAGATCAAGCGCTCCAGGAACTCCTTGGCCTAATATTCCAATTTCATGAGCCTTCGCGAGGAACAAAACGGCCCGCTGCACAATTTTTTCACGCACCGCGTGATCGTCTCGGTACCTCGACGGATAAAGCGCCGCGATTTCCTTATAAGCTTCCGATTCAAAATTCGTTACCCGTCTGCCGTCATAGTCACGCTGATCAAAGCCCTGATATTCAAAAATAGCGGCGCTGACGGGGTTCGTTTTTTCAGCCGTAACTTTTTTACCATACATCTCAAAATCTCCCTTTTCATAGCGGATAAATCCGATGGGTTTCACCGCCGTATTCGCAGGATAGGCTTGGTATAAAAGATCGGCGTATTCAAAATTTCTTTCTGAAACAATCAATTTTTCATCACCCGGGATTTTAATTTCAACGGCGTGATTAACTTCCAACACACCCTCTTTTGAATGGGCGCGAAATAGTATGAAACGGCGGAAGGAGTCCGTAATGGGGCTAACATATAATCCGGGTTTAATTTCAAAATAGAGTTTGAGCTCAATCGCGGTTTTTAAAGGCCGCTTAAACTCCCATGTCCCCAGCTTATAATCATAAAACCCCATTCGGAGGCGGCTTAAAAACGGCAGAAAGATTTTCGCGTTCTCGGAATTAGCGATGAGACTGACCATCTCAGGATCTTTTTTAGCAAGATGCTTTAAGGCGTGGTCCGCGCTGTCGCGGATAGCATCCGCATCCTGCTCCCCTTTCAGATCAAGCGCACTTCTCACCTTCTCAAGCCCTATCATCTTCTCCAAAAACATCCGGAGGGTTTTCGCTTCCTGGGTCTCGGGACTTAAATACTGGTAAGGCCAGATCAGAAATTTCCACTGATTTCCGGCGGGTAAAACCTCATGGTCAAGGTAAAGACGCGCGAGCGGCACCACTTTTTCGGCAAGCTCCTGAGGGCTCAAAGATAAATCCGCATACGCCTTTTCGAGACGGGTGATTAAACGAATCATCTGACGAATCTGCGGATCTTGAGCGCTGAAAACCGATTTGATTTTTTCAATTTCGCTGTCTATCGCTTTTAATCTTTGGGTTTTTCTGCTTTTTGTTTTTTCAATCCAATCGTCAAGGCTCTGTTTAATCTCGTTTTCATGAGTCAAAATACGGAGGCCCTGTAAAATCTCAATGGCTTCTGGTCGAGGATTTCTTCCATGGCCATACTCCCAATTCAAATACGGCAGCATCATTTCATAAATCCGCCGAGGATCGCAGCTTGGAACAGCGCCCAAACTTGCGGCAAACGGAGGTGTTTTAAGCGCTAAAGCCACCCAGCTTCGGACCTCGGTTAATATGCCGATAATTTCTTCCGGCTGGATGGTCTGCTGTTTGTTTTTTGGATCTTTTGCTTTATCTATAAGACCAAGTATGTATTCCGTTCTATATTTTAATTCCAATTCCATTTCTCGGAACCGCAAGATTCTCTTCATTACTGGCGCTGTCAGCCCAAAACCAAATGAAAATCCGCTAAAGATACTCCCGAGAAGATTATCCTGAGGAACAAGAATGTAGAACAAGAATAAAACCTGGCCAGCAATAAAAAAGAAAAATGTAGTGCGCAAATCAAACAATTGGGTATGGCTTAAGAATTTCCTCGTAAAGGCGTCTCGATAATCTTGCCAGCGTAATCCGGGATGTTCAGTCTTTTCCTGTAATGCGGTTTTTAACTTGTCGGGACGGCTATCAATCTGTTTTGCTTCGGCCGCCATATCTCCTTTCCGTACTTCCGAGCGGGCAGGATGTCCCCCGGTATCGAGAAATTCGGGGATGGGGCGCGCCGAGTATTGAATGTTTTGAGCTAAATACTCCAAGTCTTTCGCAAAAATAATGCTGCCATGACCCAACAAATTAATCGCAAAATTTGACTTCGAAGAATCGTGATGAATAAGTGAGAGGACTTCTTCAACTTCTTCCAGAGACCCGCAAGGAATAAGTTCGCTCGTAAAAGGAGCCCCCTCAATATAAACATGCGAATGCAGGATGAAATGAACGTTGGGCAGCGCATTAAAAAAACGTACCTGTGTCGGCGTATCAACGCTGGGTTTGGCCGTTCCGTAATACCGGATACGTTGGTCCTGGAATGAATCCTGCTGCACCGCGACAAATCCATTCTCATCAATATTCCGTTTATCAATATTCCGTTGCGAAATAAAAACGAGATTGCGGTATTCAGGGTCTGAAAACAAATGAGAGGCGCGGAAAGAAGTATTGCCTAAATATCGGTTCACCCCTTCAGCGGGATGAATCAAATCATGAAACTGCATTCCGTAACGCTGAACGATCTCAAGGTATTTGCGAAACATATCGTTCACAGGGACAGGAATGGCGGGGCCAACTGAACTTGTGCTTTGTCTTGTAAATTTGCGGAGAGTTTCGAGCCTTTCCAGAATTTTCTGCGAAAGAACTTTGACGTTATCCGTATCCGCGTATTGATTCGCGAGAGGATCGAAAAGCCGCATGCGAACCTTTTCATTTCCATAAATCTCGATAAAAAGATTACTGCGAATGCCCAAGGCCTTATTAATCAGCTCTTGAAAAGAAGCTCCCGCGGCACGGTTATCAAAAATAGGAATAAATGTTTTGAATGGATAACGTTTTTTGATTTCTGCGGCTAAATCTCCCTGCTCAGGAGTTTCCGCCGCCCAAAAAATCACCTCATATCCGGCAAGATCATTTAAGAGTGACTGCAGTTCGGCTGAGCTTCCTCCGTTTCGGAGCTGAACACTCCCTGCCGGAAAAACAGATTGCAGCTGAGCGGCAAAATCCGACGCGATACCGTTATTATTATCAAATACTCCGCCAATAAGAATTCCGTTAATCGCCGTTTTATTTTGAATGAATGGCCGCGGAATGTATTTAACGCTTTTCAAATAATCTAAATCTGAGGCCAGAACCACACTTCCATGCCCGGCCAAATTAACCACCGCATTCGCGGTTTCAGGATCCGGGCCTATGGTTTTAAGAATTTCATCAAATTCCTCCAATGCCTCAGCCGCGTAAATTTTTTGAGTGGTCGGAGCACCGGCAATATATTCATGCGAATGCAAAATATATTTCACTTTCGCAAAGTGACTGTAGAGTCGCATTTGAATGGGCGTATCGACCGAGGGTTTATTCGTCCCGTAATAGCGGATTTGCCCCGTTTCCTGAAAATGACGCAAATCCACCGGAACAAAATGCTCACGCGCGAAATAACGCTCGCTGTCCGCCGCATTCCGCTTCGAAACAAAAACATAATTTCCTTCCCGGATACTTGGAAATCCGCGTTCACATCGAAAACAAGTTTCCTGTCCCGGCTGCTGCACACGCGTTTGCATAAGCGCGTGAAACTCAGCAGCTTTTTCCTGAACGAGTTGAAAGAATTCAGAATTTTCAGGCACAGTTACCGGCATTTCTTTTCCTGCTAACTCCGTATTTTGGCGGCTTGCTCGCATCATTGTTTCGAGTCTTTGCATAATCGCTTTTGCAAGCGTGGCGGGCGACTGAGTATTTTCATAAGTATTTCCGAGCGGATCAATCAGCCGCATGGTGTAAGGAACCGTATCCGAAAATTCGACGACCAAACTACTTCTCAATTTAAGAGCATGCTCCACAACTTCGAGCAGCGAATATTGATTTTTATGATTTCTTTTTGAAGTGATGACAACCTTGTCCGGATACCGGTCTTTAATATTGCGGTATTTTGCCATTTCATTGGAGACATTCGGGAACCACAGGATGACATCATAATCCGCCAAACTTTTTACCAGTTTTGGAATCTCGGAAAAATTGCCCCCGTTAAATACAGCGGTGCCGGGCGGCAAAGCCTCATGGATTTGAGAAATCAGCGAAGAAGAGGCGCCTCCCTTTTCGTCAAACGTTCCCGCGACTAAAACAATTTTTGGAGAAACCGTTGCGACAGCATAAATCACGGGATCATTCGCGTCGTAGGGTTTCCTTTGAGAAGAAAAAAACTGAATATCAGAAAACCCGGCTTCTTTTAACGCCTGTTCAATTTGATCTTTCGTGTACAGCTCAAAAGTATTAACGTCGTGATAATAACGGACATTGGAAGGAGCGCTGTCATCCCAAACCATCGCTTCCTGATGATGCGTCAGCACATGATTCTCGATCGAATTTCTTTCGCGGACAATCGCGTTAACCGTTCCAGCTTTTGCACGGTAAGGGCCTTGCATTGGCGGAGAAAATTTTTCCGGCTGGTAATTTGGGGCATTAAAAACAAGCTTGCCGCCAGGGCCAAGACGTTTACGGAATGATTTCAAACCTCTCACCAAATTTTCATACCCGATGAGATAATTGATCGCCTGGCGGACGGTCACTGTATCAAAGGTTCCGGGCTTCTGAGCCAAATCTAAAAAACCTGCGGACAGGGTTTTGGGCGTAAGTTGACGGCTTCGGGCTTTCTTTTCAAGCTGCTCGAGCATTCCCGGGTTGAGATCAGCGGACAAAACGGAATAACCCGCCTGAAGCAAAGGAACCGAAACTTCTCCGGTTCCCGCGGCCGCATCTAAAATAGAACCGCCGGAAGGTGTATTTTCTTTGACTAAATCGAGAAAATCGATCAGCCGTTTTGAAAACCGCTGATAAAGAAGATCGTACAATTCAGGGAAAGTGCGGTACAAAGCGCTTTCCTCTGGGGTTTTATTTTTCAAAGCAAAATCATCCAGCATCGCGTCCGCGTAAATAGATGATTCCAGGGAAAGCAATCCCTTCGCCGCTTTCAGATTCTCCTCACTCACATCCCCATAAGTCATGAGATTTAAAATCACGGATCCGACTTTTTCTGATTCAGAAGTTTTAAAACCGCGCTTCACAAAGAAATGATAGATCGGAACTTCGGAAGGTATGATGCCCGTAAACGGGCCATACTGATCATGCAGAAGATTAACCAGAACATCGCCAAGATAAGAACCGCGATAAGGCGCGAAAATAATGCCGTCGACCAAAGTTTTTGTTTTCTCATTAAAAACGATTCTTCCGGCCACTCTCCCTTTATGCATAATCCTGAAAATTTTAAAATCAGGCCGGCTTTTAAAATATTTCTCCATACGTTCATACATCGCTTCTCCATTCTGCAAGCGGAGAAGTCTTTGATAATGCTCCGAACGGCCCCAGCGGAAATCCTGCCTAAGAATTTTGAGCATCCATTCCGCCAGCGCGAGACCGGGAAATTGCAAATCTGAAATTTCCAGGCCAAACTCTTCACTTTCGAAGTAGCCGCTTTCCGCCGGCTCTAATTTTGTTTGAAGCATGGCCTCCGTAATCTTATCCGCCTTAGCCTGGCCAAACGCCTCAACAATGATTTTAGAATTCTTATCACTTCCCCGGTAAAGCTCATTAATGATTCCTTCCCGTTTTTTTTCAATCGCTACGGCATTTTGCTTTGAATCAACTATCTCTCCCGATTCCGCGTTAAAGGGAACGCGTAAAATTCCGGCTCTTTGGATTTTTCGGCCAGCTTCTAAATTTAAATTCACCTTCTCGATGACATTCCAAAGCAAATCGTGAATTTCAGGATGATTCAGGAGATCGATATCTCTCACAATGTAAAGACGCTTGCTTTCTGCGAAAGCCGAAAGCGCTTTAAAATCAGGGACAATCAGCACAACCGGACCATGCTGCGGTCTATTAACTATGTGAACTTGATGAATATAGGCACTTGCTGAAAGCCTTTCTTCGAGAGATGGGTTTGTCCGCACTTCAGAATTGGCTTGCGGATGAAGATTGAGGGCGACTTGTTCGAGAAAAACTCTTTCGATGGCATCGGGATAAGCTTGGAACGTACGCGAAACGGCTTCGATTTCATCAAGTCCTCTCTCCGCGGAAAAAATGGGCTCAGCTTTCAGCGCGCGCGGTATCTGAAGCGGCAATTCAAAATTCAAATGCCCCGCCGACATAAGCTCTTTGTAATACTTTTTATGCTTACTGTCCTCGCGGGTAATCCTTGGAGAGATAATTGCGAGCGAATACCCTTCTTTCACGAGGCGCTCGCGGAGTCCAGCTTTATGAAATCCTCCAAAGACAAGCACGGCGGCCTTTTCTTCACCGCCCCAGTACTGCCGTATATTGTTCACCGCGATTTCATCACGGGACTGGGCGGCCGAATAAAAACTCAGCGCATTTTGGATGGAAGACTCCCATGCGCGGGAAAGCACAATGGTTTTTTTGGAATGTTGAAATATAAACTCGGCGATTAAATCGGTATTAATTCTTTTGAGACGCTCCCGCGCGGTTTCGATCTCGGCGGGAACTGCTTGAAGTTCGTTCAGGCGCATGAGAAGCCTGACATCGGTCAAATATTCAAAGAGAATTTTTGATTTTTCGTCCCGGAGGTACGCATCCGCGAAATAAACGTCCAGCTTTTCGATCTCTTCGAACAATTTTTTTGAATCGATTTCTTGTTTCCCGCCCTGAGACTGCTTCTGAAGAGCAAGAATCTTTATGATTTCAGGATACTGGGTCAGCTCCTCTGCGGTGAAGCTCGAGGCCACACGGGTAAGATAATCGAAAAGCGTAATCTGATTTTTTTCGAATATTTCTTTTGTCTTCAGCCAATTCTTGACCGATTCGGGAAACCATTGACGGCTTAGATTCTGCAGTTCGAATAGGATTTCATTTAAATCCGCGTTCGTGTCTTCGCGCAGTCGGGCGTTTTTCTTATACCACGCTAGGTTATCGCGGTAGATGTCTGAGCGTTCGACGCCAATGAGTCTAAAATCATCAGAAGGTCGAGGGTAGAGGGTGGAAGGTGGAAGGAAACCCGTTTTCTTTATTCGACCTTCGACCTTCGATCTTCGACCTTGATTAGGGCGGTTAATATGCGCGTATTCCGCGCCGCCAATGCGGAGTTTATCGAGAAAGAAATGCGAAACTTTTTGCTTTAAAACCGGGTCTTTGATAAAGCCGAAAAATTTCTCTGTGGGAACCGCGCCCTCATAACCTTCTTCAAAAACAGTTTTGATTCCATTCTCTTTCACTAACTGCCGGATAATTTGAGCAATATGTTCCTGGGCTTCGAGAGAATCATGCGCGTCCTGAATATAAATCAGCGTTTTGCCGGCTGCGGACCCTGGGATCATCTCTTCAATGTTTCCTAAAGATTCAGGAATAGAAAACGTCATTCCGGAAAGTGAAACGGCAGGAGGCGCTTTGGGTAAATTTTCAGAAGCTTCGCTGAGTCCCGTTTGAGTCGCAAGATAGACGACGAGCGTAAACGCGGCGATGCCTGATTTTAGGATACTTTTTTTGAAGAGGCTCAATGGATGTAACTCATTTCTGGTATTCAAGTTCCAGAAAGAATACCCGATGAAAGTAGCTTCGCCAAATGGGTCGATAACCCTGCTATTCAATGATCAAAAATGAGGGTTTTTACTGGGGAGATTTTGGGCCTAACTGCTGCTTCATCCGACTAAAAAGAGACTGGAACAAATGGAGCTCTCTTTTATCTATTTGAGAGCGCTTGAAGAAATCCCGCATGTGCTTATGAATTTCATCAATGGGTCCCGATTTTTTATATCCAGCAGCAAGCATTGTCTGATAAATTTCAGCACTGAATTTTTCGAATTCGTCCGTCGATGGACGAATTGATTCAGGCTGTTTAAAGAGCTGGCCTCCCGCGGAACTCTCAGAAAAAACACGGGAAAGAACAGCCACTACAGCATGGGACAGGTTTAGAGAAGAATAAGCTTTCGCGGCAGGAACCGTAGCCGTTTTAAAACAAAGCGAAAGTTCTTCATTCGAAAGTCCATTTTTTTCATTGCCAAAAACAAGAAACACTTTCCTTTTTTTGGCAATATCCAAAATTTCTCTAGAAAGTTTCGGATAAGGAATAGTTCCTCCCCGTTCCCGCCCGACCCTTGTGGTAAATCCGATCGAATAATCCTTCGAGGAGAAAACTTTTAAGAGGTTTTTCGCGCAGACAGCCTGCTTAAGAATATTCCGCGCTTTCCACCCGGGCGTGTAAGCCTCATCAACTTTATGGGGCACGCAATTGACGAGAATGAGCTTCGAAACTCCGAAATTTTTCATCGCGCGGGCAGTCTGCCCGATATTGATTGGATTTTCAGCGCGGACAAGAACAACAAAGATATTTTTAAGCGAGGTCATTCGAGGATACTGAGAAAAATCTTAGACTTTTTCTTTGATCCAGTAAAGGCGGTTGTCTTCAACCTTATAAAGAAAAGCAGCAACGACCACTTTGGGATAGCGCAGATTAAGCCGTTTGGTTTCGCTGCGGACAAAATCAATTTCATTACCGATTTCATACATAGGCGCGTAGTGATAGAAGTGCTCTTCCGCCGCGTCTTTGGTCCAGCCCACACTCACAAGGCCCTCGATGAATTGATTCCGCCGCCCGATCAAATTGACCATACCGCACTGACTGTGTCCAATGAGCGCGATATGATTAATATTCGCGACCGCGATCGCGTAAGAGATCTTGAACTCGCTATACCGCATGTTCGCGCCGCCGGAACGGATGATGTAAGAAAAGTTTTCCGGGATATGCAGATGCTTACGGCTGTCCATGCACATACCCACGAGTAATTTCGCGTTCGAATAGATGTCGAACGGACGGTCTAAATTATGGTACTCCAAAAGAAGACCGATCGGAGTATCTTGAAACTCCTTCGGGATATCCGCTTTTTTTTCTATCGCGATAAGCTCGCTCATAAGATTTCCTTTTAAGAATGTCCAATCACCGCGTCAGCTTCAATTTCAACAAGCATCGCGGGATCAATCAGGCGTTTTACTTCCACCATCGCGGTCGCCGGGCGAATATCTTTAAAAAGTTCTCCGTGGGCTTTCCCAATTTCTTCCCACTGATCAATGTTCGCGCAATAAATGCGGGTGCGGACAACATCCTTTAAAGATGCCCCCGCGGTTTTAAGCGCGCTTTCAATATTCTGCAGCGCTTGCTTGGTCTGCTGATAAGCCCCGCCCGTAACCTTGCCGTCGGCGCCCGTTCCCGTAGTCCCAGAAACAAAGATATGATTCCCTGTTTTAACTGCCCTGGAATAACCGATAATCGGTTCCCACTTGGAACCCGTCGAAATATTTTTTCTTTCCATAAATCCCCCTCTAAAGATGTGATGAGTGCGTTAAAGCCCTAACAGGGTAAACCGAAACCCGCCCAAGATCAACGAAAAAGCCTTGATTGAGAATTATCCTTTGGCGGTTATTTTTTGAACCGCCGAGATTAAAAAAACATGGCTCTTTTGTAGAGGAGAACTGACGCGCCAAATAATGCCAATCTCTCTTTCTGGTTTTTGGCCGCCGAAAGGAATAAAGCAGAGATCTTTCCAAACTGCCGGTTCTACCGCCATACGCGGAACAAGGGTGATCCCTTCACCCGATGAAGCCAGTTTCATGACGGACGTAAGACTGCTCCCCTGAAAAATAACCTGGGCATCCTGTCTCGATTTTTTGCAATAGTCGAGAGCTTGCTCACTAAAGCAATGGCCCTCCTGCAAAATGAGCATTTTTTCTTTGGCGATATCTTTAAGGGTGACGCGGCTTCGCCTTGACAAAGGATGCTGTTTTGAGACCGCGAGGAAAAATTCTTCATGCCCGATTGTTTTCGCCGCAATGGAGCGGTCATGAATAGGCGTGGAAAGAATCCCAAGGTCCAAACCGCCATCTTTTAAATGCTGAATTAGATTTGAAGTTGTTTCTTCATAAATCTCTAGAATAATTCCGGGCGCGTTTTTTTTGACCTCTCTGATTAAAGCCGGCAGAAGATAAGGCCCCATCGTGGGGATCGCCCCAATGCGGATTTTTCCGATCAACTCCTCAGAATCCTTTTTAACCGCATTCATCGCCCGGTCAAGGCTGTCCAGAATTGAAAGCGCTTTGGGGATAAAGGTTTCACCCGCCGCCGTCAGCCTCACACCGCCTGAGGAACGTTCAAAAAGCGGGGTCCCCAACTCTTTCTCCAGCTTTTGAATCTGCTGGCTTAAGGTCGGCTGGGAGATATGAACCTTTTTGGCCGCCCGCTGAAAGCTGAGCTCCTGAGACAAGGCCGTGATATAGCGCAATTGATGAATTTCCATGATAGTTATTATCTATTATACATATAATTATAATCGATTGGAACAATACTTCAAATTAAGCGATCATTAGTTCATGAAAGCAATACGTCGAAAACGCTGGCCTGAACTTTAGGAACAGCGAGGGTCCGCAGGGAAATTGCCCGTGGTCTTTTCCGAGGTCGAAGACGTTGCCCGCATCTCTTGTTTTTGGCAAATTTAAATTCAAAACATCAAAATCAATACAAAAGGAGAATAAGATGACAACAACAGCCGCGTGCGAGACAGCAAAGGTAGGGCAAAAGGTTCCGGAATTTAAGGGGCAAGCGCTTATGCCGGATGGAAGTTTTAAAGAAATTAAACTCTCAGACTACAAAGGGAAATGGGTGGTTCTATTTTTCTATCCTCTTGATTTTACTTTTGTCTGCCCCACTGAAATCCGAGGATTTAACGAACATTATCAAGCGATTCAGAAATCAGGCGCGGAAGTGATCTCGGTCAGCACCGACAGCGTCTATTCTCATAAAGCCTGGGTAGAAAATGGGCTGGGCAAAGTTCAATTTCCCATGCTCGCGGACACCGGCCATCAGGTCTCAAGGCTCTTTGATGTTTTAGTTCCCGAAAAAGGAATTTCTCTGCGCGGGACCTTTGTGATTGATCCGCAAGGTGTGTTACAATCGGCTGTCATTAACGCGCTAAGCGTCGGCCGGAATGTTGATGAAACCGTCCGCACACTTCAAGCTCTTCAGACCGGTGAACTGACCGGCTGCGGCTGGAAGCCCGGACAAAAAACGCTCGGCAAATAAATTGCTTTCTATTTATTTTTAATAAAAAGGAGAATTTTATGAAACCGGCAACCATTGATATTGGAATCAGCGAAGCTAACAGAAAAGAAATCGCGGACGGTCTTTCCAGATTTCTGGCCGATACGTACACACTTTACCTTAAGACCCATTATTATCATTGGAATGTCACAGGCCCCATGTTTCAGACGCTTCATCTGATGTTTGAAACTCATTATAATGAAATGTGGATGGCTGTCGATGTGATCGCGGAAAGAATCCGTTCTTTGGGATTCCCCGCCCCGGGAAGTTATGGGGAATTTTCAAAACTTGCTTCTATCAAAGATGAACCTGGCGTACCTAAGGCTGAGGACATGGTCAAAAATCTTGTCGCGGGACACGAAGCCGTCATCCGCACCGCACGCAGCGTTTTTCCAGCCGCTGAAAAGGGACAGGATCAATCCACGATGGATGTGCTCACTCAGCGCATGCAGATCCATGAAAAAACCGCCTGGATGCTCAGAAGCTTAATCGGCTGATTTGTCCGATGATCGGCATCCCAAAAACACGCTTAGAAGCTTTCAGTGACGGCGTCGTTGCCATTATCATTACCATTATGGTGCTAGAGCTCAAAGTACCTCATGGAACGGATATCGCCGCGCTAAAACCGCTGGCCCCTTCCTTTTTAAGTTATATTCTGAGTTTTATTTATGTGGGGATTTACTGGAACAATCATCACCACATGTTCCATGCGGTTAAACACATTAACGGAAAAATCATGTGGGCCAACCTGCACCTTCTTTTCTGGCTTTCGCTGATTCCTTTTGTCTCAGGATGGATGGGAGAGTATCACGGCAGTCCATGGCCGTCCGCCTTTTACGGAACCGTTCTTTTTATGGCGGGATTAGCATACGCGGTTCTGCAAAATCTCATCGTCGTATCTCATGGGAAGGATTCCCTGCCCGCAAAAGCTTTTGAAAAAACCTGGAAGGAAAAAATTTCGCTTATATGTTATGCCGCGGCCATTGGGCTGTCTTTCATGAATCCTTATGTTTCAGGACTGCTTTATATGACCGTAGCGCTCGTATGGCTTATCCCCGACAGCCGGATTGAAAAACTCACCGAGTGAGAGTGTCCGGTTAAAACCGGCCCGAGACCAAAAACACCACCGCCACAAGAATGCGGTAGATTCCGAAGATAATAAAATTATTCTTTGTAATAAAATCGAGGAGAAATTTAATCGCGAGAATCGCTACAAAAAAAGAAACCGCGAAACCCACCAATAGCGCGTCTATTTGCGCGTGCGAAAAAGCGTCGGCATTCTTGATCAAATCCAACGCTGTCGCAGTCAGCATCGTCGGAACCGCGAGCAAAAATGAAAAGTCAACGATCGTCTTCCGCTTAAGACCTAAAACAAGACCGCCGATCATCGTCGCCGCCGAACGGGAAACCCCGGGGACAATCGCGATCGATTGAAAAAATCCGATTAAAACAGCCTGAAGATAGGACATCTTTTTAATTTCGGTCACCGCGTTTTCTTTCTCACGGTAAATCAGTTCGAAAACAATAAGGCCGACTCCGCCGATAAGGAGCGACCATAAAACCAGCTCAGAGTTTCCAAGAAAGAGCTTTTTGACTATCTTGTAAAAAACGAGTCCGATGATGCCCGTAGGAATAAACGCTACGATCACCCGCTTAACCGTTTCCCAATCAACCAACAGTGACTTAAAATAAAGCACGACGACAGAAAAAATCGCGCCGAGCTGAATCGCGATTTCAAAGCTTTTAACAAATTCGGTCTGCGGGATCTGCAGAATTTTAGCGGTCAAAATCAAATGCCCCGTGGAAGAAATCGGCAGAAATTCCGAAATCCCTTCAACAAGTCCGAAAATCAAGGCGTGCCATAGATTCATAGGTTAGCGTTCTCCCATAACAAATTTGTCGATTGAAAATTTCCCAGGCCCTAACGCGAAAAGCGAAAAAGCTGTTCCTAAATATCCCAAGGCTGGCTCATACGACATTCCTCCCGTGAGATTCACAAAAGGGTCATGGCGGACAATCATATGCATATGCACCGCGACCGCCATGGTACAAAAAATTCCAATTGAAGCAAGCGGAGTCAAAAGCCCGATCACCCACGCGATTCCTCCGCCAAACTCAGAGAACGCGGCCAGGAATTGAAGAAATCCGGGAATCGTTGCCTGCGGACCCATCCAGTCAAACGGATGCTGAATTTTTCCCCAGCCATGCTGAACAAAAGCAAGCCCCGCGATCAAGCGGATAGCAAGGAGCGCCGCGGATGAAAAAATCGGCTGCGGAACTATTTTAAAAAAACGGGTCATTTTGATCATAAATAATACCCCTTATCATTCATTGAACCCCGAAAAAGCCATGAGAAGCCCAGAAACAGGACTCCCTTAAAGAACGGCGTTTGAATGAAATTATTCACTACTTAATTTGGGAAGGGATAAGGCAGGATTCCTTTGAGAGGGCGCAAATGTACGCGCCCTCTCATTAGAAAAAGGCAGGAGTAATTCTACCGGCGGCTGTCTTTACGGCTTGAAAAGCATTCTTTGCAATAGACGGGACGGTCACCGCTCGGCTTAAATGGAACTTCGCATTCCTTATTGCATCCGGAACAAACGGCTTTGTGCATTTCTTTAGGTCTGCCGCCAAAACCACCCTCTTGTTGAAAAGCCATACTTTCCTCCTTGCGATTATTACTGCTTGTTGTGAAAAAAACCTTTGCTTATTAATGTTCCCCGCGCCGCGGAAATGGACGTCTGGGTCTATCCCCGAAGTCACGGCGAGGCGGCCGTCCGCCCCCTGACCGGTTCCGGTCAAAGGGTCTATCGCCGCCTCCGCGGTTAAAATGAGGTCTATCAGAAAAATTTCCTTCGCGTCTTTGAGGAGGCCGCCGGTCATAACCGCCGCCGCCCGGACGAAAAGGTCTTGAGGGGCGTCTGTCCTGAGATTGCGTCCCGCCTCCCGCGATCAGCTGATCAATTTTTTTATCTAAAAAACCAATATGTCTTTGAACTTTTTTGATGAGCTCCATAATATTCGGCTCACCGGATTGATTGCCGGAAGCATGCTTTTTCCCGGCGGATCCTTCCTGCTGATCTTCTTGTTCATCTTCCGTCATAAAGCTCCCGTTAATCCTTATCGGCGTTAGCAAGCGCGGTCAATACAAGCGGATGAATCGTTGCCGCGGTTCCAAGATTTTTTTGAATCCGGTCAGCAATATCCCTTACCGTCAGTTTGTAAATATAAGCCAGTTCTCCGCAAATTCCTTTTACCGCGCGGTCAAGCGCTTGACGCTTCTTTCCGTCTTTCGCGAACTCTTTGCTCTTGGATTCTGTCCGTATCATTATGGCAAGTTCCCAGGTTTTCCCGGACCTTGTTTCCTTTTTTTCACCCGTCTTAAAATAATCGAGAATTTCGTTCCCTTCCGCGGTCGAAATCAATTTACTGAAACCTGAATCCTCCAGAAGGCTTCCCGGAATCATAAACTTCGCGTTCGCGCGGTTGGTTGAAACCGGCACAAGCGTGTAGCCTGTTTCCGGCAATTGAGCGGATTGAGGATTCACGGCCAAAACACGGCATAGCCCATGAACCGAATGGAAAAGCAAGTCATCAACTGCGATTGCGTCTTTAATGGCCATAAGTCCTTTCATTATTTATTCCTCCAAATTACTCTGCCGCGGTTCAAATCATACGGGGATAAATGCAGAAGCACCGAATCCCCCGTTAATATCCGGATATGGCGGAATTTCAGTTTTCCGGCAGCGTAAGCGAGAACTTTGTGCCCATTTTCAAGAACAACACGGTATTGCGAGTTGGGCAAAACTTCCTCAACAACTCCGGACACTTCAACAGCATCTTCTTTAGTCATTTAGCGCACCTCAATCACTTTCACTTCAACTTGGAGAGTCTTTCCCGCCAAGGGATGATTAAAGTCGATTCCGACTTCATCTCCAATAATTTTTGTCACACGCCCCGTCAACATTTCTTCCGAATCCGCGGGCGTCGCCGTCAGCACTAAACCCGGTTTTAAATCAATATCCGGTATCTGCGAACGTTGAAACACTTGCGTCTTTTGAGGATCCCAGACTCCAAATCCGTCTTCCGGGATGATCTCAAACTTTTTCTTTTCTCCCGCTTTCATCCCCAGAATATTTTTCGCGAAACCGGGTACCACGGGAAATTGACCGAATATAAACTCCAGCGGTTTATTTCTTTTGCTCGAGTCCACCACTTTACCATCAGACTTGAGAACATATTGAAGCTTAACCGTCTTGCCCGCCGCAATCACGGCCTCATTTGCCGCGAAATTCACGGCCGCCGGAAAACAGCACAGAATAAAAAACAAACAGCCCGCTAACAGATATTTTTTCAAGGTTTCTCGTGACTGCCTTCATCAGGCTTTTCAAGACCGTCATCCATCAGCTTCTCAGTTTCTAATTGCTTTGGATCTTTATCAGAAACCGGCTTTGCCTTCGCGGTTTCAACGGTCGTTTCAGCCGCAACAGATAAAGCCCCGGCATAAAATCCCGATATTTTCTTTTCAGCAAAAAGCGGCCTTGGGAATCCGGCAGAAATAAGGACAACTGCCAACATAAAAAAACCGGCGTTTCTCTTAAAAACGCTCATGATATTCTTCCCAGCAATGCTCTGCTTAATCAGTCTAGAAAAATGTTTGAAACTATGCTCGTAAAAATTGAGAAGGGGGTTTAAAACCGCCTGAATAGATGGAGTGAGCTAAGAACTTCAGGAAGCACGGCTGGACCATATTCCAGCCCCAATAGAGTAGCAGAAATGGCCCCTAATAGATACAAGTAAAAAGGGGCGGATGGCGCTTAAAAAACAGGTGTTTTTTTCTCTTTTTGATTAATGGCGGTGGCGGTGATGAATATCGGGCCAATGCTTATGCGAATGAGTCATCGATTTGTGTTTATGAACGTGCTCATGCGGTTCAGGCCCTTCGCTTCCATCATGCTCATGCTGATGATGTTCGTCATGAACGTGCGGATGAGAGTGCTCCATCGCCTCGTGCGTATGCTCATGTTCATGATTTTCAAGAGCGAGAATGATAATGCCCAAAAGAATCAGCATTCCGGCCATCCAATGTCCGAGTGAGGGCCGTTCACCCCAAAAAACTACCGCGGCGAGCATGCCGATAAAAGGCGCGGCCGCGAAATACGTGCCTGTCCGCGAGGCTCCAATTTTTCTGAGCGCGTAAATAAAAAACAAAAGACTGAAACCATAACTCATCATTCCGATTATCAAAGCCCATAAGACCGCTGGAAAATTTCCGGATTTTTGGCCCATAAAAAATGCCAGTAAAAGATTAAATATTCCCGCGATAAGGCATTTGACGCCCGCGAGCAGAGAGGGCGGCAGCTCTTCAATGTCCCTCGTTAAATTATTGTCGAAACCCCAAAAAATACAGGCCCCCGCGACCATGAGCGAAGCGGGAGAAAACGCGGTATCTATTCTACCCGTCACACTGATGAAAACCGCGCCGGCAATAATGAGCGCTTTGCCGCCCCAAACCCTTCCGCTGATATGCTCATGAAAAATGAGCCCCGCAATCAATGTGGTCGCGACCGTTTCGAGATTGAGAAGCGCTGAAACCTGAAACGCCGAGGAATAAAGAATTCCGTAAGTGAGGCAAATGGGTGCCAGAATCCCTCCGGAAATAATCGCGCCCGCGAGCTGCAGGCGTTTACGTCCCGGCATCGCTCGGAAGTCTTTAAAAATGGATTCGTGGCGGATCACCCGTATTAGGAGAAGTCCTGTCCCAGCGCCCAAATAAAGAACTGCCGCCATAAAAATAGGCGGCAGCTCTCCGGAAATGGATTTAATCAGCACCGGCGAAATTCCAAATAAAAATGCCGCCAGCAGCGCCAACACCGTGCCCGAAATAAAAATCATTTTTGTTCTAATTTTAATAATTTTTCTTTTCGCGAGGCATGCCAGCGGTATCCGCCAACACCGCCTGATTTCGGAACAATGCGGTGACAAGGAATCACCAGAGCGGCCGGATTTGAGGCGCAGGCCCGGGCAACTGCCCTCGCGGCTTTAAGATTGCCGATGGCTTTAGCCGCTTCAGAGTAATGATACGTTTTGCCTGAGGGAATCGCCCGCAGCCAATTCCACACCCGTTTTTGAAAAGAAGTCGCCGGAATATCATAAGGAAGCTTCGGCCATGGCTTATGTCCTTCCAGATAATGGATAAGTGCCCGCGCCCATTTTTGAAGTGACGGGTCATCCCGTTTTAATTCTTCAGCTCCAAATTCTTTTTTGAGCGCATTCTCGAGTTTTTTGGGGTCCTCCCCGAAACGGACGGAGCTAATTCCCTTCTTGGTGGCGGTGACAATCAAATACCCGAGGGAGGATTGGATAAGAGTGTACGCGGTCATAGCAAAGATTGTAGCCGATTTTTCGACAAGTTCTATCTGATTCTTGCCTTCCCAATATAAGCCTTTCTTATTAAGAAAAACCCTGTTAAAGTAAATTTGATGAAAATCTGACCCTTCCCAAAACACCGCTTAGGCTCATTTCTTTCCTCGGAATTCATCTTTTCACCAGGTTCAACTCTTTGGAGGCCGCATGTGCTTTGGTCCGGCCGCAAGCTTCACCGCGAGCGCTTTTCTCGCGTCCATGGGAACCGCCATTTTTAAAAACATCAGGTCGCGCAAAGAAATTTTATTCGCGGCTTTTCCCGCTCTTTTCGCGGTTCAGCAATTTATTGAAGGCCTTTTATGGGCGGCTCTCGAAAAGGGCGGTTCAGAAGCGATTACCCGCGGCCTAACTCTTGCCTACCTTTTATTCGCCTACAGTCTTTGGCCAATTCTCTGCCCCCTAAGCGTTTACGCGATTGAATACAACCCGCGTCGAAAAAAAATTCTTCAGGTATTCATTTTCCTTGGGACTGTAACGAGCCTCTATCTTCTCTTTTTTATCCTCAGCCATCCGGTTTATTCCACAGTGGTCAATTGCAGTATCCGCTACAAAACATTTGTCGCGGGCGCTAATTGGTTTACCGGTATTTATCTTTTGGTCACTTTGGGCTCCTATTTTCTTTCAAGCCAAAAAGCCATTCTTATTTTTGGTCTGCCGAATATTCTTTTCTGCGTCATTGCTTTTTTAATTTACGACAAAACATTTATATCCGTATGGTGTTTTTTCGCGGCAGTCATCAGCGCTAATCTTTATTTCTTCTTAAGAAAGCTTCACCACGAACCGCTTTTACCGATATCATTGCCTCTACCAATTAAGCCGTCATAGTTTTTAACCGCAGAACATCACCAAGGAGGATTTATGGGACAGCAGGATAAGGGAAAAGAAAAAGGGTCGGGAAAAAAAGAAGCAAAGTTGTCACTTCTGGAAAAAAGAAAACAGAAACAGGAAAAGCGCAAGACCCGCGACGCCGTTAAATATTAAAACGGTAAAAAAACGCCGGCCACAGCCATTGTGCCGGCGATTTTTTTGTCTAATTTAAGCGGATACGGGCAAAGCGTCCGAGAGAACTTGATTCGAAGTACGTTTTAAATCCCAGGTGAATCCGATCAGCGAAAGTGAATAAATCAGCCACTTGCTCGGATCCCAATGGTACCAGCGGATACCATTGCGGTAATCATTCGGAAACTTATGATGAAAACTGTGGTATCCCTCGCCGTTCGTTACAATCGCGCCAAGCCAATGATCACGCGCCGACACCTTCTGGTCATACGAATTATTTCCCACCATATGCGCGTAGGAATTAATAAAAAAAGCGGCATTCATCACAAGAAACATTCTCAAGCAAACGGAAGTTAAAAAAGCTCCCAGCAAATGCCCGGTAAAATAACCGATCAGCAGGGGCAGAATAATTCCGCTGAAAAGCGACCAAAAATCATAATAGAGATGCTGGTGCATAACGAGTTTATTTTGCAGCAAATCCTTCACATTATCTTTATTGACGCTATGCTTGTAAAAAAGAATCCATCCGATATGCGAGTACCAGAAACCGCGCCTTGAATTGTAGGGATCTAAATCGGTATCAGTGAATTGATGATGCTGGCGGTGCTGAGAAGCCCATTTCAGCGCGGATTCTTCATACGTCGCGGCCCCAAAAAAAAGCAGCAGAAACCGCACAATATCATTGGTCTTATAAGTCGCGTGCGCGAAAAGACGATGGTATCCGGCGGTAATGGCAAGCCCCGTGGCAAAAAAATAAAAGACAAATAGCGCGATTTCAGAAGCGGAAAGACCGTACTTATAAATATAGATAGGCGTTCCAATCACTCCGCAGGAGATAAGCACGGCAAACAAAATGACGCCGGCCCATCTTGTGCGGCGGCGCGGAAGTTCGTATTCCGCCACTAGACCGCTTGATCCGCGGGCGTTCCGGAATCGTTCATTTCGGCGGGATTTTCAACAATGTCTGAATTCTGCGGAGAAACGCCGTCCTTTTTATGAAGGCGCTTATTCCGTTTATCCTCTTGCTTTTTCTTGCGCATTTCTTCTTTTTTAAGCTTATCGCGTCTAAAATTTTGTCTCATTGGATTCCTTTAATTAAATGGGGTCTTACCGGGCATTTGGCTTATTTAAAGCCTTTGGCCGAGAGGCTAGTGTAACAGGCTTTCCCAAGGGCGAGGGATTTAGTTTAAAACAAGCCCATTATCCTCTATAGAACGCCTGAGAGGAACGCCACAGAGACGTCCCGCTTATTTAGAGTGAGCGGCAAAAAAGGCCTGGGCGCCTTTGGTGATTTCATCCTGAGTCAGATCGCGCGTATGCGTGGCAATCATCCACGAATAACCAAAAGGGTCTTTAAGACTTCCCGCGCGGTCACCCCAAAACATTTCAGCCACCGGCATAGCCGCAGTTGCTCCCGCCGCGACTGCTTGCTTAAAGGTTTCATCCGCGTTCGGCACATAAACATAAAGACTGATGGGACAGCTTCCAAGCGTTTCAGCGCTTTTGCAGTTCGGCATTTCATCGCCCATCATCAAAATCGAATTACCGATCTGAATGGTCGCGTGCATAATTCCTTTGCCCGCGGGATTCGGAAGAAAATCCTTCACCTTCGCGCCGAAAGCTTTTTTGTAAAACTCGATTGCCTTCGCGGAATCTTTAAAAGTAAGGCTGGGTGTGACTGACTGGTATCCATCCGGAATAGGTTTGGTCATGATTTTCTCCCTGCCTGCCGGCAGGCAGGCTTTATTATTAATCTTATCATTGATTAGAAAAATTTTAACCCGAGAATAAACAATGAAACGAATGATGCCAGAATGGAAAGAACAAAAACGCTGGCGGCTGCGTAGTCTTTAGCGTATTTAACCAGCGGATGAAACTCTTTATTTGAAGAGTAATCCATGGCTTTTTCAAGCGATGTATTAAAAATTTCACCGACAATCACCTGAACCCACGCGAAAAGAATGAAGAGCGTGCCGTACCAAGAAACCTTGATGCAAAGCGCCAGACCGACAAAAATCGCGGTCACCGCGAAAGCTAAACGGATTTTTTTTTCGTTTTTGACCACGGTCACAAATCCCCGCGCGGCCGTGAGCGTGGATTTAAAAAAGGTCGGATTCTTTCCTATACTTTTCTTTTTCATTGAGGGCACCTTCGTTTTATTGTAGCCCTCTTTGATCCGAACAGCAACGCATTAAGCATGAAACTTCCCTGAGAACGAGCGGTTTAACCGTTTAAAACACCCGTGACGCCCGCGCTGCGGAATTTTTGATGAATTAAATCCCTCACCTTCCGGAACTCCTCTAAGACTGATTCAGTTATTACTTTGTCATGCGGTGGATCGGGAAAAGGCCAATGAAGTCTGATGCTGTTTCCGGGGAAAACCGGGCAGGTTTCTTTCGCGTTATCACAGACTGTAACAATATAATGGAAATGCTGACCTAATAGTTCACTGACATTCTTAGACCGATGCTTCGAAATATCGATACCGATTTCATTCATCACCCTGATGGCGGTTTCATTGACTTTGGAGGGCTTGGTCCCCGCGCTTTCAACCTCAAACTTATCACTGCCATAATGCTTTAAAATGCCTTCCGCCATCTGGGAACGGCAGGAATTCCCTGTGCAAAGAATTAGAACTTTTGTTTTCATCTCAGCAGCATCCTTTTGATTTTTTAATTTCAAAAGTCGCAAAATATTTTTTCTTAATCCAAAATGCCGCGTTCACAAGAGCAATCATGGCCGGAACTTCAACCAGGGGTCCGATCACCGCGGTAAACGCCTGCCCAGAATTGACCCCGAAGACCGCGATCGCGACGGCAATCGCGAGTTCAAAATTATTACTCGCGGCGGTAAAAGAGAGCGTGACGGATTTGCTGTAATCCGCGCCCGCCTTTTTCCCCATATAAAAACTAATGATAAACATCACAACAAAATAAATCAGCATGGGAACCGCGATTCTTACAGCATCCATTGGAATCTGAACAATATAATTACCCTTAAGACTGAACATCACGGCAATGGTAAGAAGCAGCGCGATAAGGGTTATGGGGCTTATCTTAGGAAGAAATTTATTCTCATACCAGTCGGTCCCTTTCATCTTAACCAAACTAAAGCGCGTGATCATTCCGGCCAAAAAAGGAACCCCGAGATAAATAAAAACACTTTCGGCAATCTGCGCCATCGAAACATGAACGGTAAAACTTTGGAGGCCAAACAGCCCCGGAAGAAATGTGATAAAAAAATAAGCGTAAACACTGTAAAAAAGAATTTGAAAAATACTGTTAAAAGCCACAAGACCCGCCGCGTATTCCGCATCTCCGTCAGCAAGTTTGTTCCACACAATGACCATCGCGATGCAGCGGGCCAAACCAATTAAGATAAGTCCGGTCATATACGCCGGGTTATCTCTCAAAAAAATAACCGCCAGCGCGAACATTAGAACCGGTCCAATCACCCAATTTTGAATCAAACTTAAAGTTAGGATCTTCCAGTTTTTAAATACGTCTCCCAACTCCTCATAACGCACCTTCGCGAGCGGCGGATACATCATAAGAATCAGTCCCATGGCGATAGGGATATTCGTTGTGCCCGCTTGAAAGAAATTAATTACTTTTTCAACTCCAGGAAAAAAATGGCCGAGAGAAACACCCAAAACCATCGCGGTGAATATCCAGAGTGTGAGGTAGCGGTCTAAAAATGATAGTTTCTCAGCTGATTTCATTCTTATTCCTTTTTTGAAAGCGGCTCCCGCCGAAAGATGACCGTAAAGCCGCGGCCATCCCCGGCAAGAGCCGTTGAGTTATTTGCAGCATCCTTCTCCGCAGCAATCCATGACGATCACCTTCCTTTCGTCCAGCTTGATAAAAGCGTTTTTAAGCGCTTTTTGGTTTTTTGAAGTTCCCCTATTTTGTTTTCAAATTCGAGAATCTTATTTTCAAAAATTTTTGTAACCATCGCGCAGCATGGTTCCAAGCCTTTATCGCCGCAGCACATGATCTTTTTAATCTCATCAAGCGTCAGGCCGAAACTCTGGGCCTTTTTAATAAAGAGGATCTTGTCGACAGTTTCCTGGGTATAAACTCTGAATCCGCCCGCGCTTCTGACCGGTTTATGAATAAGGCTGATTTTTTCATAGTAGCGGAGGGTATGAATGGAAGTAGCGGTTTTTGCCGCGACCTCTCCGATTTGCAGGAATGCTTTTGTTTTCATGAAGATAGATTACACCCTAGACCTGACTCTAGAGTCAAATAAAAAATAAAACTGCTATTCGTCTGCGACTTAAGATTGGGGAATAACGTTGATAATCTTCGCGGGATTGCCACCGATAACAACATCTGCCGGCACATCTTTCGTTACAACAGCTCCGGCAGCAATAACACTCCGGTCGCCCACGGTGATTCCCGGACAGAGAATCGCGCTTCCGCCGATCCAGACATCATTCCCGATCGTAATGGCTTTCCCGAACTCCTGCCCCTGCCGTCTCAGTTCCTGATTAAGCGGATGTCCGGCCGTGTATATCTGAACATTGGGTCCAATCAACGTATTGGAACCGATGACCACTTTCGCAACATCCAGAATGACGCAATTGAAATTTAAAAAAACATTTTCACCGAGTTCAATATTTTTGCCGTAATCACAATAAAAAGGCGGTTGCAGCCAAAAGCCTGTACCCACTTTGCCAAATAACTGCTTACACAAGATCAACCGTTCACCGCTTCTAATATCCTGCACGGAACTGTTTAATTTGCTCAGTAGTTCACGGACCTCTTGCCGCATATGCACGAGCTCCGCATCATTCGCGTTATAGAGCTCTCCTGAAATCATTTTTTCGTATTCAGTCATGGACGTATTATAGCCGCATTGGACAAAAAAAGAACCCACTTAACCTATCATGATTAAGTGGGTTCTGGTGATGGCTCCCCCTGTTTGACGCATTTCGCAACCCTACGGAAGCCTTCAGGAGTGAGCTTTTAGCGATCTAGCCGCTATTTGTCGATAGCAGTTTGGCTTTGCTGTCTTGAATGGGACGATTTAGGAAGATCAATCCTGTTAGACGATCTTTTCAATATAAAATGACCCTGGCTCTCTATCTTTTGTCAAAAATGGACATTTTTCCTTTAGTCGTTCGAAATGATTATGGTGCAAATAATTCAACGCTCCAATAACCTTCCAATCTCGATTGCATGTTAAAAAAGCCTCGAGCAGATACTGTTCATTCCAGAACTTGACATCATCTATGACCCATTGTTTGGGGTAATCCTTTGGTGAAAATATATCGTGGATATGAACAATGACTCCTTTGTTTAGCGAAGGAAGCAATTCTAAATACTCGAAAAGGACATCGCCCTGCGGCCGAATGATGTGAGATGAATCAATAAACAGAATATCGCCTTTCTCTAGATCGGCAAACACTGCCTTCCCCACATCTTCGACCTTTTCCCTAATGACAGTCATGCCAATTTTCTCCAGCCAAGGCATTTCGTAAGGCTCGACACATATATGCTTGCATTGATAGTTAGGCATCTCATCTTGATTCTTTTTGATGGCTTTTCTTGCCATAAGAGTGGAATTTCCACTGCCGATTTCAAATATTCGCTTGGGCTTCTTTAATCTTATAATGTTGTATAAATACTCGGCATCGCCACTTTCAAAAGCCCCATTATTAATATAAAAATGTCCTTCGTCGACTTTTGACCTTGGAACATCTTTGAGTTCTTCATTAAAGCAAAAGCGGTCCAAGATATTTAGTTGCTCAGAGACATTCCAATCTATGCCCGGAAGATCACGATCTTGGTTTAATGGGCGAACCAACTTAGAAGTGTCAAAAAGTGGCTCATAGTAGTGATTCGTAATCGGAAATACGCCTATTTGCATTAAGGCCCGTTTACAAAGGGGCTTTTTAAAAACACCCCCTTTTCTGATGAATTTCATGAAGTATCCGGTCGGGTATATAAAAAGAAGGACAAGAAAATCTCTTAACGGCTGAATGATTTTTTTTACATTGTTTTTTAATCCCATGGAATCTCCTTTATGTACGTGGATTGAGTCCGTTATTGCCCAAGCAAGTATGAGGCGTATAGTACCCCCAAAATCCAGCTGAAGAAAGCGAAGACGTAATAACATGATAAAGAACCGGGAACATCTCGATATTGTTTTACAGGCCATTATTGCGGCACGAGACAGCACAATCGGGACAACCGCCTTCGGAAAAGCTATCCGGCTTGTCCGTCAACCTAAGCCCCCCCCATCTGAGCTATTAAACCGATGGACCTCTTCCGTCTGCTTCAAAAACTTGAGGAAGAGGAAAAAAATAATCAGATTTTGTCTGCCAGATGATCAGCCCCCTTCCGCTCTTGAATCCGCACAACAAGTTAGACGAGACATCCCTCCCTTCAACCATTATTCAAGTCAGGTTGCCGGAAAGATGATTACCGGGTTCCGAAGTACGGGACGAGGCGGATCACAGAGAGTTTCTATAACAAAAAAAGGGAAGAATATCGGGAAAGGCAAAAGCTGATCACGGAACGGCTTGCCAATCTTCAGGAAGCGGATGAGGAATATTATCTTACGGCTATGAATGTACTTAGAGTTGCTAACCGCGCCCCCGAAATCTTCGAGAGTTCTGAACCAGAGGCCAAAAGGCAGATTCTCAAGATTCTACTTCAGAACTGTATCGTAAAAGACGCAACTCTAGTCCCAAAAATAAGAAGCCCCTTCAACTTGTTAGCCAAAGGGGCTTCTCGTTCAGAATGGCTCCCC
>CAZEFF010000023.1:25392-30879 GCA_964511315.1 uncultured bacterium | reverse complement strand
TCAACGATATCCGTGATTTTATAGTAGCCGCTCGTTGGCTCCTGGGCTGAACAGATTACGCTGACCGACAAAAAAACAATGGCCAAAAATGTGACTTTAAATATTCTCATAAGCTCACTTGTCTCCTCATTTGGTGCCTGGCACGCTCTACTTCCTGGGTATAATCGCCGCTTGTTGAAGGGCTGGAACCACGGCGGTAGGCAAACGCTGAAGACGCGCTGCAAATCATAAAAAGAACAAAAACAATAACCATTATCTTTTTCATACAGCCTCCTGAGGGTTTACCAATCTTCCCTCGCACTGGCTTATCGATTAAAACCTATCTTGCCTGTCCCCGCTTCGGGTGCCTGGCACCATCTTCTTCAAAACCTTCGAGCTCAGGATGATGATTGTAATGCTTCCAATAATCAGGCGCGAGAAAATAGGCCCCGGCCACATAAACGAAGAGAAGAATTAAAAGTATTTTTAGAAGCTGACGGGTTTTCACGGCTCAGTTCACGTTTATTTGTGATGGTGATTGCGGTCAGTCCGACTTACGAAATTCAGCGAATCCTGGAACGGTTCTCTGCGGGTCGCTTTCAGATTCAACCTGTCCCTTTAAATGGGGACCGTCCCCTTTTCCTTAACCTCTCCCCGCGGACGGCGTCCGGTTTATACACATCTTTAAAACTCAACCTCTCCCCCCGGACGGCGTCCGGTTACCCAGTCCCTGTCAAAACACCGGCAAAGCGATAATCTTTTTTCGCCAAAGCCGTTTCAACATCCCGCGGGACGTGTTTTACATTGAGCAGTTCTAACTCGGTCCAAACCGAATCCTTTGAAGCAGTCTCCAGTTTTGCGGATACGCCAGCAACTCCCGCGAAAAAAAGAATCAATGCGTAAGACAAAACTTTATTTTTCAAGATTCACACCTGTTGAAATGAGCTTACTTCTTTTCATCAAAAAAATAATCGCGCCAACAGGCAGCATAATATCCAGCAGCCAAGGCCCATAGAAAGCGCTCGCAACACCAAGATTAAGCCCCACGTGTATATTAGAAAACAGCAATTTGCCGGCTGTCCAATCGTATTTTAAAGAGATACTGCCAAAGAGAATCGCGAGCGCCCAAAGCCACTTTCGGCGGATTTTCGCGGTAATACACCGCCCGAGCGCGTAAAGAAGAATCAGGCCTGAGAAAATAACCCAGCCAAGAAAAAAATAATGCCCCAGAGACTGACCGCCTAACTTAAACGCGTTCAGCTTTTCAATCGAATCGGGTATCTGCCGCACATGAAACCCCGCGATCTTCTTTCCGCTTTCCGCGCCTGTAAGCAGAACTCCCACCAGAATCCAGCCCTTCTCATATTGGAGTTCGTAGCTAATACTCTCATTCTCTGAAGCGGCTCCTCCTCGCACAGGCGTACTCGTTCTTCGATTGTACCCAACAATTTTTTTAGAAAGTAATGGTCCCAGAGCCATAACCTGCCTGACTTTCTGAATCTCCTCGTCCGGCGCTTTAAGAAGATCATCCGAGGCTAACTGCCTCATCTCCGCCAGCTTATTTTCTCCCAATAGATTGATAAACGTACCCACCAATTGGTCCGACTCACTTGGAACGATGCGCTTAAAAAACGCCTGAGGATCAGATTTGAAACATCCTGAAAGGAACGCGAGAGATAAAATCATTAGCATCGCGGGGATCTTTTTAATCATAATTCCTTTTTTTGTGAATTCTGGGACGGTTCTCAGCGGGACACTTCTAGTTTGAACCTGTCCCGTGCGAATACGGAAGCGTCAAGCTTCCGAGAGCCTGCTGAAAGCTGATGCTTTCAGCATTCAGAACCGTCCCCGATTTTCTATGCGATTTTCTTAAAACATTTACGTCCCGGGACGGAAATTGTGATTCTAAGTCTGATTTTCCCCCGGGGGGAAAATTCAAGTTAGGACAGAACTACGGCGTTCTGCCTAACCGTCCAAACACAAAAGTGTTGGGGCAACCTCTCCCCCCGGACGGCGTCCGGTTACTGCGCGGACGGCGTCCGGTTTCCTATGCAGATGAATAAAACAATTGTGATTTTTTTCACGTATTCTTTTTGTCCCCTCGGGGATACTCGGTACCTTTCTATTGTTCCAATATTTCTCTTGATCCAGCCCATTTTAAATCACCTCGTACCGATATGTGAATGGCGGATTGCGCTTAGACAGTTCTACACAAAAAAACTCTCTAAGAGCTTCGTGAATTTTCAAAATTTTTTCAGGGGGATCATTATCTTTCATAACACCCCGAAGTTTATCAGACCAATATTTCGGTTGGGGATGAAAAACTGCATTGCGATAAAGCCGAAGAGAATCATACATATCAGCAATTTCCTTTTCGGCAGATTCTATCTTAATACCATTCTCTTTTAGCGTCTCTAAAAGAGAGAAAAGAAGACCATACCATAATGATTTATACGCGCCGTAGCGACTAGCTAAATTGAATTGCCGCAGCCCTATACTCTCAGGGAAAATAGATGGATTAGCGCACAACTCCCTATCAAAGTTATCTCTAATTACCTCACACCAGATCCAATGGCGATGCAATGTGTAAAAAGCTTCATCATTCATAATCGCTAATTCATGCTTCAGGTTTCAACCTGTCCCCTTTTCTTGATTAAGACTTAACTTGCCTGTCCCCGCTTCGGGTGCCTGGCACCCTCTTCCCCATGAAATGATTATCTATAACTCGCGTATACGGTCGTTTACTCATTAGATTTCGTCTATGGGACGCCGTCCAGAGGGAGACATCACCGCTTGCGTATTTTTTAACCTCTCCCCCCGGACGGCGTCCGGTTACCGAAGCTACCTTTGCTGCACTTATATTAATAGTTATATCGTTTAACAATTCACCAACTCCTAGTGGATAATGGCACAGGGTAATGTTGAATTTAACCTGTCCCCGCTTTGGGTGCCTGGCACGTTCTTCCGGAATTCTTCCCGAAATAAAAAAAGCCGGCCTTTTAAGGCCGGCTAAAAAAAACTAACATCTTAAACGGAAACGACGTTGGTTTCGTTTGTGAAATCCAAAGACATATCCCAAAGAGATTTTATCTGTTCTTCAGGCAAATTAAGATACGCCTTGAATCTATACGAATAGCTCGTGATTATAAACCCCACACATTGCCGAGTTTCAGGATCTATCCTTTTAACAACCCCTGGTACTTTACTGCTATCCATATTGATGAGGTCATCTGAGACATAACCTTCGCGAATAATATACATAACATCCCCTAAACGATCCCAGTTCATATGTATTTTTTTTTCAAGGCTCATAGCTTAAAACTCCTCTACTTATCAAAAGCAAGGTAGCAACAATAATAATATCATCTTCAATTTTTTTAAAAGCGATCCTTAAAAAAAAGGGATTAAAATACACGCTTGAACAATCTGCAAACCATTCGCTTTTGGGCGAATCGCTAAATCGAAAAAAGTGCTTTGTTTCGGTAATACCTTGAATTGCCGCCTGAATAACGGCTTCTTTCCCGGTGAAACATTTTCGATTGCCATGTTTAGCGCTAAGGATATGACCAAACCATGTTTCTTTGGTCATCACGATATCTTTTTTAATAGCAGGGCAGGTCACTTTGAAATGTTCGGTAAATGGGGGCGTGCTCGACACGTCCCAACTATATTCAAAGCTATTGCCTGTGTCAACATTTTCGACACATAAAAAGCATACCTGAAGGGAGGCAGGTTTACAAATAAGGCTTATCCCCTTACGGCGTAAGGGATTTGCTTACCCTAACGTAGTCCTGGGAATTTCCAAAAACTAACTTCCCCTATAGGACGCTAGTGAATGCTGGGACGGTTCTCAGCGGGACACTTCGAGTTTGAACCTGTCCCCTTCAGAACCGTCCCCGATTTGTTTATATATTATATTATAAGACGTATCTCTTTTTAGCCTTTATTCCCTTTGGCCTGGTTAGCATAAAACTCTTCCGACAGTTTTTCCATCCCCTTTTGCGCCGCTAATATATGTTGGGGATCTAAGGGCGTAGGGACAACCCATCTATGCGGTTGAACTTTGACATCCCACAAGAGCCGGCTTTCAATTTCTCTTTTTTCTCTAATTCCGGCACCCTCATAGGTTCCACGAATTAAAAGCATAATGACCTCGGCATTTAAATCAACCTTGGCTTTCAAGGATACTGTTATTTTATTTTCCACGTCTAGGCTTTCCCATTCTAATAAATTATTTTGCGGGTCAAATGGCGACAAATCTTCAAAATTGCCCTCGCTATTAACTCTTATCATCTTCCAAGCGAGCAACACATTTTTTGCCGGTAAATCTCCTTTGTTAAAAAGACTAAGTTCAAAATTTCTCACATCACCATTTATCCCAACTACCAGGCGCGCGCGATGCAAAGACGCAAATTGCTGGAATTGTTCATTATAATTATGCGCCTGCAAATAAATTCCAAGCGAAGCAATAAGAATTGATGTTATAGTCATAATATTCGCGGGTTTAATATTCCATAATCTACCCAAGACTACTATAATTCCCATACCTAGCCATATGTACTGAAAATTAAACGTTTTCTCAAGCTGCACCCCATGAGAATATAATAAATATAGTACCCCTAAAAAAACCGACCCCAACAATAACTCCGCCGCGGTTTTCGGCAATAGATTTAAAAATAGTCTGCATATATCGACCTTGCACTCACTGAGACTCCATTTAAAAGAATCCACTTGATCACTTAGGCAGAGATAGCACTTGGTGGCCTCTAAAGGGATATCTTTAGAACATCTGATACATTTTTTCATATAAATAAAAAAGCCGGGTAATTAACCCGGCTTATCCTTTTGTTTAATTATCTATAACTGCGATTGCTTCGTCACTTCGTTCCTCGCAATGACGTCACGGCAGCACCCATGCCCTTTGGCATGAGTATATGCCATGCAGATCTTGAAGATCTGTCATGGCAAATCCGTATACCCCATTAGATATTTATCAACCTCACGGGCACAACCGCGGCCTTCGTTGATGGCCCAGACGATTAAACTTTGGCCGCGACGCATGTCGCCGGCGGCAAAGACGCCTTTGACGGAAGTATTAAATTTGCCGTGTTCGGCTTTGGCGTTTGAGCGTTCGTCGCGATCAACATTGAGCTGTCCTAAAACCGTGTCTTCGGGGCCCAGGAAACCCATGGCAAGAAGCACAAGCTGGGCCGGAATCACGCGCGTGGTGCCGGGCACATCTTTTGGAACAAATTGGCCTTTGTCATTTTTGGCCCATTCAATGTTGACGATTTCAACGCCCGTCACATTGCCTTTGCCGTCATCCACAAATTTTTTGGCCGTCACAAGATACTGACGCGGGTCAGCGCCTTGAATCGCGGCGGCTTCTTCTTGGCCGTAATCCATTTTGTAAACCTTGGGCCATTCGGGCCAGGGATTATTTTTGGCGCGTTCAAGCGGAGGCTGAGGAAGAATTTCAAGCTGAATGACATTTTTGCAGCCGTGGCG
>CAZEFF010000023.1:0-25292 GCA_964511315.1 uncultured bacterium | reverse complement strand
ACCGCGTCAAACTCTTTCATGAGTTTGTCGGCCGGAATATCTTTTCCGATTTCGGTGCCGGTGACAAATTTGACGCCTTCGGCTTCGAGAAGTTTTACGCGGCGCTCGACGACTTTCTTTTTATCGAGCTTCATGTTGGGGATTCCGTACATAAGAAGACCGCCGATTCTATCCGCGCGTTCATACACCGTGACGAGATGCCCGGCTTTATTCAGCTGAGCGGCGGCGGCAAGTCCCGCGGGGCCTGAGCCCACGACCGCGACTTTTTTGCCCGTGCGTTTCGCGGGCGGCTCGGCCGTGACCCAGCCCTCCTCAAACGCTTTATCAATAATGGAGACTTCGATATTTTTGATAGTGACCGCGGGGTTATTCATGCCGAGCACGCACGAGCCTTCGCAAGGCGCGGGACAGACACGGCCGGTGAATTCGGGAAAATTATTAGTTTTGTGCAGGCGGTCAAGCGCCTCGCGCCAAAGGCCGCGGTAGACGAGGTCATTCCATTCGGGAATCAGATTATTGACGGGACATCCGGAAGCCATGCCGGCCACAAGATTGCCGGTATGACAGAAAGGAATGCCGCAATCCATGCAGCGGGCGCCTTGCTCCTGAAGTTTGGCTTCGGGAAGGTGCTGATGGAATTCATTGAAATGCTTTACGCGCGCCTTGGGGTCTTCATCGCCCGGAAGCTGACGTTTGATTTCTAAAAAGCCTGTTGGTTTTCCCATTTTTTATTAGCGTACAGCGTTAAGCGTTCAGCGATAAGCCAAACCTTTCGCTATATCTCCACTTTCTCTTATTTAATATTGTTTTTACTTAGCGCTTGCCGCTTATCGCTTAGCGCTAATTCCCACCGACGCGCGAAAGGTCTTTTGAGTTTTCTTCGAAAGCGGCCATGATGGCTTCTTCCCCGCTCTTGCCCTGGCTCTTCACTTTTTCAAGGCAGGCCAGAACGCGTTTGTAATCTTTCGGAATAACTTTGACAAATTTGGGGACCATATCGCTCCAAAGGTCGAGCACTTGCTTGCCGCGTTTAGAGCCCGTGTACTTCACGTGCTTCTCTACCATTGATTTGACTTCAGAAATTTCTTCGGGGCTCTGTAATTTTTCAAGTTCCACCATTTGTTTATTGCAGCGCGAGGCAAAGTCTCCGGCCGCGTCGAGCACATACGCGATGCCGCCTGACATGCCGGCCGCGAAGTTGCGTCCGGTGGCGCCAAGAATCACCACGCGTCCGCCGGTCATGTATTCGCAGCCGTGATCGCCGATCGATTCGACAACGGTGTTCACGCCCGAGTTGCGCACGCAGAAACGTTCGCCGGCCATGCCGCTGAAATAGGCTTCGCCGCTCGTGGCGCCGTAAAGCGCGACGTTTCCGATAATCATGTTTTCTTCGGCCTTGAAGGTCGAATTTTTCGGCGGATACACAATAATTTTTCCGCCCGAGAGGCCTTTGCCGACATAGTCATTGCCGTCGCCTTCGAGTTCGAGCGTCATGCCCGGAGGCACAAAGGCGCCGAAGCTTTGGCCGGCCGAACCTTGAAAGTGAAAATGAAGGGTGTCTTCCGGAAGTCCCTCGGGACCAAAACGGCGCGTGAGTTCGCTGCCGGTAATGGTGCCGACCACACGGTTGACATTGCGCACCTTGACGGCGGCTTTGACTTTTTGTTTTTTCGTAAGCGCGGGTTCCGCGAGTTTCAAAAGCTGGGTATTATCGAGCGCTTTGTCGAGGCCGTGATCCTGCGGCATTTGGCAGTAACGTCCAACCTCGGGGCCCACATTCGGGCGGTGAAGAATTTTTGAGAAATCGAGTCCTTTGGCTTTGAAGTGATCGACCGCTTTGCGCGCTTCGAGCATGTCGGTGCGTCCGACCATTTCATTAATGGTGCGGAAACCAAGCTTCGCCATGATCTCGCGTATTTCTTCGGCGATGAACATCATAAAATTAACCGTGTGCGCGGGATCGCCCGTGAATTTGGCGCGGAGTTCGGGGTTTTGCGTCGCGACTCCGACCGGGCAGGTATTTAAATGACAGACGCGCATCATGATGCAGCCAAGGGTCACAAGCGGCGCGGTGGCAAATCCGAATTCTTCGGCGCCAAGCAGCGCGGCGATCACAACGTCGCGGCCGGTTTTCAATTGTCCATCAGTCTCGACAACGATTCTGCTTCTTAAATTATTGAGCACGAGGGTTTGATGCGTTTCGGCCAGTCCGAGTTCCCAGGGAATGCCAGCATGTTTGATCGAAGAAAGCGGCGACGCGCCGGTTCCGCCGTCATACCCGGAAATCAAAACGACATCGGCATGGGCTTTGGCGACGCCGGCGGCGATGGTTCCGACGCCGACTTCGGCAACGAGCTTGACGCTGATGCGCGCGTAGTGGTTTGAATTTTTTAAATCATGAATGAGTTCGGCCAGGTCTTCGATGGAATAAATGTCATGATGCGGAGGCGGAGAAATGAGCCCGACGCCCGGCGTGGAGTGGCGCGTTTTGGCGATCCACGGATAAACTTTGGAGCCCGGCAGCTGTCCGCCTTCGCCCGGCTTGGCGCCTTGCGCCATTTTGATCTGAAGTTCTTTGGCCTGCACAAGATAGTTGCTCGTGACGCCGAAACGTCCGGAGGCGACCTGTTTGATCGCGGAGTTTTTGGAATCGCCGTTCGCTTCGGGCGTGTAGCGGGCGGGATCTTCTCCGCCTTCGCCCGTATTTGATTTTCCGCCGATGCGGTTCATGGCGACAGCAAGCGCTTCATGCGCTTCTTTTGAAATCGATCCGTAAGACATGGCGCCCGTTTTAAAACGCTTCACAATGGCGGAGGCCGGTTCGACTTGATCGAGCGGAATTTCTTTTCCGGTTTTAAAATCGAGAAGGCCGCGAAGCGTGCACCAGTGTTTTTCCTGGTCATTCACCGATTTGGAATATTCCTGGAAGATTTTGAAATTATTATTGCGCACCGCTTGCTGGAGTTTGTGCACGGTGTCGGGATTAAACAAATGATATTCGCCGTCTTTACGCCACTGGTAATTTCCGCCCGGGTCGAGCACGGAGCCGTTGACTTGGCGTTCGGGGAAGGCGTGGCGGTGGCGGAGCAAAATGTCTTTGGCGACTTCTTCGACGCCGGCGCCTTCAATGCGTGTGGCGGTGCCGGTAAAATATTTGTCGACCAATTTTTGGTTGAGGCCGACCGCTTCAAAAATTTGAGCGCCGCGGTAACTTTGAATGGTGGAGATGCCCATCTTCGACATGGTTTTGACGACGCCTTTGGCGACCGCCTTGGCGTAATTTTTCACGGCGGTTTTGTGGTCCACGCCTTTTAAAATTCCCTGACGGATCAAATCATCGAGCGATTCGAAAGCGAGGTACGGATTGATGGCGCTTGCTCCGTATCCGATCAAAAGCGCGTAGTGATGCACTTCACGGGGTTCGCCGGTTTCAAGAATGATGCCGACTTTGGTGCGTGTGCCTTCACGGATTAAATGATGGTGGAGTCCCGCTACTGCAAGCAGTGCCGGGATCGCGGCATGTTCGTGATTAATGCCCCGGTCCGAAAGAACAATAATATTGTGTCCGCTTTTAATGGCCCGTGTGGCGAGCTGGCACATTTTAGCCATGGCTTCATCGAGCGCTTTGCCTCCCCCGTTCACATCAAAAAGAATCGGGAGCGTGACGGCTTTGAAATCATCATGAACCACGTGACGGAGTTTTTCGAATTCTTCATTCGAAAGGATCGGGCTCTTCAAATGGATTTGCCGGCAGCTTTTGGGCTCGGGCTTCAAAAGATTTCTTTCGGGGCCGACGGTGGTATCTGTCGAGGTGACAATTTCTTCACGGATACAATCGATCGGAGGATTCGTGACCTGAGCGAACAATTGTTTGAAGTAATTATAAAGAAGCTGGGTTTTATTCGAGAGCACAGCCAAGGGGGTATCGGTTCCCATCGAGCCGACCGGTTCCACACCGTCTTTTCCCATGGGGTTTAAGATCAAACGTAAATCTTCAAACGTGTATCCGAAAGCCTGTTGACGGAGCAAAACGGTTTTGTGATCGGGCTCATGAACATGGGGAGCGTCAGGAAGCGAATCAAGATGAACAAGATTTTCTTTGAGCCATGTTTCATAAGGATGCTGTTTGACAATACTGTTCTTTAATTCATCATCCGAAATAATTCTTCCCTGTTCGGTATCCACGAGGAACATCCGTCCGGGCTGGAGTCTTCCTTTCTGGACAATTTTTTCGGGGGCGATTTCAAGCACTCCGGCTTCGGAGGCCATAATCACAAGATCATCACTGGTGACATAAAAACGGGAAGGACGAAGACCATTCCGGTCAAGGGTAGCTCCGATTCTGATTCCATCCGTAAAAGCGACAGAAGCGGGTCCATCCCAGGGCTCCATCATGGTGGAGTGAAATTCATAAAAAGCTTTTTTCTCTTTACTCATCGATTCATGATTCGACCAAGGCTCGGGGATCATCATCATCATAGCGTGAGGAAGGGACCTTCCGCCGAGAACAAGAAATTCGAGAACGTTATCGAACATGGCTGAATCGGATCCGTCCGGAGCCACCACCGGCATAAGCTTTTTAATATCGTCTTTGAAAAGTTCCGACTCACACATCATTTGCCGGGCATGCATCCAATTGACATTTCCACGGAGGGTATTGATTTCTCCGTTATGAGCGATGTAGCGGTAAGGATGAGCACGGTCCCAGCTTGGAAAAGTGAATGAACGAGAGCGAGGGCTGACTCCACCGAAGGATCCATGAGCTCGGGAAAATATTCTTCGACTTGTTCGGAAAGAAGCATTCCTTTATAAATAATCGTCCGGTGAGAAAGGCTTGAGACCCAGAAATAATTTCCCTGTTTGAATTTTCCGCTGTACCGGATCAAATTCTCAGCCCGTCGGCGGATCACATAAAGTTTACGCTCGAAATCATCATCGTTCTGAAGTTTTGAATTCCGTCCGACATAAACCTGACGGACAAAAGATTCGCTGGAAACAGCCGTGGGGCCAAGCGTCCGGTTATCGGTTTTGATATCACGCCAGCCAAGACAGGTTTGACCTTCTTCTTTAATAATCGTCTCGAAAACTTTTTCCGCTTCCTTACGTTCAGCCGGATTCGGAGGAAGAAAAATAACACCGACCCCGTACTCTTTGGGACCGGGCAATTGAATGCCCAGCTTCGCGCATGTGTTTTTAAGGAAGGTATGAGGGATTTGAAGAAGAATGCCGGCCCCGTCTCCGGTGTTCACTTCACAACCGCAGGCGCCGCGATGGGTAAGATTTTTTAAAACGGTCAAAGCCTGAACAATGATCTCATGCGATTTCTTCCCTTTAACGTTGGCAACAAACCCAACGCCGCACGCATCATGTTCATGTTGAGGATCATAGAGACCCTCGGGCTTTGTGATTCTTTTTTGCATAGTGTCTATATTCTCTATATTGAATATAAGGGACAGGCTTTTTGGCCTGTCCCTAGGTAAAATTTTATTTTTTATGTCCTAACTCAAGCAGGGCGCATATTTTGTAGCATTTGCCCGCCTCTGTCAACCCTTTATGCGGTTTCGTACAGCGAACCGTACATATACTCCTTAAGGGATTTGATCTCGTGGTCGGAACTTTCAAGCAGGGCTTTGACAATGTCCCCAATAGAGACAATCCCCTGAAGGCTGTCATGATCCACAACCGGAATATGCCGGACCCGCTTTTCAGTCATAAGCTCCATCACTTCCTGAACACTCGCCTCAGGCGTTGTCGTCACAATCCTCCGGGACATCCAAAGACTGACCGGGTCTTCATTAATATCACTTCGCTTATCAAAGCTGGCCCGGACAATGTCCCGCTCTGTAAGAATGCCCACCACATTGGCAAAATCACCGTCGGCTACGAGAACCGCCCCAATATGCTGACGCACCAATAGGGCCATGGCCTCACGGACCGTTTGATTGGATTTAACCATCCAGATGCGGGAACCTTTGTCTTTCAGGATATCTTGGATTTTCATCGAAAGCCTCCTAGGTTGATTTGAAAATCAATTCGGGTAAAGCTTCGACTCATTAAAGGCAGGGTCGGAGATAGGATAAAGCACCTCTAATCTACACCCGCCCGCCTGCCCTTCCTAGCATTTTTTACGGTAAATTCAGGCGCGGAGCCCTGCCTTCCGAAAACGCTCGAACCATAAATAAACACCGGTTTGTATGGTTCTCGCTCGCTTCAACCCGAGTTTTGCATTCCATCCAAAACTCGGGTTTCAGACGTTTCTCCAAGCAGAGCTCCACGCCTCTGAACCGAAAATTTTGTTCTCTGAAGAAACGTCTCGAGCCGGATCCGCGATGGAATGGCGGATCCGAGTGAGAGTCGAATGAGTCCCGCTCAAACCGGCATTAATTTTTTGCGGAACGAATGCTTTCGTAAGAGAATAAATTTTCAGTGAAGTGTTACAGGAGCGGCGTATATCCTTCGCGGAAGGAAGGATATTGTAATTTGAAGCAGAGGTCTCTCAGTTTGTTGTTTCGTCATCGTTTGAAGACGAACGGTCCTTTCGATGGCTCTGGAGGTTTAGTAAGATTCAGTTTCTCATGAACCCAGGACTGATATTCAGAACGCAGCACAGGATTATCATCCACACCCAGATACACTTGCCCTTCCACGCCCTTCTTTAATAGAAGAGGAACTGCCTGAACAATATCATCCCGGTGAATCATATTCATATATTGATCGGGCCCCTCCGGTTTCCACGCGCCCGCCTTCGCCGCCGTCACGCGGTTTCTTTCAGGGCCGTAAATTCCCGCAAGCCTAAACACCATACTTGGGAATCCCGAGTTCAGCACAACCTCTTCTGCCTGACGCATAATCATTCCCTTTTCAGAATCTGAATCAGGCGCGGTATTTTCATCCACCCATTCCCCGCCCCGGTCTTTCCAAACCGACGTGCTTGAAAGATACAAGATAAGGAAGGGCCGCGGATTTTGTTTCATCGCGGTCAAAACATTTTGAATTCCTTCGAGATAAATATTTCGATAGTCGGCGGCATCATGCCCATGAGGCGCGGGACATAAAATCACAAAATGCGCGGGCGGGATGGTTTTTGGGGGAAGCGGTTTTGAAATATCCGCGATAATCGGCTTCAGGTTTTCGAGTTCAATTTTCGCGGCGCTTTGCGGCGACCTTACCAAGCCATGAACCTTTTGTTTTTTCGCGGCAAAGTGGCGGGCGATTTCAGAACCCACATATCCCGCCCCGACAACTAGGATGGAATACATAACCCAATTAAAAATGCAAAATTCAAAATGCAAAATTTTGGTACCGCTTCGCGGGTTTTATAAATAAAAGCGGCAAAACCGCTACGATCATTTTGCATTTTGACTTTTTAATTTTAAATTGCTGATTATTTTCCACTCAGCCGCGGAAACCGGCTGAACCGAAAGACGCTGACCTCTTTGCAGAAGAGGCATTTTTTCAAGGCCGGAAGTTTTGCGGAGCGTCTCAAGCGGGATCAAGTTCTTGAATTTTTCGACAAATTTCAGATCCACCACATACCAGACCGGCTTTTTGGGATCGCTGTCCGGATCATAATGAATATCTTTTTTATCGAAGGCTGATGGGTCGGGATATCCTTCTTTTACAACCTCAGCAATGCCGGCAATCCCTGAAGGCTCGGCATTACTGTGATAATAAAAAACCAAATCCCCTTTTTTAATCGAGTCGCGCAAAAAATTGCGGGCCTGATAATTGCGCACGCCGTCCCAGTAGGTCGTTTTATCGCGCGCGAGATCATCAATCGAATATTTATCGGGCTCGGCCTTCATCAGCCAATACTGGGGCATGCTCAATCCTTAAAGGGTCCGGTGCGTTCCATCACAGAACGGAGCGTTCTTGGATTCACGGCACCCGCACCAAGCCACTTTTTTGGCTTCCGTAATTTCCACAATTTTCGGAGACTTGCCCGTATTTTTGCGCGCATGGCTGCCGTCGCAATAAGGCTGATTTTCGGATTCACCGCAGGCGCAATAGGCTTTTTTCCCGGGCGTTTCATCTTTAACATAAGGCATCTTTTGAATTCCGCTCATCGTTTCTCCTTTTATGGTTTTATTCCGTCATTGCGAGGACTGCAAGGACGAAGCAATCGCTTTTTCTATTAATAATCAAAGCGATCGCTGTCCCCCGTTGGAGGGATCCCTCTTCGGGGACGCTCCCTTCGGTCGCTCGCGATGACAAACTTTATTTCATTTGTTCGTGAATTAAACGCGCGAGCATCGCTACAAAATCGGGATGATCCATCACAGTCAACGCCCGCAAATAATTGATCCCCGCTTCTTCGCAGGCTTTCTTCGCCTCGATATCCAGATCATACAGCACTTCCGCGTTATCACATAAAAAACCTATCGGGACGAGCACCGCCGTTTTAATTCCCTCATCGGGAAGTTTCGCGATCACCGAACACACATCCGGCTCAAGCCAAGGCTGACGCGGACTACCGCTGCGCGATTGATAAGCGATCCGCCATTTCTTATGCCCCAATTTTTCGGCCACACGCCTCGCGCCTTCCACAAATTCTTCGGCGTACCGGGACTTTTGCGCCATGTCAACAGGCACCGAATGCGCGCAAAAAATAATCTCGACTTCTTCAAGCCCGTCTTCAGAAAGCTTCGAGAAAACATCTCTCAGCCGGCCAGTTTGCGCGGAAATAAATCCGTCCATCGAGTGCCAATTGGGCAGATAAATGTATTCCGCCGCCGCGCCCGACTCTTTTTTCGCGTCATCCACCGCGCGGATATATTTTTCATAACTCGCGTCGCAGCGCTGAGAGGCCAGAATAACTCCAACCCCGCGCTTAAGGCCGCGGTGTTTAATTTCAGTGAGTGTGTCTTTTAAAAATGGATGCCAGTTTTTCATCCCCACAAAAATCGGAAGTTCAACCCCATTCGCTTTGAGGGCGGCCTTCACTTTTTCAATCAGCCGGTAGGTGTATTCATTATAAGGAGACCGTCCGCCGATCGCCGTATAGTGATGCGCGACATCATCAAGACGCTCTTTGGGAATAGGAAGACCGCGCGTCACCTCTTCGAGAAATGGCCGGATATCACCCGGTTTTTCAGGGCCGCCGAAACCTATAAATAAGATATGATCGAATTGATTCATTTAAATTTCCAAATTCTAAGTATCAAATCCGAAACAATTTTCAAATTTAAAACATTGAGCATTATTTGTGATTTGGTATTTCGGATTTGCAATTTTTTATTTCATGTAAATTTGATTCGCGATTTCTTCCGCCGCGCGTTCCGCGTAAAAAATACAATCAGGGATTCCCACACCGCGGTAAGCGTTACCAATCAGGTGAAGCCCGGAAAAATTCTTGGTTTCCCGCTCAATCGCGGCCACTTTATCCAAATGCCCCACATGATACTGCGGCATGGCTTGATCGTAGCGTTTCACCGTCACCTGCTCGGGTTCATTTTTAATCCCAAGAATGCTGCCGAGTTCTTCACGCGCAATTTTAACGATCCCTTCATCGTTTAATTCAAGCAATCCTTTATTCATCGCGCCGCCCACAAAGACGCGCAAAAGCACTTTTCCTTCGGGCGCGCGGTTCGGAAATTTTACACTCATGAATGTGCAGGCCACAATCTTTCTTTTTTGATCCGCGGGCACCACAAATCCGAATCCATCGAGTGGACGGGGCAAATCTTTTTCATCAAAAAGTACATTCACTGTCGCCACCGATTCGTAGGGAATCGTTTCGAGCAGCCCGGAAAGAGTCTCCGACACAGGCTGGACTATCCGCGCCGCCTGATAAGCGGGAACGGCAATAATCACGTGGTCAGCCGTGATTTGATGCCCTCCGACAAGCTGAACCCTCCAATGATGAGGGCCTTTCTCAATTTTTTCTACCGGCGAGTTGATCCGCTTTTCAACTCCGGCCAGCCTTCCCACAAGCGTGTCCGTCAAATCCTGCATGCCATTTTTGAGCGACAAAAACAAACTGTACCGCGGACCGCTCGCCTGACCTTCCGCTGATTTTGCCTGAGCCCGCGCCTTCAGCGCGCGGATCAAACTGCCGTGAGACTTTTCCATTTCGACAAATCTGGGGAGCGCCGCCCGCATACTGAGGAGTTCAGGATCCGCTGTATAGATACCGCCGGCCATAGGCTGCGCGATGGAGTCAAGCGCTTCACTTCCCAAGCGTCTTCGGGTGAAATTGGCCAAGCTTTCGTCCTCGTCCCCTCCCTTTTTGGGGATAAACAGGTCACAAAGGGCTCTAAGCTTCCCCCCCAGGCTAATAAGGGGTGTAAATAGGAAAGTTGATAAGATTGTGGGGGCTAATAAATAAAAACCTTCAGGAATTCGTATTAACTGCCCATTTTTAAGGATAAAACTACGCCTATTAGACGAATTTGTCCCAATTAGCTCACATCCAAGACGCTTCGCTAGCTCTATGGCCCATGGTTTATCTGAGATGAAGGACTCCGGGCCCTGCTCAAGGACAAGCCCATTCGGGCCAGGCATCGTCTCAATCACCCCGCCCCAGCGGCCGCCTGCCTCGAGAAGGGTGATTTCGGCATCTTCTATAGATGTAAGTTCCTTAAGCCGGTTGGCCGCGGCGAGGCCGGATATCCCGCCCCCAATAATGACTATTTTTTTAGGCATGGCGGGTCTGACTCTGTTCATGGACAAAGTCAATCAGGCGGATAACGTTTTCAACGGGGGTGCTAGGAAGGATTCCATGGCCGAGATTAAAGATATGCCCGGGCCGGCCCTCGGCCTGATTCAAAATTCTTTTTGCAGACTTTAAAAAATAATCCGGATTCGCGAGCAGTGACGCGGGGTCTAAATTCCCCTGCACCGCTTTATCATAACCGATTTGTTTCCATGCCTGATCCAGCTCCGTATGAAAATCAACCCCGATCACATCGCCGCCGGCTTCACGCATTTCTTTGAGGAATGTGCCCGTCCCCGTTCCAAAATGAATTATCGGAACTCCCTCACCCTGCCCTCTCCCTGAGGGAGAGGGAAAATTCACTTCACTCCCTCGCCCGCTTGCGGGAGAGGGTTGGGGTGAGGGTACAATCCCATCAATGACAGATTTTGAGTGAGGCAAAACAAATTCACGGTACTCAGAGGGGCTGAGACTTCCGACCCAGCTGTCAAAAAGCTGAAGCGCGTCCGCGCCTGCATTTACCTGGCCATTTAAATATCTCACAAGCGCGCGTGAAATTTTCTGCATCAGCGCGTGCCACGCGCCGGGATCATCATACATAAATTTTTTGGTTTTAATAAAGGCTCGCGAACTTCCGCCTTCAATCATATACGCGGCTAAAGTGAAAGGCGCGCCCGAAAATCCAATGAGCGGCGTGGACGGATTCATGCACTGGCGCGTAAGACGGATCGCGTCATACACATAGCTGAGCGAATCATCGGGATTCACCTCCGGCATGCGGTCAACATCCGCTTTATTCGTCAGCTGGCCCGAAATGACCGGGCCTTCGCCTGCCGCGTATTCCAAACCCAATCCGAACGGCTGAACAATCAGAAGAATGTCGGAAAAAATAATCGCGGCATCCGCGTTGATTTTTTCGCAGGCTTCAATCGTGACCTGGGCGCAAAGCTCAGGGCTCTTGCAAAGCTCGATAAAAGAGACCTTATCTCGGACACGGCGGTACTCCTTCATATAACGGCCCGCCTGGCGCATCAGCCATACCGGTGTATAGGGAGTTTTCTCCATACGGCAGGCCTTTAAAAATACTGATTCCTGCCGGGCCTTTTTCTCCGCGTCCGTTTCCTTTTCGCGCTTTCGCGAGATGACCGAAACAGTCTCCACCTTTTTTTCTTCCAACAGCTTTTCAATTTGAGCGGCAGATTCACTGACGAGCTGCCCCATTTTCGCGTGTGCGGGTTCAAAATCAACCGCGAATCCGCATTCCCTGACCGCTTCACTGCATGTTGGGCCGACAGAAGCAATCACGACTTTTTTCATCGCGTTCCGGAATTCTTTTTCAACGCCGCGCTGTTCGGCTACCTGCACCACATGACGAGCCTGCATCGCGTTGGTAAAAAAAGCAATTTGAACCTTCCCCCGGATAATTTCATCCATCGCTTCTTCGAGGGGTTTGAGATTATCCGGCAAGGCCCAGCGGTAAACAGGCACTCGAATGACATGAGCCTTTCTTTTTTTAAGCCCTTCCATCAAATCTTCACTGGGAAGTCCGTACTCCTGAATCGCGACGGTTTTTCCATCAAGAGAAATACTTTTAGAGCTCAAATCAAGCGTTTCTAAAATTTCGAGGGTCGTGTTGGGCTCTGGGATCGTTAAAGTCACCGGAATACCGAATTCTTTTAAAGCTTTTATGGACTTAGGTCCGCGGGCGACAATCGTTTTAGCCGAAAGCGCGGTGATGATTTTTTCTTGGGAGAAACGCGCGCTTAAAACTTCAATCAGCATGCGCGTACCGACACCGGTCATGCAAATCACCATATCGATTTTCCCGGCGAGAAGTTTTTCACCAAAAGCGAAGGCTTCGGGATTTTTTTCGAAAGGGATTTCCTGCATGGTGGGTGCCGACAGGGCCCGCCAGCCGCGCTTTGAGATGGCCTGCGTCATAATGTCGGCCTGGCGGCTTTCAAAGGAGACCGCGCAAAGAGCCTTTGTAGAGGCAGAAACGGATAAAGTCATGGGTGTATTTTACAATGATTCCGTAAGGATGTCAGGACTTTATGAGGAAACGGTTAATCCCTTTTGTCAGCAGGGTTCCCACGCCCCATACTGCTGTCGAAAGCACGCCCGCGGCTTGCCAATCCCCCAAATTCAAAGACGCGGTGCCGAGCAGGCTCTGAAGAGGCGGAAAATAAACCACGGCAAGCTGAAGCCCAAAAGAAAAAATGAGAGAAAAAATCAGCGCGGGATTTGAAAGCATCGGCACATGATAGGCGGACCGGATCATCTGCACGCGCGCGAGCTGAAGCATAATAAGAACGGTCAGCGTCATCGTTTGGGCTTTTGCCGCGTCTCCCGTCCGCAATCCCCAAAAGCATCCGGCTAGAGCACCTGCCGCGATAAGCACGCTCATCAAACCGACATGCAAAACAAAATTTGAGGAAAGAATGGCGGTATTCGCCGGGCGCGGCTTTTTTTTCATTACCGAAGCGGAAATAGGATCCAAACTAAGACCGATCGCGGGCAGGCCGTCGGTAATTAAATTCAGCCATAAAATCTGAACCGCGGAAAGCGGAATAAAAACATGCCCGCCTCTTTCACGGATTCCCAATATCATCGCGGCGACAATCACAACAATTTCAGCGATATTGGTGGAAAGAAGATAATTTACAAATTTTAAAATATTATCGTAAATCCCCCGCCCTTCTTCGACCGCGTTCACAATGGAGGCGAAATTATCATCCGTCACAATCATATCCGCGCTTTCTTTCGCGACATCGGTGCCGCTTAGTCCCATCGCCACTCCAATATCCGCTTCTTTAAGAGCGGGCGCGTCATTAACACCGTCACCGGTCATCGCCACCACTTCACCCCGCTTTTTAAGCGCGCGGACAATTTTGAGTTTGTGCTCCGCGGAAACTCTCGAAAAAACAGCCGTCTTCCCGGCCCGCTCTTCCAGTTGCTGCTCCGTTAATCCATCAAGCTCCGTTCCATTAATTGCCAAATCATCTTTTCCCATCAAACCGATTTCTTTGGCAACTGCCGCCGCCGTTTCCTTGTGATCGCCGGTAATCATGACCGGCCTGATACCGGCCTCGATACATTTGCGGATAGACTCTTTAGCTTCTTTTCTCGGAGGATCTATCAGCGCGAAAAGCCCGGCAAAAACCAAATCTTCTTCCAAATGATCCCGGTCAAAGGACTTCGCGCTGCCAAGCTCGCGGTAAGCGGCCGCGATCACGCGGTAGGCCTTCGACGCGAATTCATGATTGATTCTCTCAATATGTTTTTTGTCTTGAGGGGTCAGCACATGCGCCTGCGAATTTTTTAAAATGCGCGATGAACGCCCAAGCAAAACATCAGGAGCCCCTTTGATGAATAACACTTCACCCCGCTTGGTCTGACGGATCATGCTCATGCGCTTGCGTTCAGAATCAAAAGGGATTTCAAATAACAGCGGATTCACCGCTTCGAGTTCTTCTTTCCAGCAGCCGGCCTTCGCGGCCGCGGTCAGCAGAGCCGCTTCGGTCGGGTCTCCGGTAATCTGCCACTCATCATTCGATTTAGAAAGCGATGCTGTGTTCGCGAGGCAAACCACCTCAAGCGCTTTTAAAAAATCTTCAGGCAATTTTTTTTCACCGTTCACACGGATAAATCCGCCTTCCGGTTTATAGCCGACTCCCGTGATTCCAATTTTTTCATCATCAATCCATATTTCCCTCGCGGTCATTTGGTTCTGCGTAAGCGTTCCGGTTTTATCGGAACAAATGACCGTCGCGCAGCCGAGCGTTTCTACTGCCGACATTTTCCGGATGAGCGCGCCGCGCTTGGCCATCTTATGAACACCCAGCGCGAGGCTGATCGTCACAATGGCCGGCAGTCCTTCAGGAATCGCCGCGACCGCGAGGCTGAGAGATGTCAGCAGCATTTCGATAAAGTGATTGCCCTGGAGCACCCCGAGTCCAAAAACCAGCGCAACAACCGTTAAAAAAACATAGACCAAACGATTGCCGAGACGGTCGAGCTGCCGCTGAAGAGGAGTCTTTTCTTCATCCGCGGTTTGTAGAAGCTGGGCAATATTTCCCATTTCAGTTTCAAGACCCGTTCCTGTCACGACCATCTTCGCGCGGCCTTGCGAAGCAATAGTCCCCATAAAAACCATATTTTTTCTGTCACCCAGGCTCAGCTTATCCTGACCGATAGATTCCGTGGATTTTGTCACCGTTTCGGATTCGCCGGTTAGAGCGGCCTCTTGAGTTTTAAATAAAGACGCATGGACAACGCGCCCGTCAGCGGGCATACGGTCTCCGGCTTCAAGCAACACGATATCGCCCTTAACCAGATGATGAGCGCTGATAAAGCGCATTTGCCCGTCGCGAATCACATCACAGTGAGGGGCTGACATTTTTTTGAGAGCTTGAATGGCGCGTTCGGCACGGTATTCCTGAATGAAACCAACTGCCGCGTTGAGCACAAGAATCGCCGCGATCACTCCCGCGTCAACCCATTCCCGTAAAAACCCGGAAACGACCGCGGCAAATATAAGAACCCAGATGAGAAGACTTTGAAATTGTGAAAGGAAAATTTTAAATGAGGAATGCGCCTTTTTCTCGGGAAGTTTGTTGAAACCGGCGCTGAATAAACGGGCAACGGCTTCTTGCTCACTTAAACCCCGGTCAAGATCGGTTGATAACTCGCCGGCAAGTTCCTTGGAGCTTAACTGCCACCAACCGCGCATGATTTTCCTTTTGCTTCTGTTTACTTCTTGGAAAGGTTCCGGACAATTTCGACTGAGCATTGCGCTCTGACAGCGACCGCGGTCGAAACGCTGCCGAGCAGCACTTTTTTAAACCCATTCAAACCGCGTGACCCCACAAAAAGGCAGTCCGCCTTCCATTTTTTTGCTTCTTCGAGGAGGATACTTTTAGGGTCACCTTCTTTGACAAGGTATGAAACCTCGAGTCCTGCCTTCCGAAGTTTTTCGACACTTGCCTGCGCCATCCGGTGGACCCATTGAATATGGCTGCGGTCATTATTCTGTATCCACTGTTTCAGCGGCGATCCGTAAATGGTAATCGCTGAAGCCAGTCCCGCGTCAATCGCGGTGATAAGATGAATACTCGTCCCCTTCGGCCACTGTCTAGACGCGATCTCTTTAATGACCATATCAGAATTTTTTGAACCGTCCAGCCCCGCGAGAATTTTTACCGGCGCGCCCGCACTTACCGCGGCGGAACGCATGACCCTTACCGAACAGCGGCACTCAGATGCCACCTTAATCGCCACACTTCCCGCGAAAATAAGCGCGGCAGGATTAATTCCATGCGAACCCAGCACCACTAAATCCGCTTTCCATTCCTCCGCTTTTTTAATAATGCCCCAAGCCGGAGAATCCGCGAAAGCACACGCGGATATTTTCCACTTTGGGAATAATTTTTTTAGGTCTTTCGCGCCCTGTTCTGAAATTTTATGAGCGCCTTCTATCGCTTGCTGAATCGCGAGGCGGGCGTCATGACCCGGCTTAGAAACAAACGCCGGTTTGCCTGCTTTCTTTGGCGGCTCAGGAGGCAGAGGCATCACATCCGCCAGCGTTAAAACAAGCGCTTCCGCTTCCGCGGGCAGCCCGGAATTCTTAAGTCCCGCCAGTGTCGCTGCGCTACCCTTCGTTCCATCATACGCAATGAGTAATTTAAACTTCGCCATGTGCTCTGCCTCCAGTTAAATACTAAATAAAAATAAAACGATACTCTGTGATTTTAATCACGAAGCCGCCGCGACTTTTTTCCACCTGCGGTGCGCCCAAATCCACTGAATAGGATTGACGCGGATTTCGCGCTCTAAAACACGGTTTAGCGCGAGCGTCGTTTCCGCTTCCCAATTTTGTCCGCCCGCGAGCGGCACTTCAGGAAGCGCTTCAATTTCGTAGCGCCCAAATCCGACGCGGCGGCAAAACATAGGAACAAGCGCGCATCCTGTTTTATCCGCGAGACGAGCAGGTACGGATGTCGTATAAGTCGGCACGCCGAAAAAATCGGCGACAATGCCGTCATCTCCCGCCCATTGGTCAATGGCCATGGCCACAATATGCCCCTGTTTCAATTCCGAAAGAATGGTTCGGATAGAATTCCGTTTATCGATACTTTTTAAATGCGTCATTTCACGCAGCCGCTGAATCCAATTATAAATTCTTTGATTTTTTAGCGGGCGGACCACAATCGAGGAAGGCGGAAGCAAATAGGTAATAATCCCCATCAGTTCCCACGAACCGGTATGCCCCATGCAGACAATCACGCCTTTATTCCGCTTTAAAGGCTCGGTCATATTTTCCATGCCTTTAATCTGCGCGTACTTTTGCCAATTTTTGATAATTTTCGGGGCGAGAAATAATTCGGTAAAAGAAAGCATCATTTGCTGAAAAGATCCAACGGCAATGCGTTTCTTTTCATCCGCCGTCAGAGTTTCACTAAAAACAAGGTCGAGATTTTCATGAACGATTCTGCGCCGTTTGGCACCCACACAATAGGCCATCCAGCCCATATCTTCTGCCAGCCGGCTCGTCCATAAAACGGGCAGAACACTGATGAATGCGACAAAAACGCGGAGCGCGGCATATTCAATCAAATCCCAGCCGGGCACACGGCGCCAAAGCTGGGAGTTCTTGCTCTTAGTTTTTATTCGGGAAACAAGCGGTTCAGCCGCGGAAGTCTGTTGGGGCATGAGGCAAATTTTAGCCAATTTGTAGAGGGAAAGCTAGGTTTTATTATTTCGCATGAAATCCAATTTTACGCTTTTGTTGTTGCGGAATAGCTGGTTCGATTAAAGCGCGCAAAGCATCAAAGACGATCTTGAATTGATCATCATATTTTTTCTCCATCATAGTTAACTTCTTCCATAGCTTCTGATTATTACGAATCATTTCCCGGATTTTGGCAAACGTCCGCATAATCTCAATATTTACCAAAATTGCACGCTCACTATGAAGAACGCTGGAGAGCATGGCAACACCCTGCTCGGTGAAAGCATAAGGAAGAGCCCTCCGCAGCCCACCCCAACTTGAAGTCACAATTTGTGACTTCAAGATTTGAAACTCTTCAGGATTCAACTGAAACATGAAATCATCAGGAAAACGCCGCTGATTCCGTTTAACCGCCTGAATAAGAACTTTGACGGCGACACCGTAGAGGAGCGCCAAATCTTGACTGAGCATAATCTTCTTCCCCCGAAGGATAAGAATTTTCTGCGCGATAAGATCAGTTTCAAGTTTCATAAGCACAAAGATATAATTTTTAGTGCAAATGTCAAGAATTATTTATAATTTATAATTATATTATTTTTTATTTTATATAAATACCATTACGCGGATTCTTTGGCTTCTTGGGCCGCCTGGTATTGGCTTACAAGGCCGATAAGGATGTCCTGATTAAAAAGCAAACCCGGCTGCTTATCAAAATTGAGCAGCTGTTCCAACTGCTGTTCGGTAAGCTGAACCGCCGCGGGCATTCCTTTAAATAAGCGGGTCCTGATTTCACTGCGCAGTTTTTTCTGCGTTTCGGGGTTATTCAAATCACTGGACTCATGAACCGCATCCGAACCGAATATGACGGCCGAAGCCAGCACCATAAAAAGATAAGGGCTGAAAAATGTTTCGCTCTCCGCTTGCTCTGATTCAATAAGTTTTACCGGGGCTGAGTATTTTTGAGCCGCGGCTTCTTTTTCTTCGGTGAAATTAGGCGTGACTTCATTATCAAGAATAAAATTGGGCTTCATCCCAAGCGCGCCGAGATTTGTCCGGCGTTCAATATTTAATCCGTGCGTCTTGAAATCCTTCATTTTTTTGCTGACATAGGCCAGAGAGACAAGACGCCGCATGAACGCGCCGTCTTCCCCTTCCAGCAGCCGCTCCCATGCATGTTCCTTTCCGGGCATATTAAGAATAATTCCAAAGTTCATATTTTCTTTAATGTCTGCCATAAATCCGTTAAAAATTATTTTATTAAATCCCGCCATCGCGTCACCGGTGATGCTGATACCTTTCGCGGCCAACTCCGCTTTCCTAAGCGCTTCAAGTTCCGCTTTCAAACTCGCCTCTAGGTCATTCCATTTATTCGCCTGAACGAGAGCGATCACTTCATCCGCGATTTCCCGAGCCTCCACGTCATACGCGTCACCGAATTTGACTTTAAAGTATCTAAGAATCCGGTCTTTCAATCGATCCATCTGCGCGTTTCCGAGCAGCGTTTTGACCTGATTATCGATCCGAACTTCCGCGCGGGCGGTAAAAGAGTCATCATCGGGTAAGTTTTCTTCACCGATAAATTCATCGATGATCCCCATCGTTCCCACCAGCATAATCATGACTCCAGGCAAATTAGGGACGCCATAATTTCCGGACGCGGGAAACGCATTATCCCACCACCCCTTTTCCAAACTTTCTTTTATGACTTGCCGCAATTGAAGCAAAATCTCTACCGATAGTCTTTTAGCCCTCACTTCTTGCCCCAACAGGATAAAGAAATTAGTGCCATCCGCCTCGGAAAACGGCTGACCGCTCACGGGATCTAAGCGCGCGATAAATGCCCGAGCACGTTCAATGTTTTTGTTTTCCAAGGCTTCGATAATTTTCTCAATTTCAGCAATATTGGCGAGATTGCTAAGGGCCCTTTTGAGCTGCGGATTGCCGGTCACCAACGCATCTTTTTCCTTTTTCATGTCATTTTGGGTTTTCCCTAAATTCGCGATAAAGAAATCAACCCTTCCTGATTTTAACCGCTCATGCCAGAGCTGTAACAAACCATCCCCTACAGATTTGTCCACGTCAGATTTACCAATTTCAAATATTTTAGTAAGAAGCTTTCTCTGCCGCGAACTTGGGCCGCTCAAATCGTTTTGTTCGGCTTTTTGAAGTTTTTTCATTGAACCCAGAAAAGCGCTCATGCCGCCCTTGATCGAGATTAACTTTTCACTCAAATAGCGTCTAAATAATTGGATCGTCACACTTTCTAACCGGTCCTTGCGCGCTTCATCCGTTCCTCCCGTGACCCGCTTTAAGGTTTCCGCGTCGACCACTGCTGTTAGCGCTAAACGAAGCCAATCGCTCAATGAATCGATTTCGTCATCTCCGGGAAACGCCTTTCGGCTGGAATTTGTTTCGCGATTGAGATAGACCTGCCGCAGGCCGGGATTCATAAGAATTGAGGCCGCCGCCTGAATATCAAAGAATAATTCGACATTCAGAAAATCATCAGAAATATTCCCCGCGTAAAAATCCTTCATTTTATTTTGATAGCCCCACAAAACTCTCGCCTTAATCGCTTCCGTATCATCCTTATCTAAATTGCCCATATCTTCGATCCCTAAGATTTGTTCAAGATTTTTCGAAACATACCTTTCCATCAGCCCTCTGGATTCGGAGCGGGCGAGGGTTTCGCGGGATTCGGATTTTGCCTGAGTTTGAATTTCCATCCGCCCGGTCCGCAGGGCGTAAAAGATATCTTTTGTCTCAAGATCAAAAACCATTTTTGGATTTTCTGTGGATTGGAAAACAAAATAATGAAATTTTTGCTTGGTACCGATCACTTCCGTCTTTGTGATCTTATAAGAGCCCGGTAATGCTCTGGAATAGGAACTTGAGGCCCTTCCTTTTAAGATTTCCAAGGTGGAAGCTTCGTGTGTGGTCGAGGTTTGAACAACCGCTCCTAGCTTGATCCCCATAAGTTCAATTAATTTTAAATACTGCTCATTGTCAATCTCCGGTCTAAATCTCGATCCAACCATTCCCCTCATACTGTGGGTCGGCTTCAAATAAGAAACAATTTCTTTCGCTTCGTCGAGGCTTTTTAAATTAAACATTTGTTGCGCAATCTCAGGAAGAGGATTCATCATCCCCGCAATATCTTCAGGCTTCATTTCACCGAATTTGTCTAATGACACAATAGCAAAGGGAGGCTCTTTCGGAAGACTGTCCGCGAGATAGCTCGCCCGTTCGAGCGCCGATTCCGGAAGCGAAACTTTTGAGAATGCGATTTCAGCCCTGCGGTCTTGCTCGGAATCGCTCAAAGATTCAGGCGCTTCACGAACCGAAATCGTTTTGGGAGTAAAGGTCATAAAATCGGGAAGCATTCGATTGTTAAAGAAATCATACCCAACAATGCGTTTATACCGGTCCAAGTCTTTACTTTCCGCCATACCTTCTTCCGCGTATCCCATTCCCTGATTTAACGGATAAATCGTATGCTCGAGAACAGCGCCCGGCGGAATATTTGACATCATTCCCTCAAGATGAACATCGTAATTTTGATCCGCCTTGATAAGCGAATTGTCTTCAAGTTGAATGTAGGTGATTTTGGACGGCACTTTCGGCATTTCTTCAACTTCTGTGACGATAGAACCCGTTAGCTGTGGAATGAGATAAAAGAGATCCGTTTGAGCTTCAGTCACAACTGTGCTGTAATCTGAATAAGATTTTTGACTAAGACCGTCCCGCACGTAAGCAGCCGCGACTTGGCGGGCAAAAGCTTGCGCGATTTTTCTCGCTTGATTTTTTTCTTCGCCCTGCAATTTCGGATCAACCCAGGCCGCCGATAAAAAGAATCCTATTTTCCCATCCTTTCCTATTTCTCCTCCGCCGAGCGGTTGGCGGTCAAAAGATCCCTCATCCACAAGCGTGGGAATCCCGTACTTTTCAATCGCCGCACGTTCACGCTGGTCGGGATTAAACCCTTGGCGGAAACCGCTTTCAATGCCGTTTGAATTTATTTTCTGAATGTCTTGGTCTAAATCAGTGTTCTTTGAAACCGCGGCCCGAAACACTGTGACTTTTCCTAAAAATTGAATAAAAAGGCGGCGTAACTCTAGCGGCGAAAGCTGCGAGACATCCTGTTTCTCTGAAAGTTGTTTATAAAATTGAATAAAGCTTTTATGACGGATGGCGGTGTAAATTTCCTGCATCAGTCCGAAGAATTTTGGATTCACACCAGCTTCATTGAGATCTTTAAAGATTTGGAGCGCTTGCCGCTGTCCAAGACCGTAACTATCAATGGGTGATTTCTTTAATACAGTCACCGTCGATTCGAATATTTCCCGCGTAACACCTAGCGGCAGCTGCGCATCACTTAATTTTTCCCTCACTCCCGCTCGCAAAAACGACTCCTCACTTACCCGCACATCCGCGCGGGCCGCGGGCTTCGACATTTCAACGAGAAAGTAATAGGGCTCGCCCTGAACATCACGGAGCTTAACATTGACCCCGCTGAACCCTTGCGATTCGAAATAGGCTTTTACGTCAGCTTCAGATTTAAAAATCGCATCAAAACGGTTTTTCAGCTGCCGCTCTTCCTCAGCGGTGAATAGTCCCGGCGGAATGATCCCCTCTTTGCCCCTGATAAACGGCGCGAACTGCGCGAGCATAACCGCATGCTCATGCGCGATTTCATCACGAACACGAGAAAAACTCGCATACGCCGCGGCCATTTCGTTACGGTCATTACGGCTCATGATTCGCTGAAGGGCGGTACCCACTTGTCTCACAAGCCCCGCATACGACTTACTGTCTTTAATGAGGGGCCAAATCGTGCGGAAACGGTTATTGTAATCATCCGTCGAATCCGGATTTCTAAGCAGACTCACAACGGCATCGAAATAATCCAGAACCGCTCGGTGCCGCTCAATGTTACCTCTCTCATGTTCCCCTACATGAGACCGATCATAATGCAGCGCAAATATATATTTTGTTTTTTCATCGCCCCAGGACTTAATCTTTTCAAGGGCTTTTTCCCGATTTGTGTATTCCAGAAAAAATGCTCCATAAATAACCGAAGCGGCGCTTAGCGATTCACGCTCCAAAGCACTCGTCAAATCTGAGTCTGCCGTTTCTTCAATCCGTTTTGTTAATAGCTTAAGATTGCTGACCTCATTTTGCAGAGTACGGACACTTGGCGAATCTGTTAATGCGGGATCAATCGCGATAATGGGCGGATGGTCCGGATGTCTCGCGTGAAGCTCCCGCTCCAAATGGGAGGGCCCAATTCCCAGAGCAATTACGGGCGCTAACGAATCCGCGCTTTTAATTCCATCCCAAATTTTGGGAATAATCTCATCGATAATTTGCTGATCTCCAGTTCCTAGTTCTTCAGATTCATTGAGCATTTTCTCAAGAAGTTGCTGTATTTCTTGGCTCCACCCATCAACGCCCGTCACATCCGTCCGCGCCTCCGCGCGGGCGACAATGACTGGAACGCTCTCCATCACTCCGGAAATGAAATGTCCGTTAATCGTAGCTTCAAAGCCCGCCACCCCTCTTTTATTAAAGAAGCGGATACCGCTAAGCGTACTCCCCGCGCCTTTGTTACTTTCAGCCGCGAGCTTCACCTGCTGTTTTGAAGAAATTGTATTCAGTCTCCGTTTCAGCTCTTTGTCCACTTGGTCCATCACATCGCGGTCGCCTGTATCAATAGAAAATTGATACGACACTCCCACTTTATCCCAAGTTGAACGCCGCTGCATCCTCGCTTCCGCGCGGGCGATAGAAGAACGCTCACGCAGAAATTGAATTTCCTTTTCAACTCTTTGTTTCACCGCCTGGCTGGTTTGATTGGATTCTAAAAGCAGCTGAATCACCGCCTGATCCACGCGCGCCTGCGGAATTTCATCGAAATAGGCATTCACAAAAAGAAGCGGCTGATAACGGCCGTCAATCTCCGCGAACTCGATTTCTCCCCGTTCATTTTTTACCGCGAAAAGACTGTAAGCAATTGAAGGTTTGCCAGCCGGCGAATAATAAAAGATTTGATCCCCAAGAATGTCAGCCGTTTCAATCCGTGTATTTTTTTCTTCTGCATCCGCTGTAGCGCCGGCTTTTCCGCTGCGGAAATGTTCCTGATGGACAGCTTCGTGAAGCAGAGTAGCTTCCAGCATCAGTTTACCTATCGGATCATCCAGCGCCCATTTCAGCACGCTTTCGCTCACACCAATGAGATCACGGTTCGCCTTTCCGCTTCCGTGAAGCTGCTGTTCAGTATCCGGCAATGCTTGGAAAAGGTCTTTCCATGCCGCGTTATCCCCCGCGAAAGTCGCCGCAATATCCGGACGTATCTTGTTTCTCGCTTTGATAAAAAGACCGGCCGCGATTTCCCTTAAAAGATTCTGTTCAGCTTCTGTTAATTGATCAAATTTTCTTCCCGGCTGCGCGGGAGCCGTTTTATTCTGCTGAGGAGGTGCTTTGAATAGAAAGTAACGTCCGCCCACCGCAGTCAACGCGGCTGTTCCCAATGTGACCGCGCCAAAAGTTAAAAAGTTCCGTCGGGTCAGCGGTGCTTCTTGAGCGCGAACTTCCGCGCGGGCGGAAGGTTTTTCATCGGCCCGCCAAATCCAAGCCGCATCGGGCTTTCTTTTCGCCGCGATGGAATCAAAGAGCTTGCCGGCTTCTTCTTTCATCTTCGCTTTTTCTTCCGCGGCCATTTCAGAATTATTATCAATGGCGTGAAATGTCAGGTCCCGGCTCGACTCCACATCGATATAATCGGCGGGCGCCATCGCGAGTTTTGCTTCACTGACATACCCTGTGATTTGTTCCCTTTGCTCCGACGTTAAATTTTCATCTTCCAAGTAACCCTCGGGCAGCTTTTCCATTCCTGTATGCGGCAAACTCGCGTAGGCCTGCATGCCAAAAGTGAAGTTGCCGATTTCTTCAAAAAACGAGGGCATTTTCAAAGTCAAAACGATGGGACCGAAAGCTTTCGTAAGATCTTCCCAAACACGCAGCCGCTCAGCGGGACTTGCGACACCCGCGACCGTTCCTAAACCGGCTTGATTCACCAGCATCCCGTATTTTTCAATCATTTTGAGTTCAGCAAGACTGACCGCGCGCTGTCTTTCCCTCCATCCCTGAGTCACATTCGCCAGCTCCCACGCGTAACCAAATTGTTTACGGGGGCCGCCATCCATCTTGACGGCGATTTCCTTGGCTTTTTCCGCCGCGGCATTTGGATCCTCAGCAGACTGAATCATCTTGAAGAGCTCTAACCGGCTTTTCCAAGTTAATGCCCAAGCCTCTTCGCCGCCGTATGGATCAATTTCTTTTCTTTGATTGCGGTAGCCCGAAGTCAGCCTAGGAGCCTTCCCATTAATAAGAAGAAACGAAAGTAAAAGCTCGAGTCTATCGTCGGCTGATTCTGTTTGCTGCAAGCGCTGCTCTAACTGTGCCGCGTTTTTCACTTCGGTCCGCGCTTCCGCGCGAGCATCAGGGGTTTCTTTATCCGCTGATTGCTGTTCAAGTTTAAATTCCAGCCCTTTGTAGCTTCTTTGAATGATATTCCACCGTGATTCTAGATCAGACAGCCATTCCAATTCGGCCGATTCCTGACCCAATGATTCCGCAGCAGGTTTTAAAACGTTAATGGCTTCCAGCGCATCATCAATGTGGATTTTAAAACTTTTTAGAGGCTCCAGCTGAAGTTTTCCGCTCTGTTCATGGACTAAAATCGCTTGCAGCACGAGTTCGGCATAGGCCGTTTCAATCTCAAAATCGGAGATAGCCCCTAAGAAACTTTCAAGCTCATCATTGTAGGGTGTCTGAATTTGGAGCTCAGGTATCCCTTTGAGCGCATTTTTATATTCTCTCTCTTCAATTTTCATATACGCCTGGGTT
>CAZEFF010000022.1:6044-32051 GCA_964511315.1 uncultured bacterium | reverse complement strand
CGGATAATGTCATGTTGGAATTCCGGTTATGTAAGTAAGAATGAGGGACAATTCAGTTGATTCTAAACTTCGAACCGAGATCATTCAACGCATTTCTAAAGATTCCCTTCAATTTTGCCGTAGGCAAATATACTTCACAATCCAGGGCCTGACTGCTAAAATACGTCCTCTCTTTAAAAAGCACTGAGTAAGCCCTTCTTGAGAAATACCCCATTCAATGAGGCGCATAGGATCAAAAATGGCAAAAATAAAATCAACAAACGGTTTATATCCGGCGCCCGAGCCTGAAACACGCTGGGTCGGCATTATCTTCTTTATTGTCTTTCACCTCGTCGGGATTGTGGGAACCCCCATTTACCTTGCTCATTATGGAGCGACCCGGGCTGAACTTATTCTCTTTTGGAGTTATTTTGCTCTGACAAGCCTTTCGATTACTGTGGGTTATCACCGGCTTTTCGCGCATGTCTCCTATAAAGCCAACCCTATTATTCAATTTATCCTGCTTTTTTTCGGCGCCGCGACCTTTGAACAGTCCGCTTTAAAATGGGCTTCCCAGCACCGCCAGCATCATCAATTTACCGATACCGAAAAAGACCCCTACAATATTAAGAAGGGATTCTGGTACGCGCACATGAATTGGATTCTTCTTTATAAACACAGGGTGAATTACGACAACGTGAAAGACCTGCAAAAATCAAAATTGGTGATGAATCAGCATTATCAGTACACGCTATGGTCTTTCGGTGCCGGCATTATTCTGCCGATGATCATCGGATTTTTAATCGGCCGCCCGCTCGGGGCTTTTATCATGACCGTCACTTTGCGGATGGTGGTTGTCATGCATTCCGCTTTTTTTATCAATTCCTGGGCCCATATGTTCGGCACCAGCCCTTACGACGGAACGATTTCTGCCAAGGATAATTGGTTTGGGGTTTTCCTTACTAATGGAGAGGGATATCACAATTTTCATCATAAATTCCCAAATGACTACCGCAATGGTATCCGCTGGTATGATTATGACCCCAGCAAATGGGTCATTTTTTTACTTTCAAAAATCGGCCTGACTTGGGATCTCAAAAGAACCCCGCCTTCATTGATTAGAAGTTATTCCGCTTCACAATCCGCGTAAAAAGCAAAAAGCCTCTCAGGAGCACTGCTTATCTCCTGAGAGGCTTTTTTATCTGCTGAGGAAAATCAGAGTAGCGCTTTTTCCCCTCGTTCGCTTGTGCGGATCCGCATCACATCAGCCACATCGTAGACAAAAATCTTACCGTCTCCGACATTGCCGGTCGCCGCGGTCTTTTGAATCGCGCGCAGGATTTTCTCAAAATCCTGATCTAAAACAACGATTTCAATTTTCGCTTTGGGCAGAAGGTCTACTTTATAAACCTCTCCGCGCCATTGCTGCACACTGCCTTTTTGCTTTCCATGCCCTTCGATTTGGGTTATGGAAATCCCTGGATAACCGGCTGTTTCTAAAGCAGCGCGGACTTCGTCCAGTTTTTCCGGCCGGATAATCGCTTCAATTTTTTTCATATCACACCTCACTTGCCAACCGGCAGAGAATGCCCGGCAGCAGCGTTAGCACTCACAGCGGTTTCCCCGCCAATGTAAGCAAGCTGGGATTTACGGCCGACAAAATCAGGATAAGCCTGGTTTCCATGCTCTCCGATGTCCAACCCTTCAATCTCTTCATGCAGAGTAACTCTCAAACCAATGGTGTACTTAATGGCATACCAGATAAGCGCTGATGCCACTAAAGTAAACACGCCGACAGCAACGATACCAGTCAGCTGAGCCATCAAAAGCTTAGCACCGCCGCCGAAGAAAAGTCCATTGCCGGTTGTGTTTGGGCTCACCCAATCTTCCGCGAAAAGACCTACAAAAACAGTTCCTAAAACACCATGAATCAAGTGGACCGCGGTAGCACCGACTGGATCATCGACGCCCATTTTATCAAAAAAGATAACCGCAGGAACAACCAGGATACCGGAAATCATTCCGATAATGGCCGCGCTGCCGACGCTTACAAACGCGCAAGGCGCCGTTACCGCGACGAGTCCTGCTAAACAGCCGTTAATTGTCATGCCAAGATCCGGCTTTTTCAGCATCCACCAAGACATGAACGTCGACGCCAACACACCGGTGCAAGCGCCCATGTTAGTCGTTAGGCAAATGTGCGCCATCAAACGAGGATCGGCCGCCATGGTGCTGCCTGGATTAAAACCGAACCAGCCCAGCCAAAGAACCAAAGTGCCAATCATCGCTAAAGACATATTATGTCCCGGAATCGCGTTAATCTGTCCTTTTTTTGGTCCGAACTTTCCAAAACGAGGACCCAGAATAACCGCACCGGTTAAAGCTGCCCAGCCGCCGACAGAGTGAACAACGGTTGATCCGGCGAAATCCCAAAATCCTAATTTCGCGAGCCAGCCGCCGCCCCAAATCCAATGTCCCGTGATTGGATATAAGACACCAACCAGAAGCAGTGAGAAAATGATGAACGAAAAATATTTAATACGTCCGCCCACTGATCCCGAAACGATTGTGGCCGCAGTACCCGCGAACACAAGTTGAAAGAAAAACTTTGCACCCAGGGGAACGCCTGTCCAGTTAAGCGCGCTGTAAACTCCCTGATAAGCTTCTCCAGTCGCGGGGCTGTTGTCAGCACCGCCTACCATAAGCAAGCCCTGTAACCCGACAAATGGCGAACCATCGCCGAACATGAGTCCCCAGCCGAGAAACCAAAACGCAACGGTTGAGGCCGCGAAAACAACAAAGTTCTTTGACAAAATATTCACGCAATTTTTGCTCTGCTGAAAGCCGGCTTCTACACAAGCGAAACCTAAGTTCATGAAGAACACCAGCATTCCAGTAATGAGCACCCACAATGTATCAACAATAATCTTCTGTTCCATTGAACGCTCCTTGTTTGGAATTTCAATGTAAAATGCAAGTTGCGGGCCAGATTATCATGCCAAAAAGGCATCTACTCGTAGAGTGAGATTAAAATTGACTTAAATTTGATGATAATTGATTGGCTATTGATAGCAATACGCTTTTTGGCGGGCGGGAAAAACAAAACTGTAGAAAGGTCTCAGCTAGGCAGAGGCGAGACGGTAACCAATCCCCATTTCAGTTAAGATATAAATGGGACGGTCAGAATCAGGTTCGATTTTGTCGCGCATTTTACTCATTGTCACCCGCATCAAATGCGAGGCACTGTCAGTGACCTCAGGTTTATCCCAGACTTCTTTTAAAAGCTTGCTGTAGGTGACAACTTTCCCGGCATTCACAATCAGCACACGGAGAATTTCATATTCAATCGGTGTAAGCAAAAGCGGTTTCCCGGAAATTTCCACCGTATGACGTTCGGTGTCCATATGGAATACTCCGGCATCTAAAACAGCCGATTGCGGACCGAGCCTTCGGATAACCGCGCGTAAACGGGCCAAGAGTTCTCCGGCGCTGAAAGGTTTTGTCAGGTAGTCATCCGCTCCGGCATCAAGCGCTTCAATCTTATCAACTTCCTGATCTCGCACAGACAAAATCACAACAGGTACCGTAAGGCCCCGGCCGCGAATTTCACGGATCACTTCAACACCATCTTTATCCGGAAGGCCCAGGTCTAAAATAATCGCCGTCGGATCAGCTTCAGCGATTTTTTCAAGCGCTTCAGCTCCGTTTGCCGCTTCAAAAATAGTATGCCCATGAGAAGCAAGCGTGACACGGAGGAACCGTCTGATATTTTTTTCATCGTCAACAACGAGTGTTCTGAGCGCGTTATTTTCTTTCATATATATTCCCTTTCAATGGCAATCGAAAATAGACCTTTGTTTTTTTGTTTTCTAAATCCTGGTCTGCCGCATGAATATCACCTGAATGCGCCTCAACAATCCCTTTACAGATCCAAAGCCCAAGACCAAGACCGCTGATTTTTTCAGCTTGGCTGGAGCGATAAAATTTGTCAAAAATTTTTCCTCTATCCTCCTCAGAAATTCCATTACCCTGGTTGGAAATCTCGATTTTGGCCCAGCCTTCAACCTCTGCCGCGCAGATCTCAATCGGCGTTCCTTCCGGCGAATATTTTAGCGCATTGTCGATTAAATTGATCATCACTTTTACAATCAGCGCAAAATCCATAGAAACTTCCGGGAAATCCCGGGGCACGTGAATCGAAACCGGGCGATCATTCAACTTGTACTTTATTTCCTGTAACGACACCCCGATCACATCACGCAGTTCACATGGTTTAATCGACACCTTCAAAGCTCCGGCTTCCATGCGGGCACTATCCAACAAATTCCCGACAATCCGGTTTAAACGGGCGGACTCCTCATAAGCATTTTCAAGAAGCTCGGTTTTTTTACTAGGGTCTATCAGCGAATCATTCTCAAGTACGGCACTCAAAGATCCTGTAATGGATGCGAGTGGAGTCCTCAAATCATGCGAGATTGAATGTAAAAGCGCCGCTTGTAACTTCAAGGTTTCCGTATGAGATTCTTGAAGCCGCATTTGATTGGCCTGCTTTTTTGTTTTAATACTCAGTTCGCCGACAATCAACCCAACAATTAAAACACCGGCAAACGAGACAAAATGCCGCGGATCATTCGTAAAGCTCATATAAGGCCGTGTCAGAAAATAATCAAAGGCTACCGCGCTAATTATTGATGCCAATACGCCGGGTCCTCTCCCCCAGCGCACGGAAACAAACACCACCCCTAAAAGATAAAACATCAGGAGATTAGTCGTAAATAAAACGTTCTTCCCGAGATTTCCCAAAAAAGTAATGCCAATAATTATGATCAGGCTTTTTAAATAAGCGGAGGCCTTCCATTCATTGAGCGGATTATTAGGTTTCATGGTGACAGGTAGTTTAGAATTTTACAGGAAATTTTAAAATGAATTATTTGCTTTTTTTTCGGAAGAAACCAGCTAGAGTACGCCAGAAATTAATACTCCCGCTAAGAGAAGATTAAGGACCAAACTAAGCCCCGCAAGACCGACGGATCAAATGAAAACTATAAAAATGAATCTGTCGCACTGCTCACCTCTTTTACTTCAAGAATTAAGTTGGGGGAACCAGTCGAAACCAGTAAAAACTATGCGGTCCGAGAGTCAAAAAATAGGGCAGCTCTCCAACATTGGGCAGTTTTCCATTTCCCCATAACTCCAAAGGCTGCCACTTGTTGTATTTTTTAAGATCTAATTCCACCGCTTGCACGTATCTTGAAAGATTATTTACGATCAGAATCGTCTCATCCTCGTAGGCGCGGATATAAGCCAATATTTTTGGATTTTTGTGCTGAAGGAATTCGATTGTCCCTCGGCCGAAAGCTTTAAGACTTTTACGCACTCTTATCATCCTCTTAGTCCAATTTAGGAATGAAGACTGAGTCATCCGTTGCGCTTCCACATTGATCGCTTGATAGCCGTAAACCGGGTCAATGATCACAGGAGCGTATAATTTATCCGCGTCGACAGTTGAAAATCCCGCGTTCCGATTTCCATCCCATTGCATGGGCGTCCTTACACCATTTCGGTCGCCAAGATGAATGTTATCTCCCATACCGATTTCATCGCCGTAATAGATCACAGGTGTTCCCGGAAGACTGAACAAAAGACTATGCAGGAGCTCCATCTGCCTTCTTCCATTATTCATAAGAGGCGCAAGCCTTCTTCGAATTCCGAGATTTAAGATTGCCTTAGGGTCTTGCGCATACTCTTTGTGCATATAATCACGTTCCTCCTGAGTCACCATCTCAAGAGTCAGCTCATCATGATTACGCAGGAAAAGGGCCCATTGGCAATTATCCGGAATTGCCGGTGTCTGCCGCATGATCTCAACAATCGGGGTACTATCTTCTTTTCGAATCGCCATAAAAATACGGGGCATCAAAGGAAAATGAAAAGCCATGTGGCACTCATCTCCATTGCCAAAATAAGGCCTTACGTCCGCTGGCCACTGATTAGCCTCCGCGAGAAAAATTTTGTCCTTATATCTTTTGTCTAATTCTCCCCTTAATCTCTTAAGATACGCATGTGTTTTAGGAAGGTTTTCGCAATTCGTCCCCTCCTCTTCAAATAAATACGGCACAGCGTCCAATCGAAAACCGTCAACTCCCGTCTCAAGCCAAAACGAGAGAATATCAATCATGGCTTGCTGAACCTCAGGATTTTCGAAATTTAGATCCGGCTGGTGGCTAAAAAAGCGGTGCCAATAGTGCTGTCCTGACTCAGGGTCATAAGTCCAGTTGGACTTCTCCGTATCAGAGAAAATAATCTTGGCCTTGCTATATTTCTGAGGGTCATCACTCCAAACGTAATAGTCACGTTTCTTAGAAGTCTTTGACGATTTTGATTCCAGAAACCAAGGATGCTGATCCGAAGTATGATTTAAGACCAGCTCAATAAGAACTCGGATTTCACGCTTGTGCGCTTCTTTAACAAAATTTCTAAAATCATCCATCGTTCCATACTCGGAAGATATTTCCCGGTAATCAGAAATATCATACCCGTCATCTTTCATCGGAGTTTTATAAAATGGAAGGAGCCAAATGCAATTAATTCCTAGGTCCTGCAGATAATCGAGTTTTTGGGTTAATCCTGGGAAGTCGCCATAACCATTTTGATTGCTGTCAAAAAAAGTTTTAACGTGAAGCTCATAAATAATGGCGTCTTTGTACCAAAGCGGCTTAGTCTTCATTTTCTCTCGCTGATTTAATCATGCTTAATACTTGATAAACTTCTTCGGGCGATCCAAGATAATATTCCGCGGAGGATGGTTCATCTGGGTTTTTAGTTATCCGGACCGTAATTCCTTTACGTCTTAAAACTCTAAATGCGTCTTCATCTGTATCGTCATCCCCAAAATAAATAGGGACAATTTTTGCGGGGAATCTCGCCGTAAACCTTGCCAATGTCCACATCACCATTTTCCCTTTATCCCACTCAATCAAAGGCCTGACTTCCCAAACTTTTTTCCCCTGACGAATCATGACTTTACGTGAATTTAAATAAGGCGCGATAACTGAATATATTAACTCCCGCGCGCGGACAACCTTATTCTCATCCAGCATCCGGTAATGGACACTTAACGTAAAGGTTTTATCTTCGACCAAAATTCCTTCTAAATCTTTAAACACCTCGCGCAACTTACCCTCAATTTCTGCGATAGTATCTTTGAAGTCCGCGGCATCAGGATGGACATGCTTCATAAATGGCCCCTCATATTCTAATCCATGGTTTCCCATATAGATGAGCGGATGAATCCCCATCTTTTCTTTGATATCCGAGAGACTCCTTCCGCTCACGACCGCAACGCGAACATTTGGGCAGACCGAAATATTCTTAATCAATTCTTTTTGTGATGGCAGAATTTGCGCGCTGGAAGGTTTACTCACAATGGGCGTTAATGTACCGTCGTAATCCAAGAAAATAAAAAGAGCGTTTCTGCGAATCAATGAAACAATACTCTCCGGCAAGGGCAGAAACGGGGCGAGAGCCCCACTTTCACTTCTATTCATTTTTTCTCCTCGGCGAATTTAAATATCATCATGAAAGTCCACCAGATCATGCTTCCTGAAATTCGAATTTTAAAAGCTGAGATAAAACTTTTCCGGCCCATCGGTAAATATTATTTTGGCTCACAACTTCACGCATTTTTCGCATCCGCTTTTCCTTTTCTTCGCCTGTCATGTTCATCGCTTCGCGGATCTTGTCTGCAAATGCTTCAATGTCGTAGGGATTAATTAAGAGGGCGTCCGTTAGCTCACGCGCGGACCCGGTAAATTGAGACAGCATGAGCACGCCATTCAAGTCAGATCGAGAAGATACAAATTCTTTCGCGACAAGATTCATACCGTCATGCAAGGAACTGACTACGCATATATCTGCAGCCCTGTAGAGCGCGAGAATATCCTGATAGGGCATATAGGTTCGGGTTAACACAATCGGCACCCAACTGCCCTGAGAGTGCTTCCAATTAATATCCTCTATCAGGGAATTAATTTCATCATTGAGCTGTTTGTACCGTGGGATATGAATACGGCTGATTTGACCTAATTGAAAAAACACAAACTTTTCTTTATACTCTGGGTACTTTTCAAGAAAGCGGTCGATCGCTCTTAATCGCTCCGGAATTCCTTTTGTATAGTCAATCCGGTCAACCCCCACAATGAGCTTTTTGCCGTCAAGGGACAGTTCCTCCCCTAATTTCAACCCTCGATCTTTAAGCTCCTCTTTAGACGTCAAGGATGAAATCGCTTCAAAATCGACAGAAATCGGAAACGCGCGCACCAAGGTTTCCCTATTTTTAAAACTTATTGATGTTTTTTCCCTGTCGATACGGCTTTCCAGTTCTCTGTCGATAGCCGCCAAAAAATTATCCGTGTGATACCGAATTTGAAAACCTAAAAGATCATGCGCCAGCAGACCTTCTAGAATCTCATTTTTCTGAGGGCAAATTCTAAATATTTCCGGATTCGGCCAAGGAATATGATAAAAAAATGAGGTGATAATATTCGATTGATTTGCTTCTTTTAGATATTTTGCGGCAAGCATCAGATGAAAGTCTTGAATCCAAACAAAAGCTTTTTCATTTCCGGCTTCTTCCAATATCGCATCCGCGAACATACGGTTCACCTTCTGATACGCTTTCCATTCAGAATCAAGAAACAAGGGCCGCGTGTAAGCGATGTGACAAAGAGGCCACAAACCTTCGTTAGAATAACCATAGTAATAAGCGTCATGCTCTTCTTTTGACAAAAAAAGACGGCGTAAGGTGTAGCTGGAACTTCCGGGAGGAACACTTACTTTATGATGACTATCAACCGATTGTCGGTCGTATTCACTTGTTCCGAGCGCAATCCATGTTCCTTGCTGGGCAGCCTGCATCACTGGATCCAAAGCTGTCACTAAACCGCCCTGCTCTCTCTGGCAAATTATTTTTCCGCCTTTTAAAATATGCCGGTACGGCTGACGATTTGAGACAACGATAAGTTTGTAATCACCCATTTTTTCGCGGATGGTTTGCTGCAACTGCTCTTTAGTCCACATATCTTCCTTTCCGCTTATAGACAATCTGCAATTGTGATGTTGGCTTGACGGTAAAACATCATTTTTGAGGGACAGCTTTTAATTTTTCACCGTAAAATCCGGCAAGTGTTTGATAAAGATGTTTCGCGCCAAATAGTCTCGCGGTCAAAACCGCAATGAGGGCGGCAAGCATTACAGGAAGCAGCATTTGATGGTAGCCGGTCATTTCAAAAATAATGACAAACGCTGTCATGGGTGCTTGAATTGTCGCAGCGAGAAACGCGGCCATTCCGATCACAGCACAAGCTGTTGTTGGATCTCCGGTCAAATAACCAATATTCGCGCCTAAACCCGCCCCCATGGAAAGACTTGGCGCGAAAATGCCGCCCGCGATGCCGGACCAATAAGTCAAAAGCGTCACTGCCATTTTCCAAAAAGGAAACCCAAGAGCCTCTTTTGGAAATCCGCTTGAAACTAAATGCTGAGCGACTTTATTTCCCGGCCCAAGAAGATCAACCGGGCTCAACTGATTGATAACCATTAATCCTAAAGCAAAAAAAACCGGTATTGCATAGCGCCAGAAACTTCCCGGCAGTGAAGTAATAAACTTCCGGCCCTTAATTAAAGCGGTTGAAAAAAGGGCACCGCAGAGGCCCCCGACAATGCCAATCATGAGCACGGTTCCTATAGCCACTGGCATGGGAGAAACCAACCGGCCGAAGTAAGAGTATTCACCGGTTAGTGATTTTGCCGCTATCCCCGCCAAAATAATTGCCATCAACACGGATTCTTTAATGCTGGAAAAATAGTCAGCTGAGAGCTCTTCAATGGCAAAAGTCACTCCGGCAAGAGGCGTATTAAAAGCGGCGGCCAATCCTGCGGCTCCTCCCGCAATGAGCGCGGACCGAAGATCGAGTTTAAGTTTTGTAAACCGCCGGACAAAAAGAACAATCCCTAAAAACAAACACGCGGCAACATGAACCGTCGGCCCTTCGCGGCCTGTCGAAGCTCCCGCCCAAACCGCAATCAATAGCGCCGAAACTTTCACAATCATGGTACGAAATGATACGAGAGGATAAATTTTATGAACTGACGTTTCGTTTAAATGTGCCCCAGCATAAATTGTTTGGGGAATACCGGCTCCATCGGCAAATGGAGCGACTCGGCGGATAAATTCAACGGCCGCAAGAAACAATAAGGGCGTAGCTATCCAGCACCACCTACCAACAAGCCCGTCAAGGCGATAGCGAAGCACGAATTCAAATGCCCACATAAAACCCACACACGCGATTCCCGTAACGGCTCCCGCGGCAAGGAAAACCCCAAGACTCAATCCCCGCTCATGTCTTCGGCTGTCAAAAAATCTTGCCAGAAAAAATTTCATATTCTTATCCCTTTAATAATTAATTTTTTACAGTTTAAAAATTTTCTCTTCCAATTCTTCGGTTAAAGCGGTTTTAATCTGATTTTTACCGCTCTTTTTCGCTTCGTACATTAACTGATCAGCCTGTTTCATAACTTCAGTAAATGGGGGCGGGTTTTTAAGGCTGGTCATAATTCCAATACTTAGAGTTACAAAACCATAAATACCATGCAGCAGTGTCTGCTGAAGATGATTTAACTCCCGCGTAACAGCCTCAACAGCAGCATTTTGGTCTGTTTCCGGCATTAAGAGGATAAATTCATCTCCGCCAATTCTCGCTAAAACATCGGTATCACGAATATTTTTTTGGAACGTGTCGGCAATCTTTCCTAAAAGGATGTCGCCGGCATGATGGCCAAACTTATCGTTAATATTCTTAAAACCATCTAGGTCAATAAACGCGATGGACAACGGACGATTGTAGCGTCTGCACCGTTTGATTTCGTACTCAGCCATCTCTATCAAAGCTCGGCGATTGGGAAGCCCCGTAAGGATATCGTGACGGGCACTAAGACTCTCTTTGTCCCAGAAATAATACATCGCGGGAATTAAAATAAAGAAAACCAGTCTCACAAAACCATTCCAATATGGGATAAACGGAAACGCATACGGGTGACCAGAAACGTTGTCCGCAATATGCCAAAGCGCCGCTGCCGCAAAAGCCATCAAAATAGCGGATTTTATTCCATTAGAGCGAACCATTAATAAAATCGGGATAAGATAAAAAATGGAAAGGCTTAATCGGTACCGAATGGAAAAATCAGCCAGAAAAACGATCCCCAGTAGCGCCCAACTTAAAATATAAGCATTAAATAACAATGACTGGACACGGCGGAAAAGAGAACTTGCTCTCATAATGGGTATTTCCATATGAGATCTTCGAGGAAAGAAGGGCTAGACATAGGACACCTCTGGTTTTTATAACCAGATGGCGGCCCGACCATCTAAAAATTTAACCTCCAGGTTTCCCTGGACCCATTTATATTTTCGTATTGTTTACCGCTTAAGTCAATGCGTATCTCGCATGCCCGCAAATTTGGCTTGGCCACCGCTACGGATAACTCGCTTTCTATAGAGAATAAATTGATTGATGGTCTGCTGCTAGGTATGCTGAAAACCGCAAAAAGCAAAAGTGCCGTACACGGTTTCTTTATCCGTGACGGCACAATGCTTATTTGACAGAAATAAGCGTCCTCGACGGGATTTCCTTGCGCTCGCCACTAACAAGGAACGGCTCGCTTCAGGCCGGCCATTTTTCCTGCCGCGCCTATTAGGGGCGCTTTTCCTTCCATGAGGTCGGCGGAAAAATGGCTTCAAATCCCTCTAAAAGCAAAAGTGCCGTACACGGTTTCTTTATCCGTGACGGCACAATGCTTATTTGACAGAAATAAGCGTCCCAAAGCACTTTGGATTGGAACCAAATCTATAACTGGCTGCGCGAGGTCGAACTTCTTCAGATGGCTTGTGCAGCGTAGCCCCAATACCCGTCTTGGGAACGATTTCCCCGTTATTATACCTACTCCTTGTATTGAGTTGAATCATAATATACGGTTGAAGTAGGGATGTCGCAGTGGGGGGTGGGGGCGGTGGCATCACAGGGGGCTTAAAAATGACCAAAACCAACGAACAGCAAGAACCCAAACAGCCAATTGTAATTCACTTGGCCCAAGTTAAAAGAAATCTGTCCGTTCAGGAACGCAAGGCATTGGCCACAAAAATAGCCGAAGCACTGCTTCAGTCAAAATAATTACCATCAGCTTCTTCCCGTCCGAAAGCCCTACTTCTGGAGCAATAAAGTATCCATGTTCTTCTTGATGTCAGCCGTCACAACTTCCTGGCCAATTTTTGGGTCAAGAACATTCACGCTTATAACGGTTTGTGGGTCATCCCAGTTGAACTTTTTGTCGTTATTCACATCGAGAACAATTTCAAGAAAAAGTCGCTGTGAATCTGAATCATAAGTCCACCACTTCATTTGAGTGTTTTCAGGTGTCACCTGGGTTAACTTGCTGCCATCAATGCTGGCGATGAATCCAGCGGAAGCGTCCTTTTCGTTAATCACACCGTCTTGGTTGGTGTCTGACTTTGCGATTTTAAGCAGGATGAAAGTCGGTTTTATTTCTGTGTCTTTTCTGTCGTATTTCTTTTCTGGGAAATAAACCCCGCCGATATACCCCTTTTCAGCAAGAAGTGACCGCGATTCGCCCGTTTTCTTGTTAATAAACACAAGATTGTAAAAAGGCCCCCAATAGGAAGAATAGCTGCTGCCATAGCTGTCGTAACTGCTGCTTTTCATCGACGACATTTCGCGATTGAACGTGTCCCTTTCTTCGCCTTGTTTTTTCTTTTCAAGAGTAACAGGGACTATAAAATTATCCGTGCCTTCTATTGGTAAAGGCAGGCCGTATTCCACCGTTGTTTTCAAGTTACCTTTATCTTCTTGGGGATTAAGCGCAAGCCCATTAACGTGATGGGTTTTGTATTGAAAGAAGCCAAATCCAATACCAACGAAAATGGCCAAAATGCCAAGCAAAAATAAAATTCCCAAAGCCAGTCCGACAATTTGCCAAATCCTTTGCGATAGCTGGGTCAGATTCATATTTTGTTTCTACCTTTCTTGGGTTTAATGTCCAAATTAACTTTTGACACGCGACTTTTTGATTTCATCAACAACTTTTCAATGTGATATGTCTGAATTTGGTTGGGTCTTGATTGTCGATTAAGCCAGCGATTAACAGTCGAAAAGGCAACGCCAAGTTTCTTGGCAAGCGCCTGCTGTGTGACTTTATTTTCAAGGCGAAAGCGTTCGAGTTCGTCTATAATACTCATACTTGCACTTTATAGCGTTTTATCCTGAATGGCAAGATATTATTGGGACATTGATTTCATGGCCGACGAAGACATATTAACCAGCAACGAACTCCTGAAGGCATTTCTCGAATCAATTGTAGAAGGTGGCGCATACGCCAGATTCGGGGTCGCCCTGGCACTTAAAGACGCCTTAACAAAAGCGACTGATGAAGAAATAAAACGCGTAATTGAAATCGAGGTATTTTTCAAATACATGCAGCTTTTTGAGGACTTCGGCGCGTTCTGCTTGATGTGGCTTGACCCCACAAAGCATCCACTGGAACTTTACATACACACAGCAACACGGCAAGTCGTTAATTTTTATGGGGAATGTCTTAACTGCTTGTCAGACACGAAGGTTTGCACAATATACGGCATTGAAAGGGCTGAAAAGTTGTTAGAACAAAAGTTAATTCGTCAAGAAGACGTCGCAAAGTTTCATGATGTGTTGGATAAATCAATCCCGATTATTCAGGGGAATTTACGACAGTTCGGGAAATTATTCGCAAAAGATGACGCAGGGAAAATAGGATACACAGGGCTTGTTAATGCCTATTTCAACGCCAAACATGGCTTCAAGGTTTTGCGTCCAACTGTCCACGGCCAAAAGTTCGGAGCCAAAAAAAATGAGGTTATGATTTTTGAAACGCAGGACAAAGTAGACGGCGTCGGAACGTCCAAAAATCCACACTTCCAAATCAGTTGGGGTGGTTGGAAACTTGGAACCGATGTGGTTACAAGGTTGGTTGAACAAATGCTTTTCTTTTCCCGTGAAATGAAACAGCTTGCCGAAATAAGACTGCATTTGATGGATGACCCCTTGTATGTCTATAAAACATTGAAGGAATCCCTTTCAAATTCTGTCAATGGGCCAGGAAAGCAGCCATAATGTCAACAAATGTCAACTGGACGAATTTCAGCGCCGAGCAATTGCGGTTCATGATTTGGCTGTCCGACGCCGATGCGCAAGGCACGCAGAAGGAATTGGCCGAGCAAATGGGCGTCTGTGAAGAAACCCTATGCCGATGGAAACGGCAGGCAGACTTCCGAACAGCACTGTGGGAACTGGCTTATTCAAATCTGACCGCGGAATCGGGCCGAGTTTCAGCTTCCCTGTTGCGCCAGGCCAAGCAGGGCGATGCACGCTGCTTGCGCCTGTATTTCGAACTCATGGGTAAAATCGGCCCACACAGGCCGTCTTTGGCTGTCCCCAATGGCAATGACCCCGCGTCCATGCAAGAAGTCGTCAACGGGCTGCGGTCGTCGCTCACCAAAGACCAATTGGAGGATTATCTGCAACGGGTGTCCAATTATTACGGTATTGGAAGGCCTGGGCGAACAAACATCCAAGTGATTGATTCGGATATTCGCATCGAGGAAAATGTTCAGCTTGAAATCGTTGCTTTTTAACTTTCCTTAAACGCTACTTTAACATCGCCATAAATTCTGCAAAAAAACTTGTGTTTTGACCCCAAAACGGCTGATTTTGAATTGTGTCCCAGTTAAAGTTCTGCTATAAAAAAAGACAATTGCAGTTAAACAGCTGCAAGGGGTCAATATGATAAAAATCAAACTGAACGTCAAAAACGTAAGACATCGCCTGGATGTCAAATGTATGCCATACAAAGACCTCGCCCAGGGCCTTGGAATTTCCGCGTGCTATTTATCACAATTGATAAATGGTCGTCGGAATCCGTCGTCCACGTTGCGGATGAAGTTTATGAAAGTTTTGGGGTGCGACAACTTTGATGAACTGTTCGTCTTCAGCGATGCCAGCGAAGGAGAAAAAACGTATGAGCAAACCCAAGGATAATTTACCTGCTGGTAAGTTGATGCAAGCTATATTGGCAGGATTTGTTCAATTTGACCGTGACGTGCGGGCGGAACGAATCAAAGCAGGCCTATGCGCAAAAAAACGTCGCAAGAAATCATGATTTCGGTAGAAAAATGTCGGCGTATACTGGGGCCAGCACTTTCACAGCTATCCGATGAAGAAGTCGAGGTAAAGCGCGACCAGCTTTATGCTTTGGCCGACGTAGCGCTATCTATCCTGTTTACAAGATTTTACCTGCTGCTTTTTTCGCCGAAAGAAACCGTGAATATCGCAGAAAACGTCTGCGTAGAAATGGTCGCTGCTTAATCATGCCTGACATTGCTGCAATTTATTGCCGAGTAAGCACAAAAGAACAGGCCCTGAACGAAAGTCTGGGTTCCCAAAAGAAGGAGTGCTTCCGTTATTGCCAATCAAACGGCATGGAAGTCGGCCCTATCTTTGTCGACGAAGGTGAATCGGCAAAGACCGCAGCGCGTCCACAATTCCAGGCAATGCTTAAATACTGCCGTGAGAATAAGGATAAAGTCAGATACGTCATCGTTTATTCTTTAAGTCGCTTCTCGCGCAACACACAAGACCACCTTGTGATTCGTGGATTACTGGCGGGTTGGGGCATATCGCTGCGGTCAGTCAGCGAAGCCATTGACGATTCATCTACTGGCAAGTTGATGGAAACGATATTGGCTGGCTTTGCGCAATTCGATAACGACGTCAAAGCAGAACGAACAAAACTTGGAATGAAAGCGACCATTCAAGGCGGTCGGTGGCCGTGGAACGCACGCCTGGGTTTTTTACGAAACAAAGCACCCAAAGGACAGGCAAACGTTATACCTGACCCTGAACGCGCCCCATTGGTCAAAAAAGCGTTCGAATTGGTCGCCACAGGTCTTTACACACGTCCGCAGGTTCTCAAAATGGTCAATGATATGGGGCTGCGAACGGTAAAAGGCAATCCTGTCGGTCTGCAAACGTTTGAAGACATGCTTCGTTGCAGCTTATACGCGGGCATTATGAAATCAGCGCTTGTGGAAAATCCTGAAAAAGGGTCATTTGAACCTATTATCAGCGTCGAACTTTTTGAAAAAGTTCAAGCAGTGCTGGACGGTAGAAAGCACCAGATTACACCCTATCAGCGAAATCATCCTGACTTCCCTTTAAGGCAATTTACACACTGCGCTATTTGCAATCATCCTTTGACTGGAAGCTGGTCAAAGGGGCGAAGTAAAAAATATGCGTATTACCGCTGCAAAAATTCAAAGTGCAAGTTCATCAACATCAAGAAGGTGGATTTGGAAAATATCTTTATCGACTACTTGAAGGAACTTGAACCGACACAAGAATACTTGGAACTTTTTAAGGCAATTGTTCTGGACAGATGGGAGGACGCAAAGGGGCAATCCGAAGAACAGTGTAAGGCCATCGAAAAAAGATTGCAGGAACTCAAAACGCACAGGCAAAAGCTGGTAAACGCGGTTGTCGAGAAACTTATTGATAAGGTCACTTACGATGAACAGAAAGATAAATTGAACCAAGAAATCGCTGTGGCCGAACTGGACGCCCATCAAGCGAAGCTGGAAACTTTTGATATTGAGGGCGTCTTGAATTTCGCCCAATATGTCATCGGCAACGCTTCACGGCTTTGGGCGGATATGAAAATTGACCAGAAACAGCGGTTTCAAAAGATTCTGTTTCCGAAAAATGTCATTTTTGATGGGGAGAAATTTGGAACCGTCGAAACCTGTATATTTTTCAAGCAGTTACAGATTTCGACGGCCCCAGAATCAAGAATGGCGTCCTCGACGGGATTTGAACCCGTGTCGCTAGAATGAAAATCTAGTGTCCTGGACCGACCTAGACGACGAGGACGAGTAAAGCAAGGTAGGGTTAGGAATGGCAATTATACTCATTTCGAAATGCGAATCAAACCCTAATATTTCCGCCTAAATTACCAGGTAACAGCACCTTTTGCGGCGGAGGAAACGGACTTCGCGTATTTGGCCATTACACCCGCAGTATAGCGGGGTTTCGGAGCTTTCCATTTTTTAAGACGCGCTTTAAGTTCCTTGGCGCTTATTTTGACATCAAGCTTACGGTTTGGAATATCAAAACGAATGATATCTCCGTTTTTAATCGCGGCAATCGGACCGCCATCGGCGGCTTCGGGCGCTACATGCCCCACCATAAGTCCCTTTGTTGCTCCGGAAAAACGCCCGTCGGTCAAAAGCCCGACAGATTTTCCAAGACCTTCGCCGACAAGCGCAGCCGTCACAGCAAGCATTTCACGCATTCCGGGACCGCCCTTCGGTCCTTCATAACGGATGACCACCACATCTCCCGATTTAATTTTCCGGGCTTTGACCGCGGCAAAAGCATCGTCTTCACAATCAAAAACTTTCGCGGGGCCTTCAAAATTTAGCCGGTCCTCGCCCGCGATTTTCAGCACGCATCCTTCGGGCGCAATATTTCCTTTTAGAATCACAAGACCGCCGGTTGGCTTTAGCGCTTTTGAGATCGGAAGAATCACTTCTTGTCCGGATTTTTCATCGGCATCCGCCGCTTCTTCGGCAATCGTGCGTCCGGTAACCGTCAAACAATCCTTATGAAGCATTTTTGCTTCGATAAGGCGTTTAGCAATTAAACGGAATCCTCCGGCTTCATAAACATCGCTGGCCACAAAACGCCCGCCGGGCTTAAGATCGCCGCAGAGCGGGGTTTTTGAACTGATGCGGTCAAAATCCTCGATCGAAAGTTTAACGCCCATCTCATGCGCGAGCGCCAGCAAATGAAGCACGGCATTGGTAGAGCCGCCGGTTAGAGCAACCGATGCAATGGCGTTTTCAATCGATTTTCTTGTAATCAGCTTCGAAGGAGTAAGATCTTTTTTAAGAAGGTCCATCACTAATTTTCCAGATTCAAAACAAACGCGGTCTTTTTCTTCCGACATGGCGGGAACTTCATTGGCCCATATCGGAGAAATTCCCATGATCGCAAACGCGGTCGACATGGTATTCGCGGTAAATTGACCGCCGCAGGCACCCGCGTTGGGGCAAGCCACATTTTCAAGCTGACAAAGCTGAGCTTGGGTCATCGCTCCCGCTGCAAATTTTCCGACGCCTTCAAAAACATCCTGAATCGTAACATCCTTGCCTTGATATTTTCCCGGATCAATCGAACCGCCGTAAATCATCAAAGACGGAACATTAAGACGCGCGAGCGCCATCACACACCCCGGAATTGTTTTATCGCATCCGGAAATTGCCACCACACCATCAAAATAATGCCCGCGCGCAACCAGCTCAATAGAATCTGCGACCACTTCGCGCGAAATCAACGAGGTTTTCATACCCTCTGTTCCCATAGTGATCCCGTCAGAAATTGCAATCGTATTGTATTCAATCGGAGTTCCTCCGGCCGCACGGATACCTTCTTTCACTTTTTCGGAGAGGCGGCGGAGATGCGAATTGCAAGGAGTGGTTTCAATCCAGGTATTGGCCACACCAATCATGGGCTTGGAAATGTCCTCATCGGTCAGACCCATCGCTTTAAGCATGGCGCGTGCCGGCGCGCGGTTAGGACCTTCGGTAATCACAGCACTTCTTTTATTGAGCTTCATAATAATCTCCCCATACAAATAATGAATTTCAGAAGGGCGGCATTATAACATAAATGAAGCTTTACAGGATAGCGCGAGAGCCGTACACTGATAGGTATGCATCCCGTTAGACTTTCAAACCCACTAAGCATTTTGGATGAGCAGTTACCGCAGGAAAAAGCAAACTTCTTGAAAATATCTGTTTTGGTTAAAGGTCTAACGGGATGAATAAAACTCCCGCCCTGGATGAACCTAAAATCTTAAGCTCTAAACCCCCTGTATTTGACGCTATTATTTTTGATATCGACAATGTCTTAATTGATACCAAAGCCTCCTATCTTGAGGCTATCCGCTGGACGGTTGAAATCTACCTCACCTATGGCAAAGTCCCCTTTTTCCTGCCGGATAAGAAGGCCGCGCAGCCTTCACTTTTAACCCCTGAAGATGTGGACTGTTTCAAGCTCTTAGGCGGATTCAATGACGACTGGGACTGCTGTTACGGTATTTTGACTTACCTTTTTAGCCTTAAGGTGAAACGGCACACTATGGCGGAACTCAAAGCGGCGATGAATATTAAGGCTTTTACCAAAAAAATTTCGGAGCATCCGCTTGGCGTGAAAGGGATCGTAGCCCTTTGCGGCCCTTCCAGTTTTGTGAAGATTGAAAAAATCGGCAGGATTTTTCAGGAAGTCTATTTGGGCAAAGATTTGTTTCAAAAAGTTGAACGGATACGGCCTTCCTACTGGAAAAAAAGAGGTCTTATCCATAGAGAAAAACTCATTTACCGCAAAGCAGCTCTCGAAAAACTGAGGGCACACAATATTACTTTTGGGATCGCCACCGGCCGTCCGCGGTTTGAAGCGCTTTATGCCTTAAAAGAATTCGGCATCCTTCATCTTTTTGAAGCCCTCACAACGATGGATGAAGTGCGGCGCGCAGAGCGCGAGCAAAAATGCTCACTCAGAAAACCTCATCCTTTTTCCTTGATTGAAACCGCCAAAAAAATAGGCCTGAAGAAAAAATTTGTATATGTGGGTGATTTGCCGGACGACATCATGGCCGCGCACAGCGCTAAAGATCATCACGTGAATATCCAAGCCGTGGCTTATCCCGCCCTATCCCGTGAGCCCGGAGCATTGAAAGAAATCGAAAAATCCAAACCGCATTTTATTATGCGCAAACCCTCAGATCTTTTCTCGATTGTTTTAAAAGGAAAGCTTTAAATCAGCAGGTTTTAGCTGTGGAGGGCGCGCTTTAGCAGATGAGCTCCAAGCGCAAGAATAATCAAATTCGGCATCCAAAAAACAATCACTGCGGGAATTCCCGATTGAATGGCAATCGTTTTTGCCCCCACAAATAAAATATAATAAAGACTAGCCGCGCTCATCGCGATCCCAAAGCTCAGCACAATTTCTCCTCGGTGAACAAGAATCGCCACCGGAATCCCCACGAAGGCAAAAATCAAACACCCGAAAGCGAAAGAGATCCGCTGATGAAACGCCGCCCAAACTTCGCGGGTATCCTTCTTATTCCCAGTCACTTCAGGCAATTTCAAAAGAAGTTCCGCCAATGTTTTTTCGCGGCTCTTTTTCTGGATCTTCCGGATATCTTCCTGCCCTAAGGTTGGGAACTCGTAAGTCTTAAATTGGATCGACTGAACCTTGGAGTCTTCCGCATCTGAAATACTTCCGTCATAAAGCCGGATTTTTATTTCGTTTTTATCCGCGCTTGAAACAATTTCTCCGCGCTCTGAAATAATCGTTCGGATAGGCTTTTCATCCCCTTCCGTTTCATAAGCCACGATGTCCCGCATATAATTTCCGTTCATGTCTTTGGTCAGAAAAATGAGATTATCGCTAAGCTTCACGAAACGGCCCGGCTCAATAACCGCAGTCGGATGATGGATCAATAATTGCTTGGTCACAATACGCAGCTGAAAACTGGCCCGCGTAGCCAGCTGGTCATTAAAAACAAACATAAGAATGCTCATCGCCAGCCCTAGAGCAAACACAGGGATCATGACCGTTAAGGGATGAATCCCCGTGGCTTTGATCGCGCGGATTTCATTCCCTTGCGAAAGACTGCCGAAGACAATCAAAACCGCGGTCAAAAGGCTGGTGGGGACGGTATAACTGATCATGTCTGGCATGGCGAGCATGATCACATAAAGCGTTTCATAAAACGGCACACCACGGCCCACAATAAAGTTCGCGGCCCGCACAAGGTAACCGCCTAAAAAAATAAAATTGAGCGTGACCAAACAAAGGACAAACGGGATCCAAAGTTCACGAAGGACGTACCGCTGAAGAATTTTCACCCCGTTAGATCCTCTTCAAATGTAATTGTTTAAAATTGATCAGGTTAAGCATTATCATATCCTTTATCGTGGTCAATTTGAAGCGGGTTAAGGATCTAACGGGGTTCATCCTGTATTCCTCAATCCATGCGCGACGCCGTTTACAGACAGCAGCACCGCGCGTTCAAGTTCTTCCCGTTCTTTTGATTTACCCGTGTTCGGCTTCCGAAGCTCTTTAAGCAGGATCACTTGAGTGTAACTCAAGGGATCCACGTAAGGATTCCGCAAACGAATCGAATGCTGAAGCGCGTAATGATTATCTAAAACTTCCTTTTGCTGAGTAATCGTTAAAATCGCCTGCCGAGTGGCTTCATATTCTTTAAGAATAAGCCCAAAATACTTTTCTCTTATTTTTTCATTGGTCACAAGGCCCGCGTAATGCCGGGCAATATGAATATCGGCCTTTTGCGTGCTCATCTGCATAAAATCTACGACTGCGCGGAAAAACGGCCAGTCCTGATACATCTCGCGAAGCATAGACAGCCCGCGCATTGCTTTGCGCGCGAGATAATAATCTACCGCGGTTCCGAACCCGTACCACCCGGGAACCGTTTGACGCGACTGCATCCAGCTAAACACCCAGGGAATCGCCCTAAGCTCTGATATTCCTCCGTCCGCGTTCCTTTTCGCCGGCCGCGAACCAATATTTAAGCGCGATATCTCATCGATCGGTGTTGATTGACTATAATACTCCCTAAATCCCTCTTCTTCATCCACAAGATTTCGGTAAGCCTCATAAGCCGTATCCGAGAGTTCCTGCATTTCTTCTTCCCAGTTTTGTCGCTGGGCAGCGGGTTTGGCGTCGATAACGGATGCCGCGAGCACCGCGGTGATGACAAGCTCGAGATTGCGTTCAGCGATGATCGCGTTCGCGTATTTAGATGAAATAACCTCACCCTGTTCGGTGATTTTAATACGGTGATTAATGGTTCCGCGGGGCTGAGCCATAATCGCCTGATTCGTGGGGCCTCCTCCGCGGCCGATCGTGCCTCCCCGGCCGTGAAAAAGCGTCTGCTTCACGCCGTACTTTTCAGCGGCTTCTGTCAGATTTTTTTGCGCCGCGTAAAGCGCCCAATTGGAAGTCAAAAATCCGCCGTCTTTATTCGAGTCAGAGTAACCCAGCATAATTTCCTGATGATAATCCAAACTCTCAAGGTGTTTGCGGTAAGAGGGATGCTCATACAAAATAGCCATCACCTGGCCGCAATCACGAAGATCATCAATGGTTTCAAAAAGCGGAACAATCATGAGTTTTTCATTCCGCGTCTGCCGCGCCAGCCAAAGCACCATCAGCATATCCGAACAGCCGCGGGTCATACTCAAAATAAAAGTGCTCACTGCGAGAGGATTTATATTCTGACGGATATCCCGAATTTCTGAAAAAGTCGCAATCATTTCGCGGGACTTTGGAGAAAGCTCAAGCGCGTCTAAATTAATCACAGGCTTTTCAAGCCACCGGCTAAGCAAATCCATCTTGGCAAATTCACCCATTTTCGCGAGCGGCTCATCCAACTCTCCCACTTGCGAGAGAATTTCATTCACCGTATTTTCAACCGCTCCTGAATTATCCCGGATATCAAGTTTCACAAAATAAAAATCGAAAAGGTCCACAGCCGCGATCAGCTTCTCCACTTTCCCAGTCAGCGCGGGTCCGTGATTTTCATCCATGGATGAACGGATCAGCTCTAAATCTTCACGGAATTCTTTCGCGTTCGTGTAGCGCGCTTCGATCGTTTCATCGGGCGCAGTCCGGCGCTGTTCTTCAAGCGCGTTCAGCCGGAGTGTATTAATCAGTTTGCGCTGCATAAAAGATATTTTTTTTCGGTAAGGCTCGTGCAGACTTTTTTCCTTCAAAGCTTGCGAGAAAATCGGCAGGCCCTCCTTGTCTAGCTCAATTGAATCAAGAAGTTTCTTGGAAGCACTCACTAAGTGATACGATTGGCTAAGTTCTTCGACCAGCTCACCCAATACGCCGATATACTTGCGCAAAAGCACATCCTTTTGACGGCGGATGGCCTCGCGCGTGACTTCATGCGTTACAAAAGGATTACCGTCGCGGTCGCCGCCAATCCACGAACCAAATCTGAGGAAAGGAGCAAACGGCATTTTCTTTTCATAGCTCATCTCGAGCAGTTTATGAAAACGAAGCAAGGTTTCGGGAAGAACATCAAAAAGAATCTCATCGAGATAAAAGAGCCCATTATCCACTTCATCCAGTACCGTCTGACGCCTGCGCCTGAGCTCATCTGTTTGCCATAAAAGCGTGATCGCTTCTCGAAGCTTCGATTCATTGAGAGCGCGTTCGCGCGGTGTCATAACATGATACTCTTTTTCAAAAATAAGCCGGTCGATCACAAAAATTTTTTCAAGCACTGACCGGCGCTGAGCTTCCGTCGGATGCGCGGTCAGCACAAGCTCGATTGAAAGTTCTTCGAGCGCTTTTCTTGCTTCAGCCGCCGACACTTTACTTCTCTTAAACATCTCAACAATATGCTCAATTGAACCCGGCTGAACCGCTCCCGCCATTTCATATTCACGTTTGCGCCGAATCCGGTGCTTTTCCTCGGCAAGATTCACAAGCTGAAAATAAACAGTAAACGAACGGATAACTTTGGTCATTTCTTCCGTGCTGAGCGACTTTATTTTTTTAATCAGCTTCGCTTCTAAGGCGGGACTATATTTTTTTCGCAGCTCAACGGCGGATTTCCGGATAAACCCCACAAGCTCAACAAACCGCTTTCCCTCTTGCTCCATCAAAACATGGGTTAGACATTCCACGAGATAACGGACTTCTTCATGAAGGGGCTTCAGTTTCTTTTCGGTGGTTTTTTTATCTGTATCTTTCAAAGTATCCCCTAATTAATACGTTAAACTTAATTTCTTCACGTTGCCCGTACCTGCCAGCATTTCCGCGTAAATCGCGGCTCCAAGAGCCACCGGCTGATCCGGATTCCAATCAACCATGGGCTTATCTCCGCAGTGTTTGCGCAGGATATCCCGGACAAGAGGCATCCGGGTGGAACCGCCGGACAGAATCACGCTCTTAACTTGCTCTATCGTCACGCCCGCTTGTTTAAGTACGCTCTCACAAATGGGGACAGTCTCTTCGATTTTTTCCCGGAGACAATTCCCGAGCTCAAATCTGGAAAATGCCCGGTCAAAATTAATCCCAAGCGCTTCATTACGGATTCGGATATCGTAAGAACCCCGATGAGAAACGGCCCGCTTGACCTTCTCAGCCTCCTCAACGATCTGCTCTATCAAAACCGGATTCTGCCAAATTTTATCTCCTGAAACAGCACTGATTTCTTCTACAATTTTTTTAGCGATCAGCCAATCAAAATATTGTCCGCCGATTTTAGCAGAGCTTTGAGAGGCCAGAACTTTCACTTTACCGCCGGAAATTTCAACAATCATCACCTCAAAAAAACCCGCGCCCAAATCGTAGACCGCTAGAATACCGTCTTCATGAGGGTTAAACGCGTAGGTTAGCGCGACAGCCGCGGGCTCTTCTAAAACTCCGAGGATATTAAATCCGGCTTTTTTAGCCGCGGTTTGCACGGTCAATTTCTCTTCGCTCGTAAAACATGCGGGCACACTGACAACCGCTTGCTCAATGATTTCTCCAAAATAATCTTCAGTGCGGCTTTTTAATTCAGAGAAAATCGCGGAAACAAGCTCAAGCAATTCCTTTTCTTGAGTTCCAACTTTAAAATTTACTTTTCCGCTATTGGCGCGTACGTCAAACGGCCAAAAATAATCATCCAGGCTCCATCCCTTTTTTATAAAACTCTTCAGGGAAGTAACAACATGGCTCGGATGGGCGGTTTTGTGCTCAAGCGCGCGCCATCCGGTCACCCACTTTCCATCCGGCATTTGCGCGAGAAGAGACGGGATGAGAATGCTGTCATTCGGGTGCTTGAGATTGCTGATAGCTTCGGGTTTACCGCTCTCATTGAAAGCGGCGACCAAACTGTAAGCAGTTCCAAAATCAATCCCGATTAAACGGCTCATAACTCCCTGGGAAGGTTAAACGCTGAAAGATTCACCGCAGCCGCAAGTCTTGCTGGCATTCGGATTAATAAAACGAAATCCCTTTTCTTTGAGCGTGTCAGCGTAATCCAGCGTGGTTCCGTTCAGATAAAGAAAGCTCTTTGGATCAACGTAAACTTTGAGTCCCGAAAATTCAAACTCATTATCGCCGGCTTTTTTATGGTCAAAATTCATATCATAGCTTAAACCGGAACATCCCCCGCCTTTTACCAAAAGACGAAGACCCACCCCTTCTTTTTTTTCTTTCGCGATCATTCTTTTGACTTCTTCCGCCGCTTCAGGCGTCACTGCAATCGCCATAAATTCCTCCTTTTCTTTCTGTCATTGCGAGCTTCCGAAGGAAGCGCGGCAATCTCGTTTAACGCTAGATTGCTTCGTCGCAAAAACACTCCTCGCAATGACGACGAGTTATATGCAATTTAGTTTCGGTGCGGTATCCGCTAAACGCTTCACCACCGCAACAACATGTTCAATAGCTTCTTCGATATCCTGAGCCGTGTTGAATCGGCCCAAACCAAAACGAATCGTAGAATGCAGATATTCAGGTTTTAATCCGATAGCCTTCAAAACATGCGAAGGCTCAGCATTTCCCGACGCGCAAGCGGATCCCGATGAAACCGCGAAACGCTCGCCAATTCCCGAAAGCAATGATTCAGCATCAATTCCCGGAAAGCTCAAATTTAAATTATTGGGCAATCTTTCCGTCGGATGTCCGTTTAAATGAATTTTTCCGCCAAGGCCTTTTTCAATCCCCTGCTTCAAACGGTCGCGGAACGCGGCAAGCCGTTCCGATTCCGATTTCAGTTCTTCATGCGCGATTTCACAGGCCTTGCCGAATCCCACGATTCCCGGGACATTCAATG
>CAZEFF010000022.1:916-5944 GCA_964511315.1 uncultured bacterium | reverse complement strand
TCATGCGCGATTTCACAGGCCTTGCCGAATCCCACGATTCCCGGGACATTCAATGGTCCGGATCGAAGCGATTCTTCTTGTCCTCCGCCATGGATTAACGGAACCATACGCACACGCGGATTTTTTTTCCGCACATAAAGCGCGGCAACTCCTTTAGGCCCATACATTTTGTGCGCGGAAAAAGAAAGCAAATCGATATTGAGAGCGTTGACATCAATCGGAATTTTTCCGGCAGCCTGAGCCGCGTCGCAATGAAAGAGCACGCCGCGGTCCCGGGTAATTTTTCCAATCTCAGCAATGGGCTGAACCGTACCGATTTCATTATTCGCGTACATAATAGAAACAAGAATGGTTTTATCCGTAATCGCTTTCTTAAGCTCCTCCAAACGGATCTGACCGTATTGATCAACGCCTAAAAAGGTTACTTTCGCGCCCTGGGTTTCAAGGTATTTGCAGGTTTCAAGCACACACTTGTGTTCGGTGGCTTGAGTAATGATGTGATTGCCTTTTTCTTTATACATGGCAAACACACCTTTGAGGGCCATATTGTTAGATTCGGTCGCGCCGCTTGTAAAAATGACTTCCTTGGACGCCGCCCCGATAAAATGCGCGACATGAATGCGGGCTTGCTCAGCCAAATGCTCCGCGCGCCAGCCGTAAGGATGCCCGCTGCTATGCGCATTGCCGAAATCCTTGGTAAAACAAGGCACCATCACTTCAACTGCCCTGGGATCAACAGGCGTTGTCGCGTGATAATCCATATATATGATTTTGTCAGTATCCATAGACTCCTAATAATAATGAAGAGTTGATTATCATAGGGGCTGATGTTTTTTCTGTCAAGGGGACGATTTATGTTTAACCCATTGATAGCAATAGGGTTAGATCAAAAATGGCGGGATTTAGGTCTTAAGCTGCCCGGGCAAAGACAAGGCTGCTGTCGTAAAGCCGCTGCCAGGAAGCGGCCAGAGAGGCATCGAGCAGAATAATATTTCCGTGGGCGTCATACGAAAAGTGATCCGGAAGCTGTTTTTTAAGTAATCCGTTTTCAAGGTCTTTCATTGCGACGCCAAGCGTCCCGCTTTGAGCATCCTGATAGCGGAACGAATAAATGGAGCTTTCCTGAATCCCCGCTTTCGCGAGAGCGCCGGCAAGCTTTTCACGCTGAAGCGCAAAGTTTTGACTGGATAAATGGATCACTTCCCCTTTAAACCCCTGGATTCTTTTGGAAGCCGAGTTCAAATCATTGATATCTGTTTTTAGATTCGAGATACGCAGCGATCTGAAAAATTTTCCGAGCTTATCCGTCGGATCAAGATTGTAAATCAAAACTTGAAAATCCCTGCCTTGCGAGCGTTTCGCCATAAATGCGGCTTCTTTAATCTGTTCATCCGAGAAATTTGCCGCCAAATCTTTAAAATCAATCAGCACACGTTTATTTTCGCCATATGCCGCGGCTTTTCTCATTTCCGAACGGGGCGATAAATGGCTTTCAATCTCTTTTGGGTCAGGAATGGCCTGCAGTGCCTCGGCCGCCTTTTCACGTTCATCTTTTGAATACGCTTCATCCTTGCGGATCTGATGCAGCATTCCAATCATCACCTTAAACGCATTACCGTCTTTGGAAAGGTAAGCCTGCTGCCCGAGATCGAGAAGCAACTCAAATCTAATTTGCGATGATGTCTTGCCGGCTGAATAAGTTTCAGGATCCGTTTTCGCGCTAAAAATAACAAGCAGCGTGATCACTCTGCGCAATTCTCTCGCGGGCAGCTGCGTCATAAACTTGGCGATCGCCTCAAGTTTGTCCGGATAAAAATCAGGATCTTTCAAATGCCCCAGAATAATCGGAACAGGCGCATAAATCCGGTTATAAACAACAACCCGATTGCCGTTTTTGCGCTGCCAATCGAGCAAATAATGAAGCGCTTTTTGTTTTTCTTCAGCGTTTCCATGATCAATTTGCTCCAGCGCCCGAATCACCCTTCGGACCGCGGAGGTATAATCACCGGCCCAGCGGTATCCCGCGGGGCTGCGCAATTCGGACCGTCCCGTATAAATAGATGCCGCGGAAATACCTTTTAAGAGCTCGCGGAAATTCGGTTCCGCGGAAGATTCAATAAACCGCGAAATAAACATGCTGATCTGATTCTCATGAAGACGCTTGTAAGCCTGGCCGTCTCTTTTTCGAATATCCATCAATATTTTTCCATTTTGAACACGGAATAGGAAGTCATATGTCTCCGCGGCTTTTTTGCGCTCCAATATTTCCGCGCGGAGAAACGTGAGCGCGCCCTGACCGGGATAAACCTCTGACGAAGGTGTATTCGGGAAATCGAGACTTACTTGAAAATTATCCTCCCTAAATGCCGGTGATAAAAAAAGGATTTGCCGGTTAATCCAATCCTGAACTAAAACCGCTTCCGGGAATTTACGTTCAAGCTCAGAACGCAGCTCCTTCGGATCTTCCGGTTTAAGAAATTTTCCGCGAGGAGATTTCTTTATAAGTTCACGGGTTTGCGCCCTCTGTTTGATATGCGCGAGCATATCGGCATAAGAAATAACCAGCTCATGATCTGATATCGGTTTAAGGCTTCTTGCTTCCGAACGCGATTCTTCAGATATCACACGGCTTTCAGAGCGGGCACGGAGGCCTTCAATCAAATCCCTTCCGTACAATTCATAAGCGAAGCGGATCGGTGCGCGGATAGAAATACGATGATATCTCCGGCCGGCAATATCAAGCCTGAATTCTTTATAGAGAATATCTTTAACCTCTCTTTGGCTTTCAGGAATAGTCCGTCCGTTAAAAATTCTTTCAAATTCCGCTACAAAAATATCTTTATACACTTCAGCGGAACGAATTTCGTTAACATAAGTCAAAAAGGCTTTAATGTTACCCGAAGTTTTTCCAGCCTGGACAAGAACCCTCGCGGCATTTGACGCGCTCAGATAAGGTGATTTTTTTCTTTTTGAAGGAAAATATTTTTCTCCACCCTTTTCATAAAACCATCTCCAGTAATCCAAAACCTGGCTTGAATTAAAAGAAATATCAAGATCCCGGATCTCCGGATGTTTTTCCAAATAAAAATCAGCATTCGCGTCGCGCGATATTTGGTAGATATGCTCCAGCTTTTTTGCCTTTCTAAGGTAAGAAAGCGCGGTCACCATACTCATTTTCTTACCTTGAAACATGAGCGACGGCAATTCTTCATCGCTCATACTTCTGTACCAGGCGTAAAAATCATAAAGAGATCTGATTTTGGGCGCGTTCAGAATGGTTTGAGTTAATACTTGCTTGGATTTCACAGCCGCTGCCTCACTATCCGTTAACTCACGGTTCACAACGGGAACGGCTTCCGGCGGCGGCATTTGAAGCCCGCCATCTTTAAAGAAGTAAACGCGTTTGGGAAAACGGGGTTCCTCGGGGAATTCCAACTCAAGAAGCCACCGCGATTTTTTGTCTTCTTCAGAAACGGGACGGAAATGGGCGCTGATCCTTCCTTTCATCCCAGGCCGTAAGAAAACAGTGCCGTCCTTGCTCTTAAATTTCAAAGCAACTTTAATCTGCAAGCTCTTTAGTTTTCCGCGGTTATCCGCCGCCTTATTTTCACGCCAAGACCCGAAAGTCATGGAGCCATTTCTTGAGATAGGGATTTCGATAAAGGCGCCTTTTGACGCTCCCGGAAAAGGCTCCCGATCCGCTTGATCATAAATACCGGCTTGAGCGAATTGCGCGACTTGCTTCGCCATAACTCGCTCTTCAGCCACGCGCGCTTCAGAACGCCGCAATTGATTAAATAGCTTCATAAAATCATCGTTAAGTTTTTCCGCGGATGCAATCACTTCAGGCGCAGGAACTTTCGCTTCAGCTTTTTTCGCCGCCCTAAACTGCTGAAAAATAACTTCGGCGCGGTCTCGCACATTTACCCATTCGCCTTGACGCTCGGGATCATCATGTCTTTTAACCAGCCCTTCAGAAAACAACCCGGCCCAAACCGTTGTCTGCACGGCGGCCCAAGCTCTTTTAGGATCGGTAATATCGAGAATCCGCGCCGTTTGCCGCACAAACGATATAGCCTCTTCAACTTCCCGGAGACGAAAATTCATCATTTCGGACGTAAGCCCCGCGAGACCTTGCAATTCTTCATAATGACGAAGCGCTTGTCCCGCGATTTCTGATTTATGATCTTCAAGAGCTTTCGCGCGGATTTTTACTAACGAGTTTAAAGTCGTCTCAATTCTTTCCCTTTGAGTTCCCGACGTTAGAACATGGAGCCTTTTTTCCCATTTCGAACGTACTTCAGAGCGCTGCATCAGATAAACTTCGAACTCAAGATGATCGCCTGCCGCTTTCTGAAATTCAATTTCCATGCGCCAATTCGGGTTAACCAGAGTGACAATATCCGTCCCTTCAAAAACAGGATGAACCACTTCGCCGTCTCTTTTTAATTCCTCCGCTTCCAATACAGCAGTCCGGTAAAGCTCTCCCCAATCAAAGATTCCTTTATCTCCATCGTTAACCAGAATTTTATAATCTTTCAAGCCTTGCAATCCAATAACTGCCGCGAATTTACCGGTGGCCTTTCTTTGCATTGAGCGAACAGGAATTTTTCCGTAATACGCCAATTCAATTTGCTTTCCTGGTTCACCCAAAACAGATTCCAAATTTACGGTTTGATCCTTCACAATTTCCATAAATTGATGGCTCCTAAGCTCGGACCGGGAACTTGGATTATTTCTATCAAAGGCATCAAAACTCAAAGCATCCCAATACTCCCGCATGGCAAGATCCACCGACTTCATCCCCCGGTTCGCGGCCCATAGTAAAGCGCCGAAAGCCCGTTCGCGGACGATTGGATTGCCGTCAGAGAGATAATTCCAGAAACGGTAAATCATTTCTTGTTTCGCATTCCTTGTTTTTTCGTCGTCCGCGAAACTTTCCAATAATTGATTCCGCAGCGATTCAATGTGCTGAATTTCAAAAAATCTCGAAATTTTTTTAGGAATCCAATGCTTCGGAACAAATGC
>CAZEFF010000022.1:0-906 GCA_964511315.1 uncultured bacterium | reverse complement strand
AAGTCTGTTGGGAATACCACAAAATACACAAATCAGACCCGGAAAAATCCAAATTAACGGCGCTATAAGCGCGAGTTCCAGAAAGAAAAAAACGAGAAATAACGGATTAGAAAAATCAGGCCTCACCACCTCAAACCAGCTGACATCATCGAGTTCCGGGACCAAGTCAGCCGCTTTCCCGGCAAGCTCGAAGGCGTTAACGGAATCCAGCTCATGCGGATAAATCCGGACATCGGGAAATTCTTTCGGCAAAACAGCCTGCGCATTTTTCGGTGAGCGGATTTCTGAGCGGCTTTCCTCACCATTTTCCTGAACTTCTTGACCAGGAGGCGCAGGAGTTTCGGACATCTCAGTTTTTTTTCTGGACGATTTCTTTCGTTCAACAGGAGTAAACGCGGCATTTTGCATAAATGAAGTTTGAGCGGCCGCAAGCAGTTTATCGATTGCCTTATGAAGCTTCTTCCTGAATTTAAATTCTTTGCCTGAATACAAATTCATCAATTGTTCTAAATCTAAAAAGAAATCATTAATCAATGGATGAAACAGAACAAGCGAACCGTCCGCCGGAAGATTTTTCAAAATATTAATTAAAATATTTCGAGTCACCTCGCTGTCTGTCCAGTTTTCAGAGTCCTCACCCAATGAAAGTCCGACCAAGAAATCCTTATCGCTTTTAGGCAGCAGCTGATTCCCGTGATGAGGTTTCCCGTCAAGATAATTCGCCATGACCCTTGCCATATTAACGATAATTTCAAAGTAGGCCACTTCGACAGGCTTTAATTGATCTCTTAATTTTGATAGATAATTTTCTACCGCAAGATATTTTTGATAATTTTTCTGAGCACGGACTCCCGGAAGCGCGGGCTCTGTTTCCTCTTCATCTTCATCCGCGCGCGCCTCTGAGCG
>CAZEFF010000021.1:0-32624 GCA_964511315.1 uncultured bacterium | reverse complement strand
AAGACGACCATCTGACTTCGGCAGGAACACTGCGGCGAAAATCCGTCACTTCCTCCGGCCTTTCATCAATAAGAAGACAGTAGAGCTTGATCTTGGGGTAGGCCTTGCTCACCGACTGGCAAATGTGTTTTAGAAAGGTCGTTTTACCCGATCCTGGCGGCGCCACAATTAAGCCGCGCTGTCCCATGCCGATCGGCGCGATTAAATCCATGGCCCGCATGGTCAATTCCTTGGAACCTTTTTCAAGACTCACGCGCGGAGAAGGATCAATCACCGTCCCGCTGAAAAATTTGCGGGTCGATTCATCATTCCCCCGTCCCATCGGATCATGATTTTGCCTTGGCGGATAAGACGGCCTTTGATAATCCCGGGGCCCATGATTCGAACGGCCTCGGTTCGGATAGGAATTATCGCGGTAAGGTCTCATGAATAGAGTCTGGGAAGAACTATGTGAGGAAGGGACATCGAAAGGGATTATACCCGCTCATCCGCCGATGAGCAAGGCTCGCAAATATTGATTTTAATCTTTCAGGTGGGCTTCAAAGAGCGCCCGCATCTTTTTGAGTTCATCATCCTGCAGCTGATACGAAGCTAGCTTGGCAATCGTGTTAAGATGACTGAGCGCGTTCACCCCGCCGTCTTTAAGCTGAACAGTCACTGCGGAAATACGCTTCCAAAAACTGCGGTTCACGGTTTCAATTTCCTGATTAAGCTCCACCAATCCCTTTAAATCCCAATCCGGATTTTTGCCTTCCTTCATTTTAAAAAATTGCGCGAGAAGATACATCGAAACAGTCCGGTAAGTCACTTCATCCGCTTTGGCAAACGGCGTATGCGTTTTAACCATGGGGCGAAGTTTATCCATAATAGGACATCCCCCGGTTGTCATGTAAATTCCCATGAGCGCGCTTAGACCATATTGGACCGCGGTTTTTTTGCGGTAAACTCTCTGCTGAATTGTAACTTCAATTTCCGCTTCTTCAAAAGAATCAAGACCTTCCGCGAACGGAACAAATTCCTGCAAATTCGCGGCCGCCGGACATTGGGGAAACTCTTTTTCATTCAAAGGGCAGTTGGGGCATTGGTTGGATTTTAAATCGGCCCAGGCAGCAAAAGGCGGTTTTGAGGGATTAAGAATCTGCAATGTTTCAGGGTCCAGCTTGATGAGGAATTCTTTGACCCGGCCTTTGTCCAAAATAAATTTGTAACTAATTTCAAAGGCGTTTTTAATTTCAGCATCAGACATATCAGGCATCCTTAGATCATTTTTTTTGGCGTGTACTGATCTACGGCGAAAACTGTCTAATTCTTCAGCGGTTCATCCGGAAGAGGGCCGGATCATCACTTTTAAATTCCATTTTTTCTCCCGTAAAGGGATGGACAAACTTTAAACCCGAGGCATGCAAGAGCAGGCGCTCAGCCGCGACCACCGCCCGCATACTCTCCTGCCAGCCTCCGCGGATATACTGCTCAAAGATATTTGAATCGATATAAATTTTATCGCCCGCGATGGGGTAACCTAAAAAAGCTAGATGCGCGCGGATTTGATGGGTACGTCCTGTAAAAGGAATGATCCGCAATAATGAAAAGCGTTCCGAGGACTCAATCACTTGATAATCGGTCCGGGCCGATTGCCCTTCCGGATCAGGAATCCGGATATTTTGAAGCCCTCGCTTTTCAGTCCCTAAAGAAACCTGAATACTTCCCTCACGCTCAGCTGGCAGACCAAAGACAATCGCCCGGTATTCTTTTTCAACCTGCCGCGTTTCAAACATCGTTCCCAGTTTTCCAGCGGATTCACTTGTTCGCGCTACAACCACCAGCCCGCTTGTTTCTGAATCGAGACGGTTAATGATACGGAGCTCATCACGATTCAAATCACGCTTGAGAAGACTTAAAAGATTTTTTTCCTGGAATCGACCGACTGGGTGGACGGGCAAAGGAGCGGGCTTATTGACAACGAGAAAACTTTCATCCTGGAAAAGGATTTCGTAACGCTCATTAACATAGACCTGGGATTCTTCGCGCGCCATAAAATGCGAGCTGGGACATTGCACAGTTAAGATTTGCCCTTAATGATTTTAATCGTGACGGGCATTCCTCCGCCCCAAGGCCAAAGCAATGCCAAAGCGCTTTCTGTTTGGGTCTTAATATAGTAGAGCGTTTGATTTTCATGAACTCCGCCGTAGGGCTTCGCGATGGCATCGGCTTCCTTTGAAGACTTCTTGCCGGCAGGTTTGAGGGGTGCGGAGAAATAGGCCTCTAAAGCAGTGATGGCAGCCGGCAAATGGTCTTTGGCCACAACCACTTCACAATAATCAGGACCGATAGCTCTGGTTTCCTGGCATTTTACAGTTTTTATTTGATCCACAAGGCTTTGAAAAGTCGGCATGAGGATGATTATAAGCGTGAAGATCCATTTATGAGAGAGAAATTACTGAATATTTTTTTTAAACGCGGTTCAAAGTTTTAAGGCATAATACGCGCCATGTCACAGCCATCCATCCCATCGAAAGAAGCGGTCTCACCTGAGGATTTGCAAACATGCCTGCGCGTGCTCCGCATGTTAAGCGAAGAGCCTGCCCGAATCGCGGAAGTCAATCAGCAGGACCGAATCACTTTGATGAAATCAGCGGGAAGGATCGCGCATCCAACCGTTGAGGATGACCGCAAAGTCGCCCGCACATCCCGCAAGCTCCGCCGTGAAAAACGGAAACAGCGTGACCGTGAAGCCCGAAACAGCGCCGGAATCCGTGAAGCAAGACAAGTCCCTGTTTTTCAAGCTCCCAAACAAATTGGGGGCGCTGCCTCCAGCAAACCCGTAAAAGAATTAAGCCAACCCCGCAATTGTTATGTCTGCAAAGCCCCTTACACGGGCGTTCATTTTTTTTATGATTCGATGTGTATTGCCTGCGGCGATTTTAATTATCAAAAACGTTTTCAAACCGCATCCCTTGACGGACGAACGGCTCTTGTCACGGGAGGCCGTGTAAAAATCGGCTATCAAACTTCGCTGAAACTTTTGCGGGCTGGCGCGCGGGTTATTGTCAGCACCCGTTTTCCTCAGGACGCGGCTTTACGCTTCAGCCGTGAGGAAGATTTTAGTGCCTGGAAAAACCGCCTGCAAATCCACGGTCTTGACCTCCGCCATTCCCCCAGCGTTGAAATGTTTGCCCGGTATTTACTCAACACTGAGAAGCGTCTGGATATTTTGGTCAATAATGCCGCCCAGACCGTCCGCAAACCGCCTGGATTTTACAAGCATTTGATGGATTGGGAATCCAAACCAGTCAATGAATTGCCCGCGGAATTGCGGCCTCTTTTGGTGTCGCATGAAAACTGCAAACACTATCTTGAAACCAAACTTCTGCCGGGGCACGAACAAACCATTGAAAATACCCTGCTCAAAACCTGGCCGGGGAAAAGTGCCGCGATCGGCATCCGCGCTTCCGCGAAACTTTCCATGATCCCTTATAATTTTGATGAAGAAACTCAAGCCGATCTGGAATTATTTCCTGAAGGAAAGCTGGACGCCGACTTACAGCAGGTCGATTTGCGATCGGTGAATAGCTGGCGCCTCACCCTTTCTGAGGTTTCTACACCCGAAATGCTCGAAGTGCATCTGGTGAATGCCGTCGCTCCGTTTATTCTTGCGGCGAAACTCAAACCGCTCATGCTCCGCCACACAACGGGAGAACAGCACATTATTAACGCTTCGGCGATGGAAGGTAAATTTACTCGCTGGACCAAAACCGATAAACATCCGCATACAAATATGGCGAAGGCCGCGCTCAATATGCTGAGCCTAACTTCCGCGCCTGATTACGCGAAAGATAAAATTTATATGAATGCCGTGGATACCGGCTGGATCACCGATGAAGACCCCGCTCATTTGAGTTCGGCGAAAAAAGAAATGCACGATTTTGAGCCGCCGCTTGATATTGTTGACGGTGCTGCCCGCCTATTAGACCCGGTGTTCTATGGTCTTTTAACCGGGGATCATATCTGGGGAAAATTCCTGAAAGATTATAAGCCTACCGAGTGGTAAAGAATAAAACCAAAACCTGCGCGGCAAGAACACGAAGAATCATCACGAGCGGATAAACGGCCGCGTAAGAAACCACCTGAGCACTGGAAGCACTGATTTGATTCGCGAAAGCGAGCGCGGGCGGATCAGTCATACTCCCTGCCAATAATCCGCAAAGACTTAAATAATTCATTTTATATTTTAGCCGCATGAAAGCCGCAGTCACCATAAGCGGAAGAATCGTAATCAGCGCTCCCCCGAGCATCCAAAGAAATCCCTGTCCCTGCAATAAACTTTGCGCGAATTTATCTCCCGACCGCAATCCCACACAGGCCAGGAAAAGCGCGATCCCAATTTCGCGAAGCATAAAGTTCGCGCTGACAGGCATATACCAAATCAGCTTTCCGATACGTCCGACACGGCTGAGCACAATCGCCACCAAAAGCGGTCCGCCGGCTAATCCGAGTTTCACGGGAGCCGGCATTCCCGGAAAGTGAATAGGAAGCGACCCCAGAATGACCCCGAGCGCAATGCCTAAAAAAACGGGAATGAGTTCCGGATGGTTCAGCTGTTTGGCGGAGTTGCCAATAATCGCCGAAAATTTCTTGATCGCGTTTTTTTCGCCCACCACCATCAGGGTATCCGCGAAATTGATTTCGATATCGGGCGTCGCCGCGAATTCAATCTCAGCGCGGCTTATCCGAGTTACCGTCACCCCATAAAGAAAGGGATCTAAATCGCCGATTGTTTTTCCGGCCACTTCACGACGCGTCACAATCACCCGCTGCGTCACAATCTGCTCATTCACTTCTCCCCAATCAATCCCCGCTTCACTTCCGATAATGAGCCGCAATTCTTCAAGCGCCGCTTTGCTTCCGACCGCGCGCACAATATCGCCCAAATAAATTCTGCTGTCGGGAGAAATAATTTGAACCTTGCCTTCATGCATCACGCGCGACAAAACAACGCGGTCTTCAGGCAGCGGAAGTTTTTCGATCGAGCAGGCGTTCAGATTAACATTTTCAACCTTGAAATCTTTGACCTCGAGCGAGGGTTTCGATTTTACGCGGTGCTGTTCATAGTTTTCAGCTTCCGCCTTTGCCGTAATTTTAAAAAAGGTCCGTGTAAAAATCATGGCCAGAATAATTCCGACAATTCCGAACGGATAGCAGACGGCGTATCCTAACCCGGGCATTTTGAGGGCTTCCGCGGAAATCCCGGGCATTTCTTTAAGCGCCTGCTGAGCCGCGGCAAGACTCGGAGTATTCGTGGTTGCGCCTGAAAACATACCCACCGCGACATTCATAGGAATATGCCACAAACGGCTGATGAGAACAGTAATCCCGGCTCCCATAAGCACAATGAAAGCCGCGGCCGCGTTCAAACCGGCGCCTTCGCGCTTGAGGGATGAAAAAAATCCTGGTCCCACTTGAAGCCCGATCGTATAGACAAATAGAATGAGCCCGAACTCGCGCACGAATTCAGCTGTCTCCATATTGATGGCCACTTTAAAGTGCCCAAAAAGAATTCCGGCAAAAAGCACACCCGCGACCCCCAGATTAATTCCAAAAATCCGGATACTCCCAAGGGCAAGCCCGAGCGCCATAATCATCATGAGGATGAGCAGGGTGTGCGCGACTGAATCTACGGTTAAAAGCTGTGTAAGCGTTTCCATTGTTATAGTGAGATTTTGATCCCAATCCCCAAGATATTGGATTCTTTCCACTTCGCCGCGGAATTTTTTGAAAATTGCCTCAGATAAAAAAGCGAGCCGTAAAGTTCATGCCAAAGATGATATTTCAACCCGCCATAAAGCCTGTCTTCCACAAGCCCATTACGGTTACTTTCAAAAAAAAGTTCATTCGCGGCATAAGGCTGGATTTCGAGTTTGGTTAATTTCCAGGGAGCCGTTAAGGTCGTCATATTGCGGTACCTTAAACTGTCCTCGGTCTTTTGTTTAATCCGGAACTCGAGCAAATTTCGGTTTTCCAGATTGAACCCTTTGATTTTAATTTGCGGCGTCGCGTAAATACGCGGGCGCTCTTCCCAGTACCAAATATCTTTTTTACCGAGCGTGCGAGTCTGGCGAACCTGCAGATAATCCGCGCCGACTGCTAAATATTTCGCCGCCTGATAAGCCGCGCCGACATGGGTATCATAATAAATAATGCCCGCGTGTTCGCGAAAACGGAGCTCTTCCCCCGCTTTCATTTTCCATTCAGGGCTGAGCTTCGCCTCAATATCATTTTGGCTCCAGATTCCGAAATCTTCATCTTTCGCGGGCGAGGCCTGAGAAACACCGATCCCGGCAAAACTGATTAAAATAAAAAATAAGAATGCCTTTTTCACGCTTGTCATGGAAATCTCCTGTAAGTACACCTGAAGCGAAGATTGTACCTTGATATGCCTCTGGGGGGAAGGTCGAGAATGGGAGTAGCTTATCAATCATCCCTGGTATCCTCTGTGATTCAAGTCACATGGCGGAAACCGAGCTTATGGGGATGCCGATCTTTTAGTCATTTTTTTAAAAAGAAACGGTATAATACCGCCCAATATGACAGCAGCGCTTCGGCAAAAAATTATTTTAGGTCTCCTGCTCGCGGGCATTTTCGCGCTCAATTATATCGGCCTTCAGCATAAAGGGCTCACCTATGATGAAAGTCACCATTTTAAATATGGCCTGAGCGTCCTGAACGGAAACACCGACCGCTTTGATGACAGCAAAATGCCTTTTTCTGCGATCAATGCCATTCCGCATAAAATTTGGGAAGCGCTTAAAAACACCCCGCTCCAAAAACCCTTCAAAAAACTGGAGAAAGAAAGAACCGGCCGCTGGTTTACGGTTTTCTTTTCGATTCTGGTGGGGTTTTATGTTTATCGCTGGGCAAGCGAACTTTACGGAATCACCGCGGGACTTTGGGCGCTCTTCTTTTATGCCTTTGAGCCCAATATTCTGGCTCATTCGCGGCTCGTTACCACCGACGCTTACTGCATGGGGATGATTTTCATTTCTCTGTACCATTTTCGGAAATATCTTACCGAAGGCGGTCTTAAGAACCAGACTTTAAGCGCGCTGACTCTGGGATTGGCTCAGCTCGCAAAATTTACCTGCATCTTTCTTTATCCTCTGTTTCTCGTGATCGCTTTTTTATTTCATATAAAGAATCTGAAAAGCCAATTCAAACCTTTCTTAAAATCACTTTTACTTTTCATGCTGATCAATCTCTTCATCATTAACGCGGGATACCTTTTCAACCGGACTTTTACGCCGCTTGAAAAATACGAGTTCAAAAGCAGGATTTTTCAGACCCTGCAGGATAAAAGCGGTTCTTTGAGTAAGCTCCCGCTTCCATTCCCTGCCCCGTTTATGGAAGGGCTCGATTGGGTCAAATACAATGAAGAATCAGGCAAAGGTTTTGGGCTTTTTTATTTGCTTGGCAAAACCAACCGTTCGGAGGGATTCAAAGGCTACTTTCTAATCGCTTCGCTTTATAAAATTCCGGTCGCGATGCTAATTTTTATTCTGCTTGGGGTGTTAAGTTATATCCGGAAATTTAAACTCGGCGCGTTTTTGGGTGAGGGGCTTTTTTTGTGGATCCCCATTTTATTTTTCACGATTTATTTTAATTTTTTATTTAAAGCTCACGCGGGCATGCGTTTTTTTATTGTTGTTCTGCCGTTTCTTTATGTTGTGATTTCCGCCCTTTTTGAAAACTGGAATTCGCTCTCTAAAACTGTCCGGGGTATTTATTCCTTGCTCTCGGTTTATTATGTCCTCTCGGTTCTGTCATACACTCCGCATTACTTATCATATTTCAATGAATTCATTGGCGACCGCAAGAATGCGTATAAATTCTTAGCGGATTCGAATATCGACTGGGGAGAAAACAGTTGGTATCTAGATCAGTATTTAAAGAAACATCCGGGAGCTATCGTGAATCCCGAAACGCCTGTCTCAGGACAAATCATTGTGAATGTGAATCAGCTCGCGGGAGTCACCGACGGCCCCGAAAAATATGCCTGGCTCAGAAACCACTTCAAACCCGCGGGCCATATCGCCTATTCTTACCTCATCTTCAATGTGCCGCCGGAAGATTTAAAGAAGGTTTCTTAAAAAGGTCCGAAGACCGCTTCAAATCCTTTCTCTTTTAGTCCCGGTCCTTAAAATAAAAATGCCTGGGAACGAATTCCAAGGCATTTTATTTAAATGGTCGGGGCGAAAGGATTTGAACCTTCGACCGCACGCACCCCAAGCGTGTGCGCTACCAGGCTGCGCTACGCCCCGATTTGAATCATTTACTAGGGTAATCGAGACGCCTGAAAAACGGGTCGCCTCTTTTTGCAAATTGTCATTCGACTAGAGAAACATCAAGTTTCTCAGTCGTGTCCTTACGCATAAGCGTAAGGGCCCCGATTTGAAAACGTGAAAAGGGGTGGTGAAGAGGCAAAAGTTTAGCAAATTTGGGTAGAGTTGTCACGGGGTTTGAAAATCAGCTTTAATGATGAGAAACGGGCTCGTGGGGATGAGCCTCTTCACGTTTTCCCCGCTGAAAGAGTTTCTGCGGACCAAAAGGCTTCACCATGAGCAGACACACGGGCAGAACAATGATGGTGCAGATCAGCGCGAGAAAAATCGTAAGACTTGTCAGCGCCCCAAAGTGAATGGTCGGCCGAAAGCTGGCAAAGGCGCTTGACGCGAAACCCACCACTAAAATCATGGTGGACACCACCATGGAGTGACCGGTATTGCGGTAAGTGTGATGAAGCGACTGAAGATAATGATGCCGCTTTGAAAATTCGAGACGGAACCGGTAAAGAAATTGGATGGAAGCGTCCACCACAAGCCCGAGCACAATGCTTGAAATCATGGCGGTGGGTGTGGAAAGTTCAATCTTCATATACCCCATAAGTCCATAGACGGCCATAATGGGAACGAGATTCGGGATGGCCGCGAGTAGCCCCAGTTTGAGCGAGCGGAATAACAGCATAATCACCAGCAGGATCGATCCAAACGCGAACCAAAAACTCTCAAGCTGCTGCTTTACAAGGTCTTTGGCCATTTTTCCAAGAAGCACTACATTCCCCGTCAGCTTATAATCAAAGTAGTTCCCCATCTTTTGATTGAGCCAGGCCCTGATGGCGTCTTCAGTCGCGGCACCCTCCGCAGTTCCAACCGCTTTCATGCGCGCGTCAATCCGGATTTCTTTAAAATCAGGAGAAATCATTTTAAAAACTTCCGGGTCTCCCGAAGACGTAATCCCCTTGAAGTAACGCCGTAAGTCTTTCATCTCTTCCGGAATTTTATATTTATCTTTTTCATCGTGGCGTTCCATATGAATCTTTTTGATCAGCGTCGTGATGACATTCGCTTTGCTGATCGCGGGCTGTGCCTCCAGAAACGTTTTAATTTCATCCACTTTTTGAAGGGCTTCCGGATCCATAAAAGTTCCGCCGTCTTTACGGCGAAGGACAAACCCGAGCGAATAAACGCCGGTCACATGCTCATCGATAAACCGTGTTGAAACAGCAAGCGGCAGTTCAGGCTTCATTTGTTTAACGATATTCGTATCGACTTCGACTTTTTGGATTCCAAGGACTGAAAAATAAATCGCGACGGCCGTTACCGCGAGAATCAGCCACTTCCATTGATAATCGAGCTTCTCAATGAACCCGATCAGAACCTGATTAAAAAAGTTGCCTTCGCTGTAACTCGACTTGCTGCGGTAAGGCAGGATGGGCATAAGAATCGGCGTCAGCACAATCTCAACAATATAAGAATAGAAAGTCCCGAGCGCGGCAAAAATTCCAAAACTCTGGATCGCGGGCACGGGTGTCAGGGCGAGCGAAATAAATCCGAGGATCGTGGTTAAGTGCGTGAGAAAACAAGGCACACCCAGCTGATCAATGGTTAAAATGACCGCCATTTTGAAACTTGGGTGATGCGGGCGGATTTCAAAAAAGACATTGATCAAATAAATGGAATTCACCACCGCGACAATCATAATCACGGGAGCAAGCAGCGATGTCATAAGATTTAACTGCTGTCCCAAAAGCGCGATGGTTCCAAGAGTCCAAACAAGGGTCATAAAAACAATCGACATTGAAATAATCATGCAGGGAATGCTTCGGTAAATAAGCAAGGTCGTGACCACAAGCAAAAGCGCGATAAGAGGAACAAAGGTGAACTGATCTTTGCGGATCAGTTTAATAAAATCGTATTGCTCCACTGGAGAACCGGCTATGTAAAACTCGATCCCCTCTTTGGTGTGCTTAACGAGATACTTCCTGAGCTTTTCAATAAATTGACCGCTGACTTTCGTGTTTTTATCGGAAGTCTTAAGATAAATCAGCATGTTCGCGACTTTGCCGTCTTTTGAAATCAGGTTATTGACGAAAAGTTCATTCCCCAGAACATTTTCTTTTAATTCCTTTAAAGTAACCTTGGCGTCAAAAACACCTTCTAACAGCGGATAGACCTTCACCCCGATAAATTTGTGGCGGATATCCATGGTATTGCCCAAACTTAAAACCCGCTCCACTTCGGGGAATTTTTCAAAGTCCGCGGTAATGGTTTTCAAGAGATGGAGGTTTTTATAATCAAAGAGTCCGGGCGTATTCATCGCGACCGCAATCATCTGGTCGCTTCCATATTTGTCTTTGTATTCTTTGTAATATTTGTATTCGGGAGAATTCTTGACGAACATCGGTTCCATCGAGGGATCAATCTGCAGGCGTAAAACGGCGCCGCCTGTCACAAGAGTGAGCATAATTAGCCCCAGGAGGATGGGCCAGCGCAGAACAAGAATGGCTTCAGCGAACTTCTTAAACATGAACCAACTTTCTATAAAGGTAAAAGGGCTTCGGTAAAGTAAAAATTATATGCTATGATTTTCGGCAATTATGGCCATAACCTTTGACGTAATCAACGGCTTTTGTATTCTAACGGGAATCGTCTGGATTTGGAGGGCATGGCAGCTCCTTAAAACCCTTCGGAAGGCCCCGATCATCCTGCCCGACCCCAATGCCCCCAAACCGTCTGAAAAGGTATCGATTCTGGTTCCGGCGAAGAATGAAGAGAAAAATATTGAGGCCTGCATCCTCAAACTTCTGAACCAGGATTATTCTAATATTGAAATTATTGTTATCAATGATAATTCAGCTGACCGTACCGGAGAAATTTTAGATCAGCTGGCGGCTCATGCCCGTCCTGGGGTCTTAAAAGTCATTAAGGCGCCCCCCACGCCTATTGGATGGACAGGCAAAAACTTCGCGCTTCACTGCGGGATCAAGCATGCCTCGGGTGAATGGCTCTTATTCACGGATGCGGATACCCGGCACGAAATCACAAGTGTGCGGGCCTCACTTCAGCATGCTCTTGCGGAACGCCTGAGCCTTCTCACCCTGCTTCCCCGCTGTCTCACCGATGGATTTTGGGAGGATATTCTTCAGCCCTGTGCCATGAGCTATATGGGCCTTTGGTTTCCGATTGATCAAATCAATGACCCGAAATCCAAAGTCTATTTTGGAAACGGCCAATACCTGATGATGAAAAAAGATTTATACGAAAAAATCGGCGGCCACGAAAACGTAAAGGGCGAATACCTGGAAGATTTCGCGATGGCGAAAAAAGCGAAGCAGCTGGGTGAAAATACTGAGTGCGCTCTCGGAGACGCTCTTTACGGCACAAGAATGTATGACTCTTTGGACGCGATTTGGCGGGGTTGGCGGAGAATTTATCTTTACGCGTTTGAACAAAAGGGCCTCCGAATTGAAGCGAAGGCTTTATCCGTGTTTCTTTTTTCGGTCCTGCCGTTTATTTTAATATTCATTTCTTTTTGGTTTGCTCTGCCCATTGTGGTTTTTGTGCTGGGCATTGCTTGGCGGGCTCACGATATTACCAATGCCAAAAAGGGGTACGCGTTCTTTCACCCTTTGGCGGCATTAATTTTTAGCGCGATCTTGATGGACGCCGCTGGAATGGCTTTTCGCGGCGAACAGAGTAAGTGGCGGTAATTTAGCCGGGATTATTTAACCAGCAAATAGCCGGCATCCACAGCATAACGCACGAGCGTGCGTAAGAAATCCATATCGGTCTTGGGGAATGAGATCCCTGTCCCTTCCAGCAATCTTTCCGTATTCGTGGTATCAAACGTCAACCCATCATTTAAATAGCCGAGATAGGGTTCGAGCATTTCGTAAACCATCCGGTCATTTGGGCTGAGGCGTTCTTTGGTGAAATCATCCGGAGAAATGATGGTGACTTCGGGAGCTTCTTGAAAGTCATGTCGCAAATCAAGCAGCATCTTGATCGTGGGCGGTTCTTTGGTGACAAGATGAAATGCGTGCCCAATAGATCCGGGATGATTCGCGATCGCGAGTGACGCGCGGATAACAAAATCAATCGGAACAACATTCACCGCATTGTTTGGGCGTGATGGAAGCAGCCGCAAAATACCATGCGCGAAAAGTTTCATGAAAGGATAAATAACGTTAAATTCAGAAACTTCACCGGTTTGTGAATCGCCCACCACAATGCTCGGGCGGAAAATCGTCACGGGAAGTCCATCAGCCATCGCTTGACGCACGCGGGTTTCGGACGCGAATTTGCTTGATTCATAATGATTCGCGAAAACGGGATTTTCAGGAAGCGCGTTTTCTTTTGAAAGATAAGTTTGACGGCTGCCTGCGGCATACGCGGTTGAAAAATAAAAGAAACGGCGGAGTTTTCCGATTTTCCGAAGCGCAACGGCGAGCTTCAGCGCTTCTTCGGTTCCTCCGACATTAATTTTCCGGCATTCTTCTTCACCGGCATTCAGTGTTGTGAGTGCCGCGATGTGATAAACCTCTTCAACCGATTTACGTAACTCTTCAAAGTCAGCAGTCTGAAGGCCCAAACCTGGAAGCGTCACATCCCCTTCAAATACATGAACGCGGGTTCCGAGAAAACGCGTAAGTCCCCATGGTTCGAGAATGGCGCGAACGCGGTCCCAATGAGAATAGCGCCCGCTTTTGCGGCGGACAAGCAGATAGAGCCTGTGATCGGTCGTGGTAAGCAAAGCCCGAAGCATTTCTTTGCCAAGAGTTCCGGTGATGCCGGTTAAAAACAGGGCTTTCGCTTTATTCATTATATCTCCCAAATGCCAGACAAATATTCTGGCCTCCGAACCCGAAAGAATTGGACAGCGCGACATCAACACTCGCGGCACGAGCGGCATTGGGCACATAGTCCAGATCACAGTCAGCATCCGGCTCTTCATAGTTGATGGTTGGAGGAATGATATGATTACGCATGGTTAAAAGACAGGTAATGGCTTCCACAGCTCCGGCCGCGGCAATCATATGCCCCAGCATGGATTTGATCGAGCTGACAGGTGTTTTATAAGCGCGCTCGCCCATCACTTTTTTAATCGCGATAGTTTCAACGGCATCATTTACTTTTGTCGCCGTTCCGTGCGCGTTAATGTAATCCACATCATCCGGCTGAATGCCGCCTTTTTGCATCGCCATTTCAATCGCGCGTCTTGCGCCTCCGCCGTCGGGATCCATATCCGTTAAACGGTAGGCATCCGCCGTGGAACCATAACCCAGCACTTCTCCGTAAATTCTCGCGCGCCGTTTAAGCGCGTGCTCAAGCTCTTCAAGCACCACCACGCCGGCACCTTCCGCCAGCACAAATCCATTGCGGCGTTTATCAAAAGGCCGTGAAGATTTTTGGGGTTCATCATTTGAAGTAGAAAGAACGGTAAGCAGACTAAAACCCGCCACACCAAGCGGATAAATCATTGAGTGTGAACCGCCTGAAAGCACGATATCCGCCTCACCGCGGCGGATCCATTCATACGCTTCGCCAATCGCCTGGGATGATGCCGCGCAGGCTGTAAGACAATTCGATACGGGACCGCGCGTATCAAAACGGCGGGCCAAATGCGTCACGGTCATAAAGGGCTGAGCTTCGAGTTCTTTAATACCGCACATTTTGCTGCGCGATTCATCGAGGTAACGGTTTTTATCGACCACGGAACCTTCATCTTTTTTTCCAAATGAAGAAGAAACTGTTTCAACGAAGGATTCAAAATCGATTCCGCTGTCACCCGCTCCAAAATAAATTCCAAAACGTTCGGGATGAACATTAAAAGCTTTGAGATGCGCGTCTTTGTAGGCTTCTTCGGCAGCCTGCACGGCAAACAATGTGCTTCGGCTCGCGCTCACCAAAGCGGGATCGCGCCTGCGCCAATAATCAAAATCAAAATCTTTCACTTCACCGGCAATTCGGGTGGGAAATGTGGACGCGTCAAAAATAGAAATATCGCCGATGCCGGATTTTCCTTCAACGAGTCCGGCCCAAGTATCCCGGACATTCAGTCCAAGCGGGGTCACAGCCCCCATCCCCGTAATGACTACGCGGCGTAAGCTCATACTTTCCTCAGCACGATGGAAGCGTTTTGGCCGAAAAATCCGCACGAGTTAAATAGAGCGGTATCGCCGTTTAATATTTTAGGTTCTCCGGAAACGAAAGGCAGATCGCAGGCGGGAGCGGGATTCTGAAAATTAGCGAGAGGAGGAACAACACCTTCACTAAGCGCCATAACGGCGGCGGCCATTTCAACTCCGCCTGCTCCATAAATCAAATGCCCGGTAATCGGTTTCACACCGGTGACTGCCAAATTGCCCAATGAGTTTTCAAAAACAGAATGAACCGCGCAGGCTTCTTGAGTGTCTTCCTGCGGAACACCGCTGCCATTGGCTAAAAGGAAATCAACGTCTTCGGGACCCGTTGACGCGTCATCAAGCGCGCGAAGCATCGCCACACGTTTTCCGCGGTAGTCTTCAGAAGATGTGGGATTATGATTAAAATCTGACGAAGATCCGTACCCCACGACCTCGCCGTAAATCCGGGCGCCCCGTTTTTTCGCATGATCCCATTCTTCAAGAATCATTAATCCAGCGCCTTCACCAAGAACCATTCCGTCATGACGGCGGTCAAAGGGACGGTACGCGTTTTCAGGATGTCCGGTTTGATGGGACAATAATCCAAGAAGATAAAAACGCGAAATGCCCATTGCGTTCACTTTGGAGTCGGTTCCGCCGGCAAGCATAAGATCCGCGTCACCCCGCTGAATAATACGGAAGGCTTCACCAATGGCCTGAGCTCCGGCCGCCGAAGAAGTGGTGATGGTATTGCTCGGACCTTTTAAACCGTGCGCGATCGTAATGTGACAGGCAGGCATATTGGGCAAATATTTGAGAAACCATAAGGGGTACATCGCGCGCATGCCTTCAGCGCCGAATTTGCGCATCTGAAATTTTCCTTCAGCATCCAAAGAACTTTTGATCCCCATACCGACTTCATCCAGATCATTATTGATAATGCCCGTACCCAGCGAAAGACCAAATCTTGTGCGGTCAATATCCGCGAGGTTAATCGCGGAATCTTCAATCGCCAAATAGCTCACCACCACTGCCATTTGAATTTCGCGGGACATCAGTTTGAGGGATTTTTTGGATTTAATATAAGTGAGGGGGTCAAAATCGGGAATATCGGCAGCCATTTTGGCGGGAAAACTTTCAGTCGGAAGCGGATCCATGTAGCGTATATGGGATTTCGCTTCAATAAGAGCGCGCCAATACGCGGCCTTCCCCTGACCGCAGGGAGACAGGACGCCGAGACCGGTGATGGCTACGCGGCGGCTTCTCATTTAATTTTTTCCCGAATTTTAAAATGATTCATGAACACTTCGTGAAATGTTATGGATGAATTTCTCCCGGGAACAAGATGTCCCAGACTCATTAAAAGAAAACGGCTCCGTGCCAGTTCCCGGCTTTCGCCAAGAACCTTCGCGTCAATCCAGGCGCCTTCAGGTCTTAAATTATCTGAGCTTGCGACAAGAGTAACGGATTCATTCGGCTGAAGGGGCAGCGCGAACTCGGCAGATTCCACTTTGGCAAAAATCACATCACTTTGAAAATCATCCTGCGCGCCTAAAAGCATGCCGCCCGTCTGCGCCATCATTTCGAGCATCAAAATTTCGGCGCTATATTCAGCGTCCGGAACATGGCCGCGTGTTTTAGCCGATACACCTTTTTGAATCTCAATTACTTCGTCAAGGAGCAGCCAGCGCATATCCGCTTCAACACAAAAAATTCAAAACGAAAAGCGAAAAACCTTCGAATCTTCTCATTTAAAACATCTCATTTTTTATGCTTAGTTTTCCAAAGGATGACTTGCGCGCCGACCCAGCGCCCTTGGCGAAAAAAACTTCCAGCGCCTTGGCAGTCCACGCGGGTAAAGCGGGATGATTTTACCTCAAAACGGCCTTTAGGGAAAGCACGGACTTCGATGTCTTTAAACCCATCCACCCCGAGCCATGAGGCCCCGGAAGCTTTGAAATAGGCCTCTTTCGCGGCAAAAAACTGAGCCAGTTTTACCGCGGAATGGGATGAGGAAAAATACCGGGATTTTTCGGAAGGATGCAGCAGACGCGCGTACGCGCGCCTGCCATGAGAAGAGAGAAATTGCTTCATCCGGCTAAGATCAACCAGATCAATGCCGACACCGGCCAATTGGAGGCCGGCACCCGATAAATTATTTTTTTTAGGCTTTTGTTTCCTTGGCAAGACGATCCTGAATGTAATTCATGACCATACGGACAGTAAAGAAATCCGCGAGCCGCGTCACTTTGGGGTCCTTAGCAAAGGTATCCACGTCCATATAAGGAAGCCGGTTTTTCAATTCCTGAAGTCCCGCCGGCGTCACAACACCTTCTTTTAAATAACGCTCGTCGTTCAAAATATTGCCGGGGAATAGTTCACCGCTCGGAATTTTGATGTCGAAATTTTTTTCAAGGCGGAAAATAATATCGATAAAATCGATCGATTCAGCCCCAAGATCACGGACCAAAGAAGCTTCCGGCCGAACATCATCCGCTTCAACTCCAAGCGCGCCAGCCAACGTTTCTTTGATTTTCTTTAAAATATCTTCTTCCATTAGACTTCCCCCTTACAGGTTTACCGCAAATTGCGGACTTTCAATATTTTTCAGCTCAAGCCGAGCTGTCACTGCCGTTTCTTCTTTATGAAGCAACCGGCCTTTCCAAACAGTTTCATGCTCATCGCCTGAAACGAACTCTAAATGACTGACCCATTCATCGCCGGGCTTTAAATAGCGGGCAAATTTTACCCCGCTAATTTTTTTTAGACCAAACCTCTTTGCCCCGGACTGATTTTGATTCCGCAGATAAACTTCCGCGGTTTGTTTAAGCATTTCAAGCGCGAGCACTCCCGGCAAAATTGGAAAACCTGGAAAGTGGTCTTGAAAAAACTCCGCTTCAACCGGAATACGCCCGCAAGCGCTGATTCCTTCGCCAGGTTTGAGCCACAGCACTTTTTCAACACATAAAGGATTCATCATGAATTAACCGTAAATACGAAGATTCCGTTTAAAATGCGCATTCCTGACAGCCACGTGTAAACATTTTCGTGACGTTCAAGCTTCATGCCTAAACTTTCAAAAAGCTGTATCCATTCGCCGCTTTTTTTGAATCGGCACGGATGCCCAAAATACTCAAAATTATAAATTCTATCCCGCCACTCCGTCCAAAGCCTGCCGAGAGAGTGATGGTAAACATCTTCTACCACGATAATTTTTTTGCGGGTAACCCGCATCGCTTCGCGCAGAACCCCAGCCGAATCATCAATATGGTGAAGCACGGTGATAAAGAGCGAAACATCAAAACTTTTGTCCGGAAACGGAATCGCGTCTCCCGGGTCATAAATGACTACAGGTGCTTTTTGATAAGAAGGACGAACCACATCAAGCACCGCGTGACTGTGGCCCCGTTTCACTAAAGGTTCGTGATAAAACCCCCAGCTTCCCCCAATATCAAGAATGCTGCTTGAGGCCGGGATATCCTTCTCAAAAAGACTCGTAAAGAACTCAGCACGCTCTTCCAAATGAAGAGCCGGATGATGGCGGACCATCCAATCCAAAAGATTGCGCTGAGCTTGGCGAATACTATCGTAAAGGCTAACCGCTACAGACTTCATTATAATAAGGAAGGGATTATAGCACGCCCCCCCTCTACAGCCCAAAAATTTTTTTCTTGGTTTTTAGGGTAAAAACCCCTATTCTTTTACCCTTATGTCAAAAACGCTAAGCGGTAAATCCGCACTCATTACCGGTGCCTCACGAGGAATTGGCCGCGCGATCGCCCATCGCTTTGCCGAAATGGGCGCCAATATTCTTGTCAATTACGTCCGCAATGAAGAAGCGGCTCTCGATACCGTAAAGTCCCTCGAGAAATCAGGCATCCGAGCAGTCGCCTTTCAAGGCAATGCGGGCGATCCTAAAGATATGGATTCTATGGTTGCTAAAACCATTTCTGAGTTTGGCGGAATCGATATCCTGGTTCACAATGCGGCACTCGGAGCTTTCAAGCCTGTCCATAAACTTAAAGTCAATCAGTGGGAGCTGTCTCTCGATATTAACGCGAAGGCTCTCTTACTTCTTACGCAGAAAGCGCTCCCTTCCATGGAAAGCAGGGGCGGAGGAAATATTTTAGCCATCTCGAGCCTAGGTGCTCACCGATTTATTCCTAATTACGGGGCGATCGGGATTTCTAAGTCCGCGGTTGAAGCATTGGTGCGCTACCTGGCGGTAGAATTGGCCTCCAAGAAAATCCGCGTCAATTGCGTTTCAGGCGGGCTGGTGGATACGGACGCGCTTAAATCCTTCCCTGACTATGAAGGCTTCAAAAAAGAAGTTTTATCCAGAACTCCCGCGGGACGAATCGGTGAACCGGATGATATCGCGCGCGTTGCCGCTTTTTTAGTTTCTCCCGACTCCAAATGGATTGTCGGTCAGACCCTCATCGCCGACGGCGGACTATCGCTCATCTAGAATGCCTTCCGACTTGGTTCTTCGGAATCAAAACAAATTCGCCTCCTTCTTTTATTGGCTAAGCCTCACAAATATTGTTTATCTCGTTTCAAGAATTATTCTTTTGTCCATTCTCCCCTTCGACTCTTCCCCGCTTTATTATTACAGACAGTACGCGGACTTGCATTTACTCCAGACAAAACTTTTAGAAACCGTCTATTACATGCATAGCCAGCCGCCCCTCTTCAATCTAGGGCTGGGAATCATTTTGAAAGCTTTCCCTATTCACTATCACACGGTGTTTTCGGCAATTTATTTCGTGTTAGGCATTATCTTCTGTAATTCTTTTTTCGCCTTACTCATCCGGCTGCGGATTCCTTTATGGCTTTCCGCAATTCTAACAGTCATCTTTTTTCTAAACCCCTCCGTAATGCTTTATGAAAAATGGCTTTTTTATACTTACCCGCTCGCGGTTATGCTTTGCGTATCCGTTTTATTTCTTCATAAATTCTTGCAGCAAGAGAAATGGAAGGATGCTTTTATCTTTTTTTCTTTGCTGTGCGCGGTCATTCTCACAAGAAGCGTTTTTCATGTTTTTTGGATTTTTATCATAGCGGCCATCGTTCTTGTATTCAAACCCTCCATCGCTAAAAAAATCCTCCTGGCAGCGATTTTGCCTCTTTTGATTACTTGCTTTTTTTATGCTAAAAATCTGATTGTTTTCCACACTGCAAATATGGGATCTGCCTATGCGAGTCAAGGCGTAGCAGAACTGGTCAAAAATGCCTATTCTTTGGGTTATTTAAAAAAACTCGCTGCGGAAAATAAAATTTCAAAACTATCGCTCATTCCCACATTTAGCCCCGTCAGCCGTTATAAGGGGTTTATCCCGGAACAAAAAACAGGCGCCGACATCCTGGATCAGGATTATAAAATAAACAGCCGGGTGTCCCCCTTCACGGTCAATAATTACCATCACCGGACTTACCTGGATATCTCAAAAATTTATTTCCGAGACGCGCGGTATATTATCCGGAGTAATCCCCAGCCATTTTTTTATTATTTAGCAAAACTTTATTACCGGCAGTATTTTTTGCCTTCGAGCTATGTCTGGCCTTTTACAGCTAATAAACTTCCCGCCGGAGAAAATAAGTCGAAACTGACTCGATATTCAAAAATCTACAATCGATTATTTTGCGGACAGGGTTTTAGCAGCAGTTCAGATATCTCGCTCTTTATGCTGTTTGGATTTCCGCTGCTGCTGATTTACGCTTTGCTTAGGATTTATCAGGACCTGTCTCATCACAGAAATCTTTCTGAGGCTTTAACGATTCTATTCATGTTTATCACAATCATGAATGTGAATTTAGCATGCTTATTCACATGGGAGCATCACCGTTTTCGTTTCATGATTGACGCTTTTTATTTTTTTCTCGCGGCAAATCTGGGGCGTGATCTTATTCTGGAGGGGAAATCCTTCATTTCTCGCTTTCAGAGAAAAACGTCTTAACAGCCGCTATCTTGCTTTTTGGAACATGAGAATAAGCTGATGTTCCCCGAGGACCGGGACTTTAGCGGCTTCAAGATTTTCCCGCACATGCTGGACTTTTTTCATCCCGACTAATGATGTTGTCACTCCGGGAACAGAGCGGGAAAATTGGATGGCTTTTTGAGCGGATTTTGAAAGGCCTTCAAAGTAAGGATCCAAGAACGCGGGCAATGGCCCTGTCAAACGTCCCTGCAGCAGCGCGGCACTTGCCGCCACAATCATTTGATACCTCGGCGCAATCCCCAAAAACGGAACAAGATTCGCGCCGTAACTTTGGTTGGCCATAATCCATGCTTCCGGCATCGCTAAATTTAAGGGCAGCTGAACCGCTTTAAAATGATGCTCCCCTCCGCCGGCTTCTCTCGCGAGAACATTCAGCTCTTCAAGCGAAAGATAATCCGGGGCTTTCGGATTAACGCGGAACCCTGACCATGTCGCGGCACCGTACATTCGGATTTTTCCTTCTTTGACTTTTTGCTCACACCAGCGGAAAGCTTCCCGCATCCGTTTTAAAAATGTCCCGCGGTCAAAATCACCCAGCTGGGTTTCAGGATTATGAAGATAATAGATATCGATGGTTTCCAGCCCTAAATTTTTCAGACTTTTATTCAGCTGATCTTCTAAATACGCGGGAGCAACCGCGTGACAGTCTTGAGCGATCTCATTTTCATTCACGATTCCATGATTGATATAAGTCTCTTGAATGTAGGCCTTAGCATCCGCCGGCCATTCGCCATCAAAAGGAATGAACCCGCCCTTGGTGCAAACAATCACTTCTTCTCTTTTAATTTTTCCTGTTCCGATAAGATCCGCCAGAGTTTTACCGAAACTGCGTTCGCTTCTTTGAGCCCGGTAATTAACGGCGGAATCAATCACATTGACCCCATTGAGCAAAGCTTCTTTTAGCGCTTCTTCATAAAGGGCGTCGGTGGCTTGATCAGGTTCTCCCAAATAGCTGCCCGCGCCAATAGAAGAAAACCAAAGACCCTGCTTCTCGCGAAAAAAATCTTCGTGGAGTTTTTTTTGAAAGCGATTTTTATAGGAAAGAGTTCCCTCAGGAGTGGCGTAACCTTTAATGGCAGTCATTTAAACCGTAATATTTCCTTTTGGCCGGTCAGGATCAACAATATCCTGCGTATCAAACCCCACTGACTTGGTCGTTGGAGTTTCATCATCTTTGCCTTGATAAGAATAGCCCGCACCGGCTTTAAACCGGATACACCCGGTAAAGCATAAGGATAAAAATAGCGCGATAAACAGGAGAGAACATAGATTTTTTTCCGGATTTTTCATACTTCACACCTCAAACTTGCCGCTTCTGAAGATTAAAACCGGACCTATTATAACAAACAATCCAAACACGGCGTATCCAAAAACCCATCCGCCCCGGCGGTAATATGTCAGCCTTGGATCAATCGGCATTTCAAAAGTTTTTCGGCCCGCGATAAAAATATCCCTGCCCTTTTCATCCCGAAGCCGGGCTAACTCTTTACCAGTCGAAGAAATAAAGGTCGAAACTCCGGTATTGGCCGCTCGGATCACGGGCACTCCATTTTCAACAGCGCGGAACATCGAAACATGCATGTGCTGATAAGGAGCTGCTGTCTTTTTAAACCAGGAATCATTCGTAATCACCACAAGAAACTCCGCGCCATTGTCCACAAATTCCCGCGTTAACCGCTGAAAGGTATCTTCAAAACAAATCAGCGTGGAAAACTTAAACTCCTTATTCATCATTGAAAAAACCGTACTCTCTTTTCCCGAAGAGAAATCACTGACGCCCATATAATGCGCCATGGGCTCCAGCCAGCCAAAAATCGGCAGCAAAGGAACGTACTCCCCAAACGGAACGAGTTTTTGCTTATCATAGCGGTTTTTAATTTCACCGGTGGGGCCAAGAAAATAGGCGCTATTGTAAGCCTTACGGGGTTCTTCAAAATGCGGTGACCCGACAATCATCGGAATCCCTGATGTCCGGGCAAGTGTGTGAATCGAATCCGCGTTGATATCACGGTTAAAATATCCGGGGAAAGCGGCTTCCGGCCAGATAATGAGCTCGGACTGATCAAACTGAGCAAGCTCAGTGAGTTTTGAATAAATCCCAATAATTTTATCGCGGATCACCGGATCATTTTCCAATTCTTCCGGAATATTTCCTTGCAGCACCGATATGCGGAGATTCCGCGCGGGTGACTGCGCGGGCCGATGGCTCCAATAAAAACCATGCGAGAATACTATCGTGGAAAGCGTCAAAATAAATCCCAAGATCAACGCGGGTGTTTTTCGATCTGAATTTTTCTTTGCTGTAAAAAAATGAATACATCCTTCTGCTAAAGCCGCGTTGACTAAAGCCATGACAAAACTAAGCCCGTAGGCTCCGCCCAAATTCGCGAATTGAATCACCCACGCGTAAGGCCACTGTGAATAGCTCAGAAGATTCCAGCCGAATCCAAAAACGGGGATTTCTGAACGGAAAACTTCACAAGCGGTCCAGACTACCGCGAACCAAACGATCCTAAAAAAGACCGGAGTTCTTCGGGCCGCGTAAACCGCCCAAGCGCAAAGAACGATAAACGAAGTTTCAATCCCAACAAGCGCGGCCCATCCGAAAAAGGTCACGAACCTCAGCCACGCGATGGAAAGAAGAAAAAAAACACCTCCGAATAAAAAGCCGCTCAGAAGCGCCTCCCCTTTGGAGCGGGATTTATGGAGAGCTATAAGAAAAGGGATGAGGGCGAACCAGGCAGTAAACCCTAAGGGAAAATTCAGAAAATTAAGCGCTAGAAGCAATCCCGAAATAAGCGAAAGATAAGCGGTGGGAAGTTCAAAAAAACGATTGGCCGAAACGTTTATTCTTCCGACCCGTGACATTTCTTGTATTTTTTCCCGCTGCCGCAAGGACAGGGATCGTTGCGTCCAACCTTGGCTTCATCACGCCGGACCGGTTCAGACATCGGAGATTGCTTCGCAGGGCCCGCGAATGATTGCCCGCCGCCGACTGGGCCCGAGGGTCCGCTTTCGTCAGCATCAAACGCCCGGGATGTCATTGAACCGGATTCGGGATGCAAAAACTGGGTTTGTTTCGTCGGCGCCATGGCCGTCATAATTTTTTCTTCTTCTTTTACGGATTGAACATGGAAAAGCAGCTCAGCCGCATCGGTTTTGATGCTTTGAATCATCAGGTCAAACATATTGAAAGCTTCGCGTTTATACTCAACCAAGGGATCCCGCTGTCCGTAAGCCCGCAAACCGATTCCATCTTTAAGATTATCCAGCGCGTGCAGATGTTCTTTCCATTTTGAATCAATAATTTGAAGCAGAATATAGCGCTCCAAATAACGCATTCTTTCCATTCCGAATTCACGCTCGCGGATTTCATAATGCTCTGTGATTTTCTTCAGCACATCTTCCCGGAGAAAATCAACATTCGTATAATTTTCATCCACAATGGATTTAAAATCTGTGCTGAACTTTGCGTTCAGCGCTTCGGTAAGACCCGCCGGATTTTTTTCGTCCTCCCGGATATCCGGATGGACAAAGGCGGCAAGCAGATCTTCCACCACGTCTTCAATCATTTCAAAAACATGCTCTTTGACTTTTTCACCGACAAGAAGCCTGTCCCGTTCAGCGTAAATAATCTCGCGCTGGCGGTTCATAACGTCATCGTATTCGAGCAAATGTTTACGGATTTCAAAATTGCGGTTCTCAACACGCTTTTGAGCGGTTTCAATGGCGCGGTTAACTAAAGGATGCTGAATTTCTTCGCCTTCTTCCATCCCAAGCTTAAGCATCATTCCGGAAATTTTGTCGGATCCAAAAATACGCATCAATTCATCTTCCAGCGAGATATAAAACTTACTGGAACCCGGATCCCCCTGACGGCCGCTGCGGCCTCGAAGCTGATTGTCAATCCGGCGCGCCTCATGACGTTCTGTTCCGATGACGGCCAATCCGCCCTTTGCGGCCACTCCTGTGCCGAGCAGAATATCTGTTCCTCGTCCAGCCATATTGGTCGCAATGGTAACTCCGCTTTCCTGTCCCGCAAGAGCGATGATTTCGGCTTCCCGTTCATGGTATTTCGCGTTGAGGACCGTGTGCGGAATATTCTGCCGCTTCAGCATGCCGCTCAGGCGTTCAGACTTTTCGATGGACACCGTTCCCACAAGAACCGGCCGGCCTTTGGCGTGTTCCGCCATAATTTCTTTAATGACCGCGTTGAATTTTTCTTTCTCGGTGCGGTAGATGCAGTCGGATTGATCCTGACGGACATTCGGACGATTGGGCGGGATGACCACCACATCCAATTTATAAATCTTATCGAACTCGACCGCCTCAGTCGCGGCCGTTCCTGTCATTCCCGCGACTTTTTTATACATTCGGAAATAATTTTGAAAAGTCACGGTCGCAAGCGTTTGATTTTCGCGTTCAATTTTGACGCCTTCCTTCGCTTCAAGAGCTTGATGCAACCCGTCGGAGAAACGGCGGCCCGGCATCAGCCGTCCCGTAAACTCATCCACAATAATCACTTTGCCGTCTTTGATTACATAGTCCACATCCAAACCAAAAAATTCTTTGGCCCGAAGCGCGGTCATAACTTGATGACGTTCATCAATTGTTTCCGCGTCATGAAGATTTTCAACCCCCATGTATTCCGCGCCCCTCGTCTCCCCTGATTCGGTGAGCGAGATGGTTTTACTTTTCATATCCGCTAAATAGTCATATTCCTTTTTAAGCTTTTCCAGCTCTTCTTTCCAGGCTTGATCAAAACCTTCGCGTTCAATTTTAAACCCTTTCAGGGAAATCGCCGCGCGCCGCGCTTTAAAATATTTATCGGTCGAATCTTCCGCGGGACCCGAAATAATAAGCGGGGTACGGGCTTCATCAATCAGAATGGAATCGACTTCGTCCACAATCGCGAAAAAATGTCCGCGCTGAACCCGGTCCTCGAGACTCGTAACCATATTGTCGCGGAGATAATCAAAACCGAATTCATTGTTTGTTCCGTAGGTGATATCCGCCTGATAGGCTTCTCGGCGAAGCGCGGGAGGCATATCGTGCTGAATGACGCCGACTGTGAGACCAAGGAATTCAAAGATAGGCCCCATCCAGTTGCGGTCGCGGCGGGCTAAGTAATCGTTCACGGTCACCAGGTGCACGCCTTTTCCGGCCAAAGCGTTGAGATACATCGGGCAAGTCGCGACAAGGGTTTTTCCTTCTCCGGTTCCCATTTCTGAAATCTTGCCTTGATGGAGCGAAAGACCGCCTAAAATCTGAACATCAAAGTGGCGCATTTTATTGACGCGCTTTGAGGTTTCGCGGACAACAGCGAAAGCTTCGGGCAGAATATCATCCAGAGTTTTTCCTTCCGCTAACTGCTTTTTAAAAAAATCTGTTTTGGCTCGAAGCTCGGCATCCGAAAGTTTTTGAATATCCGCTTCCAGGGCGTTCACTTGAGCAATCACAGGCCACATTTTTTTTAGCGCCCGGGCATTTTGAGTTCCGAAAATTTTCTGAAGAACAAATTGGATCATAATTCAACGTCCTTATCTGAGGATGCGCTCAAATTCACACTTTTCTTTAAATAAGCTTCAATAAAACCGCTGATTTTTCCATCCATCACCGCCTGAACATTTGACGTTTCAAATCCCGTGCGGTGATCTTTCACAAGACTGTAAGGATGAAACACATAAGACCGGATCTGCGAACCCCATTCGATTTTTTTCTTTTCACCGTACTGGGATTTCATCTCGGCTTCCCGCTCCCGCAAAAATCGTTCATATAAGCGGGCCTTCAAAACTTTCATCGCGACTTCTTTATTCTGGTGCTGCGAACGCTCATTTTGGCATTGGGCCACAATCCCGGTTGCCAAGTGCGTAATACGGATAGCGCTGGAGGTTTTATTCACGTGCTGACCTCCCGCCCCTCCGGCACGGAAAGCATCAATTCTGATTTCGGACTCTTTTACTTGAACTTCGGGCAAATCATCCACTTCCGCGATCACATCGACCGACGCGAAAGAAGTATGGCGCCGTTTATTCGCGTCAAAAGGTGAAATGCGCACCAAACGGTGCACTCCTGATTCCGCTTTTAAATACCCGTAAGCAAATGGACCGCGCACCATCAGCGTTACCCCTTTAATCCCGGCTTCTTCACCCGGCATCAAATCAACGGTTTCAACGCTAAATCCCATCGCTTCAAAATAATATAGATACATGCGCATCAGCATAGCCACCCAGTCACAGGATTCAGTTCCGCCTGCTCCGGCGCTGATACTAAAGATAGCGTTATTTCCATCCAATGGTTCTGAAAGAAGCCGCTGGAACTCAATCAGTTCAACTTCTTTTTCTAACGCGCTGACCTCTCGGACCATTTCCGCAACGGATTCCTGCTGATTTTCATCCAGCATATCCAGGAGTTCAAAATAATCGCTCGCGGACCGCCACGCGTTCTGCCAAGGTTCTACAATTTTTTTGAGGGATTTGACGCGTTCAATTGTTTTTTGTGATTCTTCGGGACGGTCCCAAAATCCAGGCTCACCCATTTTCTGATTGAGGGCGTCTAATTCCTTTTGGCGGGTGTCGAGGTCAAAGATACCCCCTTATCTCTTGAAGCTTTTCTTTGAGATGTTGAAGTGTTTCTTTGAGTTTTACGATCTCTTCTTTCACGATTTCTCCATGCCTGAATATGAGCGCCGATTATAACATAACCTGTTCGATTCGAAAGGGTTAAGAATAAGGAATTCAGCCGTTGGAAGGGTGAAAATACTCCCAAACTTGGCGCGCGGCTTCGCTTCCCATACCCGGCAATCCGGCAATTTGCTCAGCATTTGCGCGCTTAAGCTCTTCCAGGGAATCAAACTGCTCAAGAAGGACTCTCTTGCGCTTCTCGCCGATTCCCGGGATTTCATCAAGCTCAGAACGGTTAAGATTTTTTTCCTTAAGCGACCGGTGATAAGTAATCGCGAATCGATGCGCTTCATCCCGGACTTTCTGAAGCAAATGAAGGGCCGAGGCGTTTTGAGGAATTTCCATATCCATCACTTTTGATTTTTCATTTAATCCATAAATGGTTTCAAACCGCTTCGCGATTGAAATCAGTTTCGTGGTTTCGAAACCTTCTTTCCCGAGAACTTCACGCGCCGCCGCCAAATGGCCTTTTCCGCCGTCAATCATAATGACATCCGGAATAAATGTTTCCCGCCCCTCTTTAACACCCCTCAACATACGCCCGAGCGCCTCCTGAATCATCGCGTAATCATTGATGCCGGAAACCGTTTTAATCTTGTACCGCCGGTAGGCCAGCTTATCGGGAAGCTCGCGGTAAAAACTCACGCGCGAAGCCACCGCTTCATCTCCCTGGATATTTGAAACGTCGAAGCAGACAATTTTTTCGGGCAGCTCGTCCATTCCCAGATATTTTTTCAGTTCAATCGTCGCGGCCAATCCGATCCCCGCTTCAGGATTTTTGAGGGAGAACCGTTTTTTCTTAAGCTTTCCCAAAGCCTCAATTTGTTCTTTAAAAAACTGAGCGTCTTCAAAGCGGAACTCTTCAGCGGCTTCTTTCATCCGGTCTTCTAAGTATTCCATGAGCGAACGTTTGCCGCTCCCGAGAAATGTCCGCACCTCCCCTACTAACTTATCGTACTCGGGTTTAATTTCAGGCTTTATGCAGGGCGCGAGACATTGTCCAATGTGATAGTAGAGGCAGGCGGTTTTCGGGAGTTTCTGGCATTTCCGGATGGGAAAAAGGGAATGAATTAACACAACAGCCTGACGCAGAAGTTTCGCGTCCGTAAACGGGCCGTAGTAAAAAGCTTTTTTGTCTGATTTATTGCGGGTAATCAGAATGCGCGGATAAGCTTCTTTGGTAATTTTTAAAAGCGGATAACTTTTGTCGTCCTTAAGCTCAATATTGTAATGAGGCTGATTTTCATAAACAAGCCGCGCTTCAAGCAGTAAAGCGTCCACCTCGGTTGAGGTTTCAATATAGTCAATGCGTTCAACTTTTTCCATCAGCGCGGTGACTTTGGGAAGGTGTGCTTTATTCGTGAGATAAGACGTCACGCGTTTTTTCAGCATGCGCGCTTTTCCAATATAGAGAATTTCATCCTCTTCGGAACGCATAATGTAAACGCCGGGCGTCAGCGGAAATTTTTTAACTTGTTCTTTGAGATTAGGGTTCATGACCGTCCGCCCGCCGGTAAATCAAGGCTGCGCGGGAGCAGATTTTTTCCGGCGGCCAAGCCAACTCACCGCCTCTTTAAGTTCGGGAACATGAAAAAGAAAGCAGAATCCGAGGTAAGAAAGGGCTCCGATCGAGATACTCCCAAAAACCGCGGGGGCTAGGTGATGGAAATCGGATCCCGAAAAAATCTTACGCAGAAAATAAAATGATCCCGCGGCCGTAAAACCCATCGCGATGGAAGCGAAGAAAATCCTGTAAAAAGAATGCAGAACCTCCGCGAGCGGAAATTTGGTAACTTTTTTATTATAGAAATAAACAAGCAAGGCAAACTCTCCCATGGAGGCGAGCGATGTGGCTAATGCCAATCCGGATTCGCGCATGGGCCGCATTAAAATCAGATTAAGAGCCACATTGGTCAAAAGAGAAATGATGCCGAGCTTTACCGGCGTGCGCGTATCCTGAGACGCGTAAAAAGCCGTGGCCATAATTTTTTCTCCCGAGAAAAACCAAAGCCCAAGCGTATAAAACATGAGCACGGAAGCTGTGCGGGCGGTAGAAACCGCGTCAAACTCGCCTCTTTGAAAAAGCATTTGAACAATCGGTTCGCGTAAAACAATCAGCCCCACCATGCACGGAAGAATAATCAGACAAATGCTGCGCAGCACAAAGGAGAGCGTTTTATTGGCCGAATCAAACTGTTTCGCGGCAATCTGCTGAGAAAGCGTGGGCAGGAGCGCTGTCCCCATCGCGATGGTGAACATCCCAAGCGGAAACTGCATGATTCTCGCGCCGTACCAAAGCGCGGAATTTGCGCCGGGCCCCGCGAGCATTCCGATCGTCATATCCACCAGCATATTTACCTGGACAATGGTGAACCCTAAGATAGATGGCAGAATCAAATCGACTGTTTTTTTTAAACCTTCATGCTTAGGTTTCCAAACCCACTTGATTTTCATCCCTGTTTTCAAAATAGGCGGAACCAACATCAAAGCCTGTACAAGGCCCGAAATTAAAATCACCCATGCCAAAGCTTGTAATTGCTTTTCAGGAACAGCACTCATTCTGGGCGCTATCCACACCACACCCACAATCCAAAAAATATCCAGAATGACAGGCCCAATCGATGGAGCAAAAAATTTCTTATTACAATTAAGAATAGACATTCCGAGCGCGAACATAGACATAAACCACAGATACGGGAAAAAATACCGCAGAAGATCAATCGTAAGCGTCATTTTCTCAGAAAGAAAATGAAACTGAAGCGCCACCGTCAAAAGCACTCCGAGAATACCCACCAAAACCGCCAGCCCGCCGGCAATCATCGACCCGACAATATTCGCGAAATCGAATGCCTCTTGATCACCCTTTTGGTGCTGGATTTCACTATAGACAGGAATAAAAGCACTGGAAAGACCGCCTTCACCTACTAGACGGCGGAAGAAGTTAGGCAGCATAAAGGCATAAATAAAAGAGTCCCATTGCCATGAGGTTCCATACCGGTTCGCGCTGACCACATCCCGGATAAGCCCAAGCACACGGCTCATGAGTGTCATGAGACTCATAATGCCGGCCGCCTTCACTAAGTGCTTTTTGGTCTTGCCGTGATGAGGTTCCGCCTGAGGGGCCTCTGGATTGCCCTTATTGACAGGGCTTGGCCCCTGTGCTAGAGTGTCTGAACTTTTTTTAGAGAAAGAGGTTTTTTCCATGCCGAATATCCGATCTGCTGCTAAGCGTATGAGAAGCGATGCCAAAAAACAAGCTCGTAATTTGGCCGCTGTTTCTGAGCTTAAGACACTTAAGAAGAAGCTTTTAGCTTTATCAGGCGAACCTGCGAAAGCTAAGGAATTTGCTCAAACGCTTATTTCCCGCTTGGACCGCGCTGTTTCCCGAGGGATTATCCCCCGCGGCCGCGCTAACCGCAATAAGTCCCGCGTTGCGGCCTTCTTAAATAAACTCAGCCGTAAAAAATAAAAACATCTTAAAAGCCGTTTTCAAGAACAGCCGTTTTTGGAAACGGCTTTTAAACTTTTGCGGGCGCCCCTGCGCCTGCGGTAATCTTTACAATCCAATCTTCTAAAACTCCAGGACCTTCCGCCTGCCCTGTCTTTAATTTCCAATCCGCGTAAAAAAGACCCTCGATCGCCCGTTCAAGCTGTCCGCGGCCTAAGTTTTTTGCCTGCTTCAGGACAAACGGCAGCTGCTTTGGCGACATCCGGCATTTTTTGATCAGCAAACTTTCAGGTGCTCTATCCTGCGTCAGAATAAGAACCTGCCAGAGCCGGCGAATCTGCCAATGCAATAAACCGATAAGTTCGATGATTTCCTGCTCCCCTTCATCCAAAATTTTACGCAGGAGATACAGCGCGTCGCCCGTTCTTTTCTGAGCGATGGCATCGGTGAGTTTAAAGACATCCGTTTCATTCCAATTTTCTTCAAAGGCTTCAACCATTTGGAGCGTGATTTCTTTTTGTTCGCCGGAATAATTAATCAGCTGATCGATCAGAGAATCTAAAAAGGACGCGTTTTCACCCGTTTCATTATCGAGCCGGGCAAGAGCGTCCGGGGCAATGGTTTTGTTAAAACGTTTCAGCTTATCTTTAATAAATTGAACGCCTTCAGTTTTCCCCTTACTCTCCAGAACATGGATTTCCCCTTGGTCGGAAGCAAGAGCGGAAAGAGCGCTTTTCGGGTCAAACTCATCAACTTCAAGAATAAAAAATGAAAAATCAGCGGGGGCTTCAAAGTAGGCTTTTAAGGTTTCTATTTCCGCTTTTTTGAGCTCTTCGGCGTCTTTAAGACGAAAAATCTGCGTCTCAATCAAAAAAGGAAGCGAACGGGCTTCAGAGAGAACTGTTTTTAAATCGTGCTCGCTTAAACGGAAGGATTTTAGAGATGATTCGCCGGATCTTTTTTTTTGGATACTCTGGACAATCTGCTTACCTTTTTCATCGCGTAAAAAAGGATTGCCGGCCAGAAGATAAATAAGCGGGAGAGCGGTTTTCACCAATCTTCAACAATGCGGTCAACCACATTGCGGGCTAAACGGTCGATGGCTTGATCGGTCGCGAGTGAGCGCCCAATTGATTTAATCTCAGTCACAAAATACTCAGTATCGCCCGAAAAATTGGGCTCTTCCCAAATAATTTCTTTAGTCTTGGGATTGATCAAACGAAGATGAAGGGCAATGAAAAGCTTATATTCTGAAACTGATTCAAGACTTGTAAAACGCAGGCCCTCCTGCTCAAAACGGATCATCGACGAATCTAACATCGCGTCCGCTTTTGATTTGTCATTAACCACTTTAAGAGTGCCATCCAGGTTAAGGCGGCGGATAATGGCGTTGGTTACTTTAATTTCAACTCCAGGCTCATGCGCGAAAACTTGATCGATCGGAATTTCATTACGGACCGTATCGATATAAATGGTTTTAATATCATTCGGCAGCGTGGTTTTCTGCGTATATCCGCAGCCCGAAACAAATGACAAAAAAAGCGCGCTAAGTGCAATATGGCTTAAAAAACTTTTTTTCATGAATTCGCTTGGCCCTTTTTAGGAAGTTGAAAACGTTCGATTTCTTTGGAGAGAAAATCCCGGCGAAGCGCAAGCTGAGAAACACGCTCTTCCATTTTATCGCGTTCATGCAGCAAATCCTGCGAAATAACACGCGACTGGATCTTGGGAACAACTTTATCGATATGGTTGATACGTTTTTCTAGAATAGAAGACTCTTCATTCTGTAAATCCTGCTCTTGCTTAATCAGATCGAAAATTTGCTCTTCGATATCTTTAAGTTCCTTGCGGAGCTTTTCTTCTTTTTTGGTCCACTCTTTATGACTTTCATCACGGTTCGCGACATGAGCGGATTGATATTGACCTAATAGCAGGCTTCTTTGCTGTGCGTAAGTTTCCTGCTTAAGCTTCGCCTGCTCTGCTAATGATTCAATCTCTTTCTGCATCGCGGCCTTCGCGGAATCATCCGTGGAGCCCGC
>CAZEFF010000020.1:0-33005 GCA_964511315.1 uncultured bacterium | reverse complement strand
AAGATCGGGACGTTTAGCAATCGCAAGAAACTCAGGCCCTGTCAGCATCCCTTCGCGCAAAAAGTAACGTCCGGCGATTCGGCGGGCTTTTTCGCTCGGAAAACGTGAAAGCAGGCCATGGTCTAATTCGCCTGAGGCACCTTCCATTTGAATAAGTTTGGTTCCATACTGGACGGATAAATGCTGGATGATGCGGGCAATTTTAAGCTGTGCCTCTTCATTAATATGAAGATCTTGAATGTGAAAAATAACTTTTTTGGATATGCCTTCATGAAATCTTTGTATCGTACCAAGCTCATCAGGAAGATTCAGGCGGGAGAAAATACCGGATAATACCTTTGTCCGGCGCAGGGTCATATCTGCGGTACTAACTGAGGCTACAGTTTCAGCGGTTAATCCGCTGGTCACAGGCGCGGAATAGGCTAGGTCCTGACAAACGGTCAGCACAATTAGGATTAGCGCTATTAGCTTTGTAGATATCTTCATTCTCGTATAGAGATTCATAGCTATCCTGTGATAAGAGTATTTATAAAGAATTTAGTAATATGGCACAAAGAACTCCCTCATCATTGAGAACAGATCTGTTTGCGATACATTTTTGTTGTTGGAACGTTAAATTACTCATAGAACACATTTTTTTCATGTCTTTTAAGCAACATATACATATTTGTAAAGCAAGGGGCATGCCAATATAGGCTGGAGGGACAATACAGGGGAAAACAAGAGAAAAATGACCGTATTTTGACTTTAGTGCTATACAGGACTAGTTTTTGAGAGGGTGACTATTCTACGGGCTTCCCCACGAAGGTTTCGTGGCGAAGAGAGACAATTTCTACTTTTTGAAAGGTGCCGATTAGGGCTTTTTGAGCCGGAAAAACAACCTTCTTTTCCTGGCGCGTGCGGCCAACAAGCTCGGCATTGCTCTTAGGGCTATTATCCTCAACAAACACCTCGACGGTTTTTCCAATCATCCGTTGATTGTTTTCGTGAGCGATACGCTTTTGAATCTCAAGGAGCTCTTTATTGCGCTGCTCCTTAACCATTATCGGCACATCATCAGAAAGTTTAGAGGCCGGAGTTCCGGGCCGGACGGAATACTTATAGATATAGGCCCAGTCATAGCGGATTTCTTCCATGGCCCTGCATGTTTCCGCGTGATCTTCCTCTGTCTCACCGCAGAAACCCGCAATAATATCGGTGGTCACCGAAATATCCGGAATCATTTCTCTCATCATCGTGATTTTATCGCGGTATTCTTCATAAGTATGAAGACGCTTCATTCGCTTTAGCACCCGGCTCGAACCTGACTGAAGCGGTAAATGAAATCTGCGGGAGATTTTTGGATTTTTCGCGATCACGCGGTAAAGTTCTTCAGTCGCGTCATGCGGATGAGAAGTGGTAAATGAAATACACTCGATTCCGTCAATTTGACAAAGCATATCCAACAATTCGGGAAAAGCGGTCGATGCTGGAGGGTGGACGGTGGAAGGAAGATCAAAATCTTTTTCCTTCGACCCTCGACCTTCGACCTTCGACCGTCCATCATAAGAATTCACATTCTGTCCAAGAAGCGTAATCCATTTTACCCCCTCACCCGCCAAACGGCTGGCTTCGCGGTAAACTTCGCGAGCAGGCATGGAAACTTCTGAACCGCGCGTAATCGGAACAATGCAAAAGGTGCAGACTTTATCACAGCCGGTCATCACCGGCAGCCACGCGTGAAATTTTCCGCGGCGCTTAATTTGGTCGGTATATTCAATCGAAATGCCGTCCTGTTTGATCTTTGAAACCTGCCGGCGGTTTTGCATCACATCATCCACAAGCGCGGGTAGTTCTTTAATATTGCGCGTGCCGACCATCAAATCAAGCTGCGGAAAGCGCCTGAAAAGTTTTTCTTTATGCTCTTCAACCATGCATCCCATCAAACCAATGACAAGATTAGGATTTGTCCTCTTCGCTTTTCCAAATGTTCCCAAATGGCTGTAAACTTTATCCTCCGCGCCCTCACGCACCGAGCACGTATTAAGAAGCACCACATCCGCTCCAGCTGGGACATGTTCCTCTAGAGAAATTTTGATCGTCCCCGTTTCCGGACGCAAAACTTCAAACCCGGCGCCCTGCATAATGCCCTCCGCCACTTCCGTGTCGTAGGCATTCATTTGGCAGCCAAATGTCTTGATCGCTACCTTCAAAGGTTTAGAGGCCACGGGGTTCATACTATTCCATCCGGAAGAATCGGGAAGTCCCGCACGAGCCTTGTGGGGCCGAAGGTCTTGATCGCGACTTTTAATTGGGGTTTCTCTTGGACGGACTTTTCTGACATAGGCGAGCTATTCTACACATTAAAGGAAGGAATACCAAGCGAAGGCTTGCCGCGCTTAGCGGAAATTAATATTTGATAGCGGAATATAAGTTCGGCTATGAGCTTGTGCGTAGATAATATTGGCCCGTAATGGATCGCTAAGATCTTGCAAGCTAAAGTTTAAGCCTGCGGGTAAAATCACAAGCTGCGCTGTAATTCCCAGTAGCGGATAGGCCCCATATCCGTAGAGAATTGACTGGTTAAAGCTGTTGTCAGCACTCACATTCACCGAACGAAACGCTACAGTGATGCCATCCTTGATAAGAGCAATATAGGCGGTGTAGCGCGGCGTGCCACCAGGACCAATCCTGTTTTCCTGATAACCCGGTATCGTCCCTTGAAATTGAATCTGCGGCGTATTATTTGGCCGCCATCCGTAGCCAGTCGCTGTCCCTGAAACAGCCGCGGAGCGAGTAATTGAAAGTGACGGACGAGGTGTTCCCGGAGGCGGATATTGACCAAGCACGGTTTGCTGACCCGGCCCAAGAATTTTTAATTCATAGTAAAAAGTTCTGCCGTACAAAAGAGCATTGTTCGCAGTCGTTGGAATAAAATAGGTAAATGGGCCATCTTGCGCGACAAAAACGGTGATGGAATGAATCGGTGTGGTGGAGGTCGCGTACTGATAAATGTTCAGCGTAACGTTCGCTCCGCCCGGCGGAAGTCCGGCAACCGATGTCTGGAATAGGGCGCCTATACCTGTGTTGGTAATGTTTGACGGAAAATCCGTGATTCGCGCCGCGACTAAAGTCGGCGTGAAAGTGAAATTTTTTACAAAATAAAAAAAATGTTCCGCCACAAATTTATTATTCAAACCATCCGCCCGGCCAGCGGGATTTCCGCCAAGCGAAAAAAGCTGATTGACCTGACCCGGAGTAAAGGAGCCCGCAGGAAGCGTTACTCTCTTGTAACCTCCCACAGCCCACGAATCAAAATGAACGGTGTTAACCGTAGCCGTTTTGCCGCGCATATTGAAGTGTAAATACCCAGTTCCATCCGTGTTCGCAAAGATATTTTCACTCATCAGCTGAACGACAAGTTTTTCTTCAAGCCCGCTTTGAGATTCCGCGAAAAAAGTATCTGAATGGATAATACGGTCACGCTCATCAAAAAAGTAAATACTCAGATTGACATGGAAATTATCGTCGGGAGAATTTGCCCAATGATCATTGATGCCGCCGGGCCGTCCAAAACTGGCATAATAGATTCCCTCACCCTTAAACGCGTTCGCGACTCCGTGGGCAAATACACCCGGCCCACCCCCTATAATATTGCCGCCTCCTCCGACTAATTGGGATTCAATAACTCCTTGACCGGTAATCCGCGCGTTGCGGTAGAGATTCGGATCTGCCCCATTGTAATCAAGACGGAAAGCCACAAGTCCCCCACCATCTTCAAAGTGGGACAAATTGGGAAGATAAGTAATGGTTGGTTTCGCGGTTTGAACGACACGGATGTCGGCGCGCGCGGTTTCAGTGGAACAGCTTTCCCCGCCGCCATTGTTATACGAGCAAATTTGATATGTAAAGCTGTCAGACCCAGTAAAACCTTTCTCAGGTATGTAAACAACGGAAACTCCCGCGGTTGAGCCCCGGTCAACCCGCGTGCGGCCGTGAGCCGCATTCGTAACAATCTTCACGTAACTGCCCGGGACCACATAATCATCATTGGCGGTTGGCAGGAAAGTAAAAAACCGTTCGTCAGTTTCCATGGTCCCTGATTCGCCGCGCAGAGTGAAGGAATTCGCGATACGTCCCACTTGGGGCACATCGACTGTTGGAACGTCCTGCGTCGTAAATTCAAAAATATCGGATTCCGTCTCAATTCCAGCTTCATTACGAGCAATCACCTTGGCGTAATACTTAGTAACAGGTTCAAGCCCTGTAATTCTTATCTGATGATCGTTCGCGAAACCGGTTTTGTTGGTGAATGAAGTTAGCGCGTCAGGCGCAAGACCATACACAATCCATGTTTTGGTTGTTTCATTTGGCAAGGGGCTTCCGTATTTGTCATGATCCAAAGTTAAGAAAGGCACCAAATAACCATCCCAAGTATTCTTGTGCTCGGGCAGTTCGCGCGTTAAAAGCGTAATTTCTGCTCCTACGGTCTTATCATCAGGATCCGGGAGGATGGTCAGCGTGACCATTCTTTCGGCGACATTGCCATTATTATCTTGTACCCGGACAATAAATTTAATCACTCCCGCTTTGGTTAGTCGCTGGATCTGAGACTGCCCCGTAATCTGGCTCACAAGTTGAAGCTGATTTCCGAGGGGATAAGGGCCTGGCAAGGGTCCCACAACGCTAATTCCATACTCTTCCAAGCTGGAACCATCGACTAAATCACCGCCGTAGATTGACCGTTGATAGGTTGCCGGATCACCGCCTTGCGCTTTGCCAAGCTGGAGGGTGAAGTAATCGCCAACTTGCGCGGTAATGTTGGCCTCATCAAGTAAGCGTAAATCGCGGCGGCCAATAACTTCTAATGTCACTTCCTGTGTTGATTTCACACCTAGAGCGTCCGTGACTTCAACCGTAAAACTGACAACTCCGGGCCGCGCGGGAATACCCGCAACCCCACCCACGGCATTAGCTGCATAAATGTCACGCATACTATGGACGCTGAAGCCATAACTCGCAAGTCTGGCTTGACCTTCAATAACTTTAAATGTATACGGCGGTTTACCTCCTGTAGTGGTAAAGTAGGACTGATAGGTTGCCTGGGTTTCATTCGCCGGCGGTAATGTGGTTGTACTGATCCGTGGAGCCGTGGCAGGAGCGGTAACGGTTAAGCGGACAATTTTAGTTCCCGCGACAACAGGGTTCCCAAAATTATTATACTTCATCATCAAGATTCTAAAGTCATAAACACCTCCCGCTGTCGGGTTCCCGGTAATTGAGCCATTCGGATTAATGTAAATTCCAACATAACTCATCGAATAAGCTCCGACCGTACTCCCGGACCACGAACCGTCTTCGACATAAGTTACTCCGGACGGATCCGTAGGTTCAACAAGCGAGCCTGTGTAGGGGACGCCGCGCGGCGCGTCTGGCAATGTCAAATTAATAGGAACCGGCGGTTTAATTTCAAAAGTGATGGGCAAAGAGCCGGTAGTGCCCCATTGATCGGTGACATGCGCGGTAAAGGACAATGCTGTGACCGCTGTGACCGGCGTACCGCTCAAAAGGCCATCGGTAAAAGTTAAGTTTTGCGCGGCGAGCGCGGCGCGGTCAGCGTCACTAATCGACCATGTGAATGGGCCGATGCCCGGCCAGACTTCATACTGCTTGATCAAAGGATCCCCCACGCGGGCAGTAAATGGGACGAGAGGAACCGGCCCTGGCGGGTACGGCAAACTAACAGAAAGCTGAGACGCGGGGTTGATCGTGATCGAAACTTGAAATGTTGTCGGAAGTCCCACGAGGGTATTTTCAGCATGCAAAGTGACAACATAGGTTCCTGGCACCAAAGCCGTTCCCGCAAAACGGCCGGTATTCGGATTAAAGCCAATTCCAACCGCCTCAAGACGGTCAATATCTTCTTGCGACAAGCTCATAATGTTTTGGCCGCCAGGAGCACCGGTGATTTGCGGCAAATAATTAACACGAAGCCCTTGCCCAATGCTTGCCGTTGGGTTTTCAAGTACCAGACTGGGCGGCTGAACATTGATCACGATTGGAAGCGTCCCGAAACGGCCATTTGTTCCCTGAACGCGAAGCACAAGATTGATGGTCCCAGCCGTCCGAAAGTTACCCCAGATTCGCCCGGTTGCTGGCGTGAAATTCATGCCTTGAGGCAGCGCACCGCTTTCGATTGACCAAGTTAAAGTTTCATTCGGTTGTTGCCCTGTAACTGTCGGTGTAAAATCATAGAAAACGTGAACTTTTCCTTCAGGAACCGACGCGGCTTGAATCACCAGAGACGGAACACGAATATCAAAATTTAGGGTGAGATTTTTATTTTGCCCATCCGCGCTGACAACATAAACTTGGACGCTGCGCGTACCGGCTGCTGTAGGAGTGCCGGAAATCAATCCGGTGTTTGGAATGATCGTTAAACCAGCAGGCAACGTATTCCCTTGTGAAATTCCCCAAGCGTACGGTTCGCTTCCACCTGACGCGGTTAATTGAAGGCTGTAATTTGTGCCAGCAGTTCCTTGCGGAGCAGTCACCGGCTTCAAGGTCAGCACGGGCGCATCTACTCTTAAAGTAAGATCATCGTTTTTCGCTAATTGGTTATACGCGTCTGTCGCTCCAAATTCCAAATGATCGAATGTTCCGATTTGCGTAGGCATTCCAGAAATTAAACCATTAATGTTCAGCGAAAGTCCCGGCGGCAGATTTCCATTTTCAACCGACCAGGTGATTTGCCCGCCGCCGCCCGTTGAAGTTAATTGAAAAGAGTAACTTTCCCCTACTCTGACAGAAGGCAATGTCACCGCGGGAACCGTTAAAAGAGGCGGCTGAATCAAAAAATTTAAATTAACCGCAACTTGCTGCGCGTTCAAATCGCGCACAGTGATTGTGATCGGCCGCTGGGGATTAATCACTTGCGTGGGCGTTCCAGAAATAACTCCTGCGGGCGAAAGCGTCAACCCTGCTGGAATTTGTCCACTGGTCACCGTGAAAGTATAAGGAACCGTACCGCCTGAAACATTGATCGGGAAATTATAAGCAACGCCGACTCGTCCTTCAGGAAGCGGTGTAGTTGCCGCAACTAATGGCAGAATTACGGCGGGATTGATCGTTAGCACAACCGCTTTTGAAACCTGCGTATTTTTTGAGTCTTTCACAGAAATTGTCATGTTGATTGCTTCAGCTTTTGTGGGTGTCCCTTCAAGCTTCCCTGTAACCGTATTAAAAATAAAACCGCGGTCCGCAAGCCAAGTGTTCGGAAGCAACGTGATTTGATTATTGAGATTCAGCGAGTCAAAAGCCGTAATCAGATGATCACCGTTAACATCGTAACTAGGATTGTAACGCGGGTTAGGATTTCCATTAGTATCAAGCGGATGCTGCACCCCATAGGCAGTTAAAAGCGCTATAATTTCCCTAGATTTCTGAGTCAGCTCATTTACTTTTTGCGTATAAGCGGGATCGGTAATCGCAAAACTCCATGTGTAAGGGGCGACGCCACCTTGCGGATTAAATATGAATTCATAATGCTCGCCTACTTTCGCGGCAGGCAATGGGGCATTATTGATCACAAGCGGCGGCGCGGGTGCTGTAAGCACGGCGCTCATATAATAAGCCCGGCTTTCTTGAGGAACCGTGTTACCAGATTTACTTGCCGAAATCTTCCAATAATAATCTTTGCTGGCTTCAATATTTCCAAAACTGACGGGGCTGAGAACTCCATCCTGACTTGCTTTTACTGAGCGTGTCCCAATCTTCATATCCCCCTTGTAAAGATCAACGGTGACAATTGTCCCGCCTAGTTTTGCGGTACCCGTTCCCCGAATTGAAAGCCCTTCAATTGTCATAGTGGACCCGCTGAAAACAGCCCTGCCATTATCCGCATAAAGACTAAGTGACTGATCTGTGGGGCGGACATACTGACCTTGCGTCAGCGTGTAATTTGCGCTAATCAGGCTATTTGAATAAATTTTATTTCCAGCGCCGTCTTTTTGAGAAACTTGCAGTTCATAATAAATCGATGCGTTCGCTGTAAGTCCGTAAAAAGTAAAGTACTGGTTATAAGAATTCCCCGGAGGCAATGACTTGGTTTGCGTTGCTTTCAGACTGCTTCCTGAAGCACCAACCTCGTAAACATTCATCGTTAATTCTGCGGATCCCGCAGACCCCGATTGAGATGGGACCGTAACATTGATCCCGCTGAGAAGGATGGCGTTGTTGCTTAAAAAGCGTAAAAGCCCCGGATTTTCGGTCACTGTTCCGGTATTAAATTGAAATGGAAGGGTAACGCTCGCCGTAGGTGTCGTTGGCGGAGCTAGCGGCCTTACCTCAGCGCCTATTCCGCCGCTTGGAACAGCTTCAGATCCAGCGGTTCTGTTTTGCCGCTGGTCCACCGAAACCCCATTGTTGTTGGTATATTGACTTTGCTGAAAGTCAAACAGGTCCAGCGGGCTGCCTGCGTAGAGATTGCTGGGAGAAAAATTAAGCGAGGTAAAAAATACAGAAAAGCTCAGCAGTAAACATGACCCCTTAAAAGACATTTTCTTTTGATGCATAAATCCCCCTCGCCTAATCTAATTCATTACTTCATTTCCTTACGGCCCAACAATGCCGCTCATGCTTGCATTTGCCACCAGAATTGAAACCGGAATAATGCGGTCACGAGCAGTGAGCGAAGGTTCCGGTAAAATTCGAAGCCTTGCCGTTATCCCCGTATAATTTCCAAAGCCATTTGTCGGAAACGGAATGAAAACATTAAACGCGTTTCCAGTAACAGTAATCGGAAACAACTGCGGTGTTCCCCCCGGCATTGTAATTTCAATATAAGCAGAATAGCGGAACTCGCCGGTCGCAGGATCTAAACGGAGCAAATCATAGTTAGGGATCGTTCCTTGGAAACGAATACCTTTTTGATTGTTTTCGAGCCTTGCCGTCCCCTGGACGCTGGGGTTAACGTTATTTGCACGGCTAATCATGACAGCTGTCCGCTGGCCCGGGGCGGGATGCATGCCTAAAATTTCTTGCGTCACATGATCGCGTGTCACGATGTCGTAATAGAGTGTTCTGTTGTACAAGGTAACCCCGTTGTACGTACTCGGAATGAAAAACTCGATCACTCCGTCAACCCGCGTGCGGACTGTCACAGTGTAGAGAACTTGGGTTGTGTTCGCGCCCGCGTAGATATTCATCGTAATGTCGCTGTCGCGGCTGATTCTCGAAGTTTGAAATTTGATCACGGTTCCGATACCAGTGTTCACGACATTTCCGACATTTGTGTTCAGGTTTGTCAGAACAACGCGCACATCAATTGGCTTAACTGTAAAAACTTCTTTGTACCGAGGATATCCACCGCCTGTGTGGAAATGGCTCGTAAAATACGTGTTGGGTTCAAAAGTCACTTGATTGGCTTGTCCTGGTATCAAGGTTCCTCCTGGGATCCCGACTACTTTCTTGGTTTCCTTCACGTAACCGTTAGAGGTCAGCACAGCTTTGGTTGGGCTGTAAGCATCGACTAAAGCTGTCCGCGTCGCGATTTTTGCCGATTTAACTCCGCGGACATTGTAGAAAAGATCAACCGTTCCATCGCCTTTCACGAGCGGATCCGGAGTCATTTGCACAACAAGTTTTTCTTGAATACCGCTTTTAATTTGCGCGTAAATTGCATCCGTGTAAGCATACCCAGAGCTTCCAAGGCCCGAGTGGGTTGGAAAACGCATATCGATTGAAACGTAATAGTCTTCCGTCGAGTTCGGGTTCATCGGATAAACCGTGTAAGGATAAGACTGCAGGGCGGGCTGCCCAAGCATGAGGTAATAAATTCCGTCCCGGGACACGCCGGATGTCGTACCGTGTCCAAAACGCATCGCGCTCTGAGTGGATATCGAAGTCTCGTAAAAAAGGCCGGAAGCATCGTTCTCAGGCCGAACAATCGCAAAAATTTGAGGGAGTCCAAGAGTTGCGCGATTCTGATCAAAATTTTTGATCTGATACGCAATAATTCCATTTCCGCTCAAATTCGGTAAGTAGGTTATTTCCGGCATCGTGGACGCGGTCACCGTTACATTCACTTGACCGGTTTCCGCACTACAAATCTCAACATTCCCTGTGCCGTAATGACAAACCTGATACGTAAAACTGTCGCTTCCCACAAAACCTTCATTGGCTAAATAATTGACGGAGATGTGAGGAGCATTTGCGATAAAACGCCGATCGATTCTGACTCGCCCGCTAGCAGGACCGCTCACAATTTTTAAGTGAACAACCGCCTGCGTCCGGTAGTCATTGGCAAGCACAGGAATATCGATAAAACGTTCAGATTCAGAGAAGGATACATTATCTGTCCGGAAGACATTCGTATCCGCGACAGAGCCCATCGGAGCTGCGTGATCCGGAACCGGAACGTCACGGATTTGCATTTCCATCACATCGGAATACTCGATATTCCCCATTTGATCCCGAGCGGCAATCCGGTAATAAGTTATTCGATTCGGGATCCGTCCATCAATTCGAAGTGTATGATCAATACCGAACTCGGTGCTCGTGGTGCAAGTAGCAAGTGCGTTCTGCGAATAACCGCATTCGAGCCAAGCTTTCGACATTTTGGTTGGGTCTACATTTCCATTGGCGTCATACTCCACAGTTCTAAATTTCACTTGCCCGCCTGTGTCGGTGATGTGATCGACAACTCCGGGTATGATTGTCGGGGCTGTGAAGTCATTGATCGCGTCTGGCGCGGTGATCGTAATGGTGATGGTCCTCGTGGAACGGTTTCCAGCTTGGTCGATAACCGAGACGGCGATTTGCCGGGTACCCGCTGCAGTCGCTGTCAGCGCGTGAAAATAGGGCTGGGCGCCGGGAATTCCGAAGCCAACAGCTTCAATTCCCAAATCTTCAAGGGTGTTCCCATTTTCCAGATCGCCATTCGCGCCCGGATCGATTGTCCAAGTGAGCGGAGCTGCGCCGCCTTGAGCTTCCAAATAAATAGGCCCAAGCCGCTGCCCGACTTCGCCGGTAATATTTGTGGCGAGATTGCGAAGATCACGGCGTCCGACGACTTCAACAGTGTAAGTCTGTACGAGCTGCACGCCGTTCGCGTCCGTGAATTCCATTGTAAATGTAAATTCTCCCGCGTGATTGGGAGCATTGGGGGCTGTTGCCCAAAGCGTGTCGCCCAACATGACAAACCCGTAACTTTGCATCACCGCTTGTCCCTCAATAAGCCTAGCAGTAATCGGTCCTTGTCCTCCGGAGGTCAAAATTTGCTGTTGGTAGTGCTGGCCTTCGGAAGCATTCGGAAGAGTGAGCGTAGTGATGGCGAACGGATTTGCTTGAATTTCGAGTCGAACAAGTTTTGTCCCAGCTGTAATGTAATTGCCCATCGCATCAAATTTTTTCATTAAGATGCGGAATTCGTACACACCCGGAATTCTCGGCGTTCCCGAAATGGCACCGTTGGTATTGATGTTAATCCCGACGGAAGTCATGGAACCGAAGGAGCCGGGATTCCAATAGTAATAATCTTCAATGTAATGAACGCCCGCAGGATCAGTGGGCTCGATAAGCGTGGCTGTGTAATTTTGATTAAGAATCGCGGGAGCTAATGTCAGATTAACTGCGGGTGCCGCGGGATTTATTTGAAAAGATACTTGGCGTGTTTGAACACCACCAATCGCATCCGTAAGGCGCACGTCAAATGCAATTGTTCCCGTTCGGTCAGGAGTTCCTTCAATAAGCCCATCCGTGAAAGTAAAATTGCGCGCGGTAAGCATTGCCCGATCCGCATCTGAGATTGTCCAGGTGTAAGGTTCCACCCCGCCACGGCCTTCAAGCTGCACTTGGTAGTGATCACCCACACGGCCGGCCGTTGTTACACCCGCGATCGGAAGCAAATAAGCCGGTTCGATATTAAAAGAGATATTAAAAATTTCGACGGCTCCGCTTGCGTCTTCAACTTGAAGCGTAGCGGATACAGGGCCGTCATAGCCGAACGGACGTCCTGAATATTTTCCAGTGCGTGTATTAAAACCAATACCAATACTTTCGAAATGGTCAATATCTGCTTGGCTCATAGCAAAAAGATAAGGTCCACGCCCGCCGCGAATGACAGGCTGATAGTCGTAATCAATTCCGACCCGGCCATTAGGAACAGTTCCATCAATGGTGAGTAAAGCCGATTGGACCCTAAATTCCAGCGTAATGCTGTGCGATTGTCCCAGCGAATCTTGAACGCGTAAAACAACACTCCACACACCGGATGCCTGCGGAATGCCGGCAATCGTTCCATTCTGCGGATGCGGCGCGGAAAGACCCGGCGGCATCGTTCCACTTTCAATGGACCACCAAATGGGTCCGTGCGCACCTGTCGCGGTTGGCGTCAAAACAAATTGTTCACCGACCCGGGCGGTCTGCGTTGCTTGAACTTGAATCTGAAGCGACGGATTTTGGATATTAAAGGTGAGTGTTTGGTATCCCCATTGACCATCATTGCTCCGCACAAAAACTTGGACAGTCGCGGTGCTTGGAGCGGTGGGAATTCCTTCGATAAGTCCCGTGCTCGGGTTGATAGTCAGTCCCTGAGGTAAAGGTGTGTTAGCCATAACTCCCCAGGTGTAAGGCTCCTGACCTCCAGTTGCCGTGAGCGGAAGACTGTATGACTGCCCAACAACGCCTTCTGGGACCGTGACGGACGGAACGATTACCGGCGGCCACGCGATTTGAGTCAGCGTGCTGTGACGGTAATTCGCATAAGTTTGGAGTACGGCGGATCCGGTTCTCGTGGCAGACGCAATCCAATAATAACTTTCGCCGACAGCAAGATTCGAAAACGAAATAGGATTAAGGACGCCATCGACTGAGGCTTCAAGTTGCCGAGCGTCAACTTTCAAACCGCCTTTTGTGTAGAGGTCGACAGTTACTGACGCGCGGCCTTTTTTCCCAATGCCCCGGAGCGCGAGACCTTCGATGGTCATATTTGTACCGTCGGTGATTGTTTTTCCTGACGGGGCATAAAAACTAAGTGATTGCTCAGCAAGGATCGCTGAGGTGCCAGTTTTCACTGAATAATCTAAGCTTGTCAGCCCCTCGTCAAAAATAAGCTCCCCTGCAGTCGTTTTTTGCGTCAGGAAAAGTTTGAAAAATACAGTCGAATTAGTAGGTAATCCGCTCATTTTGAAAGAAAGCTTCGAGCTATTACCGGCAGACACCGTTTGCGTCAGTGTATTTACCAGGGTCACTGCCCCGCTTTTTGCGGCCCGCTGATAAACAGAGAGGGCTAAAAAAACTGGTCCGCGTCCGGGTTCAACGGCCGGCACATTCGCCGTAGAAATGTCCGTCAAATATAAAACACTACCCTTTATCTGCAGGGTTCCGGGATTAATCGCAACACTGGGCGTGTCAAATTGAACTGGCGTGACTACTGCGGTCGGTGAAGACGTGCTGGCCCTTTTGTTTTCATCGTTTAACGGGATGATGTCCTGAATCGCGGAGCCGCTTGGGACAGCGCCGGATTCTGCTGCTGTTTTTTGCTGCTGATTGGGAGAAACAGAGCGCCCCGGCACTTGACCTTGCTGAAAATCAAACGCATCGAGAGGACTGCCCGCGTCAGCATTGGGAACAAACGCATTAATTGAGGAAGTAACAAAAATCGAACAAAGCGATAAACACAATACCTTAAAAAGGATTCCCTTATTGGACATCAAACCTCCCCTAATCCGCTTCGATATTCCCTACTGAAAATTTTTATAAGCAATAACCCGTCTTTTTCGACTTCATTAGAATGCTAACTTCCCAAAAAAGGTAATACAAGTCACTTTATTAATTGTATTTTATTGCTATTTTTTGATAGTTAATGACAGTTTTATGAACGGATCAATCTTGAGGATATTGTGAAATTACTGGGGTTTTTTCGGGGTGGAAATTTTGCTATAGCCGGATTTCTGGGAGTGATAGATTCCAGCATGACCTGAGAAGAGATAGCTCACAACACAGGCAATCGCGGCATAAATACCTATTTGCGAGCCAAAAATTTCAATCGCGAGCAAGGTACAGGTAAGCGGAGTGTTAGCCGCGCCCGCGAAAACCGCAGCGAAACCCATGCCAGCTAACAAAGGAAAAGGCAAAGGCAGAATATAGCTCAGCGCATTTCCTAACGCGGCGCCGATAAAAAAAAGCGGTGTCACTTCCCCGCCTTTAAATCCGGCTCCAAGTGTCACGGCGGTAAATAACAATTTCATCATGAAATCAACGGGCGGCAGCTGAACTGAAAAGGAATTAACAATTGTGGGAATTCCGAGCCCAATGTATTTCGTAGTTCCAAGAGCCCAAACCGCGAGCGCTACAAAGCATCCTCCAATAAATGGGCGCAAAGGCGCATAAGGGATGTACTTCTTAAATGAATGTGTGATGCTATGCGTTAACTTCGCAAAGAGCATGCCCATAACCCCAAAAGCGATTCCTGCAAGCGCCGCACATAATAAATTTACCGCTGATAAAACCGGAATAAGAGGAATCGTATAAATCGTATGATGAATTCCCCAAGCCCGCGTAACCGCATCCGCGATAATTCCGGACAAAAAACACGGCAGAATGGCTTCATACCGCAGCCGTCCAATCGCGAGAACTTCAAGGCCAAAAATCGCGCCCGCGAGCGGCGTTCCAAAAACCGAGGCAAATCCGGCGCTCATTCCCGCCATAAGTAAAATCCGGCGGTCTTCAGGAGTCAGCCGGAAGGGTTTTGTGAGCTGATCCGCAAGAGCTCCGCCCATTTGAACGGCGGTTCCTTCTCGGCCCGCGGAGCCGCCGAAAAAATGCGTGGCCAATGTGCCAATCAAAACAAGCGGAGCCATGCGCAGCGGAATTACATTTTTTGGATCATGAATTTCATCGATTAAAAGATTGCTTCCCGCTTCAACGCTTTTGCCGATTTTGTGATAAATCCACCCCATCGCAAAACCGCCTAAAGGAAGAAACGCGATAATATAAAGATGCGCTTCCCGCCATTCCGTAACCCAATCCAGCCACGCTAGAAAAAACGCCGAAGCGGTCCCGGCAAGAATGGCGGCAATCGAAGAAATGAGCGCCCACTTGATGAACTGAGGAAAAAGCTGAACCTGTTCGGGGATATTTGACTTTTTCATTGTTTGCTTGCTTAAATAATATGGTTCACAAATTTTACCGGACAACCTCAACCGAGCAATGCGCCCGTGATGCCACCGCATTTGAAACGCTGCCGAGGAGCAGACGGCTGACAGGGTTGAGCCCGCGGGCACCGATAAAAATACAATCAGCCTTCCATTTTTCGGCTTCCGAAACAAGAACCTTCCATGGGGTACCCGCTTTTACAGTGCAAGTTACATCAAGACGCGCGTACCGCAGTCTTTCGACAAAAGGTTCCGTCATTCGGCGCATCCAATTTTTTTCAGTATCTTTTTGAGCTTCATCCTTTTTAGCAGGAGATAAATGCCTAAAGGCCATAAGCATCGAAATATTTTGATCGAAGGCCGTTACAAGCCGCACAGAAGAACCCTTCGGCCACGATCTGCCGGCAACAGCTTTAACCGCTTTTTGGGAATCGTAGGATCCATCAATGCCAATCACAATTCGTGCGGGACTCTTCCCGGATTTTTTATTTTTCCGGACAATCCTTACGGAGCCTCGTGAATGGATAAGAACACTGCGGGAAACACTTCCAAGAAAAAAACGGGCCACAGCGGAAGCGCCATGCGAACCTACCACGGTCAAATCAGGTTTCCACGCGTCGCTTTTCTTAATTATTCCCCAGACAGGAGCATCCATACAGCCGAGCGATTGTACTTTCCAGCCAGGAAATCCTGAATGAACGGCCTTCGCCGCTTTTGCAGCCATTTTTTTCGCGTGCTCAACCCCTTTTTTCGCGCGTGCCTCAGCCTCCTCCCGGATATTTTCGATATAAGACACTGTGGAAGCAGGCAATGAAAGTTCAGAATAATCTGCCGACTGAGGCAAGTAAACATCCACCACTGTCATCACAAGCGCGTCCGCGGCTTTAGGCAAACCCGCCTGCTTTAAATCCTGCACGAAATTTTCGATCGGATGAACGCCATCATAACCAATTAGAATTTTCATTTTTGCTGACATGGAAAAACTCCTTCTTTTATTTTTTCCCAACCGTTTGCCGAGCCCATTTGAACCCTTCAAACCATAAAGCGCTCGCTAAACCGGCGGCCGCGCAAATGATCCAATCGATCAAGTGCAAGGGCGCGAACCTAAAAAGTTCACGTAAAAATGTTATTTGAAAAATCACAGCCAAAAGAATTATTCCGCCTCCGGCCACCCACCACAAAGCCCGATTCGATTCACTTTTATGCGCACTTCGATTGAGCGACCATGAACGGTTCGTAAATATCAGACCTAAATTTGCGATCACGAGGGTGGCAAAAGTCATTCCTCTCGCGTCAAACTCACCAAGTCCCCGGTAAAGGGCAATTCCGTAAACAAGTAAATTAACGGCTAATATCACCATTCCCTGCAAAAAACTTAACAGAATCACCTCATGGCTAAAAAGCGGCGCATTTTTTTTTCTTGGCGGGCGGTTCATCGCGTCCGCCTCCTCTGCTTGCATTTCGAAGACCACTGAGCAGGCCGGGTCAATGATCAAATGCAGAAAAGCAATATGGACGGGCATAAGCACAAGCGGCCATTTAAGCAAAACAGGAATCAGCGACATTCCGGCAATAGGAATATGTATGGCTAATAAGTAGGCCATGGCTTTTTTAAGGTTGTCAAAAATACGCCGGCCAAGCCTGACCGCTGAAACAATGGAAGCAAAGGCATCATCCACAAGAACAAGCGAAGCGGCTTCACGCGCCACATCCGTTCCTCGTTTCCCCATCGCGATACCGATATCCGCGGCTTTCAAAGCAGGCGCGTCATTCACACCATCGCCGGTCATCGCCACCAGCTCACCGGAACTTTTAAGCGCGTTCACGAGCTGAAGTTTTTGCACAGGCACCACGCGGGCAAAAACATTTACCGTTTGCGCACGTCTTAAAAACTCATCCGCGTCCATTTTTTCCATTTCAGGACCGCTGATCACCTGATCAGAAAGCCTCAAACCAATTTGCTTCGCGATATTCGCGGCCGTTTCAGGATAATCTCCAGTGATCATAATGACACGGATACCCGCACCGTAACATTCTTTAACCGCGGCAGGAACTTCGGAACGTACGGGATCCGCGAATCCGACAAGACCCAGAAATTGAAAAACAAAATCGTGCTGTTTCGGCGGCAGTTCCGTTTTCCGGAAATAGGATTTCGCGATACCCAAAACTCTCAAGCCCGATTTCGCGAGAAGCGAAATTTTTTCCGAATAAGCCCTTGAAGCCGCTTCATCGAAATGACATAAATCAAATATGGCTTCAGGAGATCCCTTGGCTCCGATCACATATTCATCCCCATCCGGGGATTCCCAGACATGAGAAAGTGCCATAAGCTCAGGTGACAAGGGATATTGGCGGATAAGTGTCCAGCTATTATGAATATGCTCAGTGTTTTTAAGATAATATTCACCCGTCTCTTTCAAGGCTTTTTCTATTGGGTCAAAAGGATCGCGCTGGCTGGCAAGAATCCCAAATTCGGTCACCTCATGCAGAATTTCCGGTAAATCGTTTTCCGGAAAATTTTTTAGATCATAAATAGCATCGGGAACATAGATTTGCTGAACCGACATTTGATTAAGGGTCAGTGTTCCCGTTTTATCAACACAGAGGACTGTGGCCGCGCCAAGATTTTCGACTGCGGGAATGCGCCGGGTCAACACGTTCCGTTGCGAAATCCGCCAAGCACCGAGGGCCAGAAAAATGGTCAGCACAACCGGAAATTCATTCGGTAAAATCGCCATCGCGAGCGAGATGCCCGCTAAAAATCCGCTAAGCCAATTTCCTCGGATCAGTCCATGCGCAATCACTGTGCCAACGCAAAGAATGCCCGCGATCACCGCAAGGCGGTTCACCAAAACCGCGGTCTCTTTCTGCAGAGGTGTTTTATCAATTTCAACACCCTGCAGGACTTTCCCGATTTTTCCAAACTCCGTATTCATTCCGGCGGCTGTCACCTCGGCAACCCCGCGGCCCTGAACAATAAGCGTTCCGGAATAAACATAAGGTAAATGATCGCCGCCCGGACGCGCCTGCGCATCCGAAGACTCCCAAACCCTTTTTGACGCGGGCATCGACTCCCCCGTCAGCATGGATTCATCCGCGGATAAATTTAAAACCCATAAAAGTTTCGCGTCTGCCGGAACCCGGTCACCTTCTGAGAGAATGAGAATATCTCCGCGCACAACTTCCCTACCTGAGATTCTTTTCTGGACGCCGCCGCGAATCACGAGCGCGCGCGGACTGGATAAATCTTTCAATGCTTGGAGCGCGTGTTCAGTTTTTATTTCTTGAAAGAGGCTAATCCCCATAATAAAAAAGACGAACCCAAGCAGCATCAGCGATTCCTGAACATCGCCAAGCCATAAATAGATTAATCCGCTGATTAATAGAAGGAGAAAAATGGGGTCGCGCGCGACTTCCCAGATAATCTGGACGACGCTTTGCCCTCTTTCGCTCGGAAGTTCGTTGGGTCCCTCGCGGGCAAGAAGATCCGCGGCTTCCGCTTCCGAAAGCCCTTGAACTAGCAATGGATCAAAAGGATGGTCTGACAGAGGCATAAGGTCTTATCGTCCTACAAACTGACAGCTATATGTGATTTAAATCACTTTACGCGGCGGAAGCAAAGCGGTTCATACTGCCGACTTCTACCGCTAATTGGTGGGCCATTAATTCGAAGGATGTGAGCGCGCCTTCATCCGCAATTTGGATCAGTCCATCGTCATGGCGGATAAGGCCGCTCACCGTTTTATTAGAAAGCGCCGTGAGCCCGGCCATCAAAAGCTGCGCCGGCGACGCCGCTCGGCTCTCTAAAATCCGGCCGCGGTTCGCGAAATACTCCGCGTCCAAAACCTGCTGGGCGGATTTTTTAGCTAAGATTCCCCGCGGATCAAATGAAATCGTGAGCGCGGCTGCACCTTCCATTTGAATGCGCGCGTCATTTTCTTTTTCATCTACCACAATGAGCCGGCCTTCTGAAGTCACTGCCCGCATCCAAGGATCCGTGATTCTTCCAAGCAGCCTTGATAAGTCTGATTTCTCGGCACGGTTTTTCACAACGAGACGGATTGTGACATTTCCATTAAACGCCGCCGATTGGGCGCCCGCTTCAAGCAATGCTTTCATTAAAGCTTCCCGGTCCGCGCGGCCATTCCAGCCATCGCCAAGACGGTACTCCATGGTAACCTTACGATCGATGGATTTCAGCGCCGCAAGATTTTGAGACGCGGTATTGACGCCCGCATCCGTAAATTGCGGATTTTGAATTTGCGCCGCAGCTTCAGGCACAGCCGCATTATCCAGCGATTTTAAAATATTCGTAAGGCGGCTTCCAAACTGCGCGGCTTCACGGTCAAGCGCCGGCGTACGCAAAGCTTTAAATCCGCCAAAAACCTGCCCAATCACCTGTTCAGGATTTTCTTTTCGGGAAACAAGACGGTCAATGATAACGTTTTGAGATTGATTGACTTCATTTTGTTTATTCGTAATCGTTTTTTCAACCTGCAATTTGATTCCGCGAGTGACCGCGGCGCTGGATACTTTATCTTTTCGCAGAACGGCCAAGTTTGCGGCCATATTTTCAGCATTTGCTAAATTGTCATCCGTGAACGCGGCGGCCATCGTCCGAATTTCTGAACGGCTAGCAGCTTCAGCAAACCAAATATCTCCACTTTCTGCTTCAGCAGACTGGCCTTGCGCCTGCGCTGCGTTATAATTGGCAATCATACGTTCCGGCAGGCTCTTAAGCTGTTCAATCATGAGTTTCTTATCTTCAACCGTACGGAGAATACTCAGCACATCGGCGAGATATTTGCGGCTAAATAGATGGACAAATCCGCCGCTTACATGAACACGAGTATGAATAACTTCGGTTAAAACCTTTGATAACTCATCCTGAGGTTCAAATTGAACCCCGTTATATTTAAGCAAAAACTCCGTGAAATAAAATATTTCGGAATTATAAAAACCTAAAGTCGATATATTTTTACCAGCATACCCAATCCCATCCGCGATCATACCCGCGATATGCCTAAATTCTTCTTCGGAATAACTAAGATTTTTTCGGCCAATGGTCTTTCGATAAACCACCTGATTCAAAATATTAGCCATCTCATAATATGCGGCTTTCCCCGCATCCGTGCTCACATCCATTAAAGATAAAATGGGAATTAACACTTTCTCCGTCGCTTCCGGCGGATTGAACCCCAATCGCAGTGCGGACTTCGCGATAATTAATCTCGCCTGATTCGCAAAATCTGAAGTCCCTTCAATCGCAGCTAACGCCTGTCTAAAAATTTTCGCGGAATCGATGGGGCGTTCTTTCTGCAGCAGTCTCTGAGGAATGCGGGCAATAATCTTAATTAATGCCTCACGCAGCTGATTCGCCTCCGGCGTAACCGCTTTTACACGCGCCAATGACTTTAAAGCAAATATCATCAACTGATCATCAAATGCATGGGAAGAAAACAGCCCTAATCTTTCATACCTTTCATAGATTTTCGCATTGCGCATAAAGCTCAATACAAGCTGGACAAGCCGAAGGCGCTTATGATCAGCATCCTTTTCCGCGTCATTTACGGCCTTAAATCTATCCAATACTGCTTTCAAAATTTCTTCAGACTCCCATAATCCCGCATATTTGCGTAAATCGACCATTAGCTCATCAAAACGATTCGACTGAAGCTTCGAAGTAACCGCGGTTTCCGCGATAAGTTCGCCGGCAGCGCGGGCTAAGGGCCGACGCGCAAGCAGTTTGGTGAGATAAACCCATGCTTTCATAAACGGAGAAGAATGCAAAAACTTGTCCAAAATGTCTTCCCAATCAAGATAAGGCAAGAATGAAGCTGCGGGCAGATACCAGTAAAGCCTTTCTACTCCCAAAGCTAAATCATTTCCAATTTGGACAGGAATCAAAAACAGAGATTCGGACCAATTTCCAAAATTATTTTTAATAAAGGACTGCGTTTCTTTTATCAGTCCATAATCAGGCTCGCCCCATAACACCGCATACCTCGCAAGAAGCTCCCGAAGCTCATTCAGAGCCTTTTGATCGCGCGCGCTTCGGGCTTCGCTCCGGGCATTCCCGGAATCTTTCATCCAGATGTCACCCTCTTCGCCAGCAGAAGCCTCTCGCGTTAAACGCTGTTTCTTTTCAATGGCGGCTCTAGCTTCAAGCTGTTCCCTAAGGCTTTCGAGCCCATTCTTAATACTTTCGAGATCTTCATCAGTAAATTGCCCGCCTTCAATCGGTTTATCAATAATACTCATCACATCTTTAAAATCAATGCTTCCACTTTGTAAATCAAATTTCGCCTTCATAACCTCGCTGAATTTTTCAAGCAGCAATATTTGCCATTGACTGTTTGGACGATCTTGGTGAAATTTGATCCCCGTTTCTCTAAGCAGTAAAATCGCAATAGCATCACTGATTGATCCCTCATCGGGGAAATCGATTTTGCCGCGGTCTTTCTCCGCATTAATCAATTCCAATAATTTGTCTCTTAACGCAGGAATATCTTTAGGCGCTACAATATATGAAAATGCGGCAAAAACCTTACCTCCATAATTCAATGATTTCAAAACCTTAGCGAGTCCTGCTGATTTAACAAATTCAAAAAAATCATTCCGAAGTTTGCGACTTTCGGCGGGAGAGAGGGTACTTGGAACTTCCACCAAGTATTGAATAATCAAATCATACGCATTGGAAGCTCCATCTTTACTCAAATCTCTTATAGTACCGTCTCGCAAAATTGGCAGCAGCTTTAAATAGAGCCCGCTTAGCCCAGCGTCATCCGCTGATTCGAGAGCGCTTGTTCCGATAAGAGCAGCAGCTGCGCATAAAAACACAGCCGAATCGTTCTTAAAATCAACTTCATTTAGAATAGACTCGACGGCTTCCAATAAACCTGAAACCTCCTGTTCATTTTCATTTTCACGAACTCTAGCTAAAAAGCTGTGCAAAGCTTCACTTTCTTTAGAGAGCTCAAGGGGCGCCATTTGCGTAAAAACCGCTCCGAACTTGAGCGCCGTCAGCACATCCTTTCGATCTTGAAGGTTCATCCTGCTAAAAAAATAGCCGGAACTTGTTTTTAATAAATGGGGCAAACCAAATAGTGAAAATCTTTTCGCTCGGCCATCACGAAAAGATTTTTTTCTCATAACCATTACATCAAAAGCAAGATCGATTAAAATTTCGCTATACTCTTTTGAAGCAATGTCCGCAATTATATGAACAAGTGTACCTGCAAGATTAGCTCCGTACCCTTGAGCATCTCCGGCATAAAAACTCAGAACATCCTTAAAGAGGTTCTGAAGATTTCCGCCTTGAACGATCTCTCTAATGAGAGCTTTCATATTTTCGCGCGCGGTGATTAGCTCCTCTGATCCGCTACGCAATTTTGCCAGCTCCTTTGATAATTTTTTGAAATCTTTTTGGGCAGGATAATCCGCCCGCGCCTCGGAACGCGCATCCGTTGCTTTATCCAGCCAGATTTCGCCCTCCTCCAATTCAGGAGCAGCTTTGTCCTCTTTTTGAATAGATGCCCGCGCGATCATCTGCTCGCGGTAACTTTTGAGCTGCTCAATTATAAGTCTCTCGTCTTTGCCAGGCTGAAGAATTTGATCTCTAGCAGCCATATAGTCTTCACGTTTAAAAATTAAATGTCCGTCAATTAAAGCATTGATTAAAGCTCTAAGCTCTCCCTTCACCTCCTTTGAAACCTTACTTTTTCCGTAATGACGGCTAAGGAGCGCCGTTAAAACTTCCGAGGGACCAAAAGTATTTCGCTTAATAAGAAGTTCCCACGTCGGCTTATTCAAACCAAAAATAGCGTCCGCCACCTTCTCTTCACTCGCATTAAAAGCGCTTTGTTTAACTTTTCGTAAAATCGTGTCAAGTACCCGAGAATAAGCATTTAACTCTAAGACACTAGGTACCCCGATTTTTCTAAATTCAAAAAATTTAAGCACCAGGTCAACAATCTCATTCAAAATATTCCCTTGAACAGAACGCTGCATGGCGAGATCGTGAAAAATATCCGCGAAGGACCGGTAATCTTCGATTCTTAATACTGGCGTCTTAATACTTTGCTCAAGAAGGGCCATGACTTTGTGGATAATCTCATTGGCATAATCTTTATCCAGATCGCGCATTTTTTGAATCGCTGCTGACAGTGCGAGGAACAAGGCTTCACGAGCCGCCGAAGAGCCCTCTGCCCCCTGAAGGCTCGCTTCAGCTTTGAAGAGTTTATCCGTGATGATTCTTAACATCTGTTGATTGCCGGCTTCTGCCGCGTGCGTTCCAATACTATTCGCGATGGCTGTTAAGCGTCTTAGACTTTTTGGCGATAAATCTGACCCCGCGTCAAGCTCGTCGAGCAATTCGTTAATAATCATGCGCGCCTCGGAACGGGCTTCGGTTGCTTTACCTAGCCAGATCCCGTTCTCATCAGTTTCTGGAGCTGTATCCGGCGAAGCTTTTGACGATGCCCGCGCGATCATTTGCTCGCGGTAACTTTTGAGCTGCTCAATCATCAGTTTCTCGTCTTTGCCAGGCTGCAAAATTTGATCGCGCACATCAAAATAGTTCGCACGATTAAAAATCAACCTAGAACCCACTGTGGTTTGCAGCAGTATTAAAAGCGCGGTTTCTAATTCATCTGAGAGCGTCTTTTGACCGAGCCTGCGCTTGAGTAAAGCCACTAAAATCAGTGAAAAATCTTCGAATGAATTTGAGGGAAGTTTTGGATAAATCGTCAATATCACGTCAAGGACGGGCTTTTCAAGATCGGATGCGGCACTATCACCCGCTTCCTCTAAAACACGTTCTAATATTCTGACTGACTCAGGTACCTGCGCATAAACATAACTTTTCGGATTTCTTACAGAAATGTCGCGAAGCAGCCCCTTTGCGATCACCGCAAGCCATTTTGCAGATATCTCGTTATTTTTAGCAAGCTGATCCAAAATATTTGCGTGCGCGTAGCCGCCGATCCTAGACTTTTCGATTTCGATATCATTAATAACCGCTTCGATAATTTTTCCATAAAAATCATCATCAATACCGCGTAGAGATGCAGCCGCAATCGCCAGCAGTTTAATCATCATATCTCTGATTTTGCGCGAATTTGCAGCATCCGTCTGGGCATTGATTAAAACATCAACCGCATGCGCCGCAATGGATTTGAGCGTAATCTGATTTTTAATTTTTCCATCATTTTTATTCGCCCATTTCAGAATATCGGAAGCCGTTTGTTCTATTTCGGCTTTATACTCAGCGAATGAAAGATCATTAAAAGCCGACAAATCATCCAGCATCTCTTGAATATTCATACTGCGACGCTCACCCGTCCGCGCTTCGGAACGCGCATCGGTTGCTTTACCTAGCCAGATCCCGTTCTCATCAGTTTCTGGAGCTGTATCCGGCGAAGCTTTTGACGATGCCCGCGCGATCATTTGCTCGCGGTAACTTTTGAGCTGTTCAATTATAAGTTTCTCGTCTTTGCCGGGATGAAGAATTTGATCGCGCACATCAAAATAATTTTCCAGCGTAAAAATCAGCTTAAAATCCACCGCGCTCTGAAGCAAATTTGACAGCGACTGATCTAATTCTTTCGAGATCCGCTTCTTTCCAAGGCGGCGCATAAGTAAAGTGTGTAAAATTTCCGAATAACTGACACCTGAAATAGTGCTAAGATCCGGATAAAAAGTCATTATCATGTTAAGGACCGGCTCTTCACGCTCGCTCAACGCATCGCCTTCCATCTTCTTCAAAGCATAGTTCAACATATCAAGATAAAAAGACATCACAGCCGAACCCGGGTTTCCTTTCTTAAGACTAACAATGCTGCGCAAAATTTGAGAAGCAATATCCGGCAGCCATTTTGCCGTCATGCCTCTTTTTTTAGCAAGCCGCAATAGAATGTCGGCAGGAATTGTAATTGCGCGCGGAATCATTCCCATCGCAAGATCATCGAGAACAGTCCGAATCATTTCGCCATAAAACCCCTCGTCAATGTCACGCATGGGCTCAACCGCGATTTCAAGAAGATAAAGCATTTGCACCCGGATATTTTCTGTTATTTGATTTGATTGATGCGCGTTTTTCAAAATGTCGACGGCATGCCGAGCGATCGATTTCAGCAGGACTTGATTTTTAATTTCTCCGTCATGCCGCTCGGCCCAGCTCAAAATCTTGCCGCCAATTTTTTCGATCGCCGCGACATTTTCGTCAAATGAAAGCTCATTAAAGGCCGCCAAATCATCCAACAGTTCCTGAATATTCACTCCGCCCGATCTTGCCTCCGCGCGGGCACGGATAAATTTCGAAACAAGGGCACTGGCCGCACCAGCCGGAGACGCCATCCAAATCCCAGGCTCTGTATTTCTTTCCCGATCTTCAGAACTAACCGCGGCAACGCTCTTCGGCTGCGCTGCAAGAACTTCTATTTGTTCACGCAAGCTCTCGATTTGCTTGACGCGCAGGGCGTCGGATTTCTCACCCGCCAAGATATCATTTTTAACTTTTTTGAGATCTTCCATTCTGACAAATAAACTAACCTTATTTTTGCTCACCGCGAAAAGGCTTATGAGAGACTTCATAGGCTCTTTCGATAGATCATCAGGGACAATGCCAGCCTGACGATGCACCAGCACCGCCAGCACCTTCGCGATTTGACTGCGGTCCGAAGCCTCTCTTGATTTATCCCCTTCAATTTTTTTCATAAGATCAAGCATAGGCTCTTCAAATTGGGGCAAATCTTTGATTTCCATCCGCATCGCAATGCGAAGCATTGCCGCCATCAACGCTTCCCAATCAGAATCCATCCAATAATCCGTTTGATGAGGCATCTTAACCAAAACACTCATAATTTGAGGCAAATACCGCTCCGCGATTCTCATACCTATCTGATCGAAAGCTTTGATTACATTTTCTTTTACCCATATAAAGAGATCGGAGTTAATTTCTTTAGGCTTCACTTTCAGTAAATCTAAAACATTCCATATTCCAGAGATAAGTTTCAAAACCTCAGGCAATCTTTTGGCCTCAATGCGGCGGGCAATAACAATCAGCGCTTCAACAAGATCTAACTTATACATGTCCGGCAAGGATGCTTTGGAATCTGAATCCACAAACCGCTTGATATCCTCAAATATCCGGTCAAGCTGATCTTCGTCAATCCGGTCAGCGATCTCATCCAGCACGTCCATAAATCCAGCGATTGCCTCGCGGTCTTGTCCGGGATCGCCGCTCGCGGCAACAATGTTTTTTTCTATCTCTTCCAGCAGAGGGAGCAGTTTAGAAGGATCAACGCGTTTTGCGGCCCTTTCAAGAATGCTCGAGAGATACCAGCGGTGAGAAGTTATGTCGGGTGAAAACCCCTGAATTCTGTCTAACAGTTTGAACACACGGTCCATTAAATCATCCAGATGCTTTTCTTCAATTCTTTCCGCGATTTTTTGCATCGCTTCGGCCAAAATACTGTTTGGGGTATATTTTGAAGCCTCAGGAGAAATGCTCGCCGGCTCAAAGCTTTGAGTCACCAAATTCATAAGCTCCGGCAGCTGCGCTTGAGCAATCGAATCCGCTAAATAACTGTAGCACCAAGCAATTTTTTCGCGGTACCAGGAAGACATTTGAGGATTAAGCTGAAGACCCAGCTGATAGTGTTTGTCCAAAACAATAAGCATCGCGGGGACTTCGGATTCCGGGATTCCTTCTCTCACACGGTTCATGATTATTTTTCCCAACCTCAAAGCCCCGGGCGTCAGCTTTTCAAATTTCGCGAGACGCGTGAGCAATTGATCCATATTCATTTTTTCATAACTCAGCGCGCGCGCTTCTGATCTGGCATCCTGACTGACTAATTTCGTAAGCGGATCGCGCGCCCAGAGCTCTCCTTCTTCACCCGTTTTAGCAGGAGGCTCGGCAGAAGCCGTTTTAGCCCGCGCCAATATCTGCTCTTCGAGCGACTTCAGCTGCTGAATTACAATCGCGTCTTCCAGATCCGGATTTGAAAAAATTTCAATAATCGATTTTATATCATCGCGGCCGGTAACATAGCGGCCCTCATAAGTAAGCCGCAGCAGACTGTAAACTGCTTGCCACACTGTCAGATTCATAGCAGCGATAATACCGATCGTCTGAGCATAAAATTCGTACAAATCTTTATAATCCCGGTGCGGGAAAGCGGCCTTTTTATCTTCGCGGTAACTCCTGATAAAACTTAACAACGTTAAAATAACATCCAGCTTTAAATCCTTATCTCCTCTAACCGCAATATCGTTAAGCACCATCGCGAGATAAAGTCTAAACGTAAGGCCCGTTTTTTCATCCGCATCAGGAAGCGGCTTCATGCGCAAAATCTCGCCTGCCTTGTCGGCAAGCAAAATGAGTTCGTCCGTATCTAGCTTCTTGGCAATACTCGCTGAAAGTCTTGCTAGCGACATCATAAACGGATAGGCTTCCTTGTCATTTGGAATCCAGAGAGATTGATTCTTTTCATATTCTAAAATGACTGATTGCAATACCCGCGAAACAGTCTTTTTATCCGCATTTTTAATTTTATCCTGCAGAACCATAAAAATATTATGCTTCGCGTTGAGCACATCGGTTGATTGCCCCTTAAGTGATTCCAGTTGCGCTAAAAGTTTCGGAATCCGCAGCTTCGCGTATTCCGTATTCCGCGCCTCCGACCGCGCGTCGCCAAACTCCTGAGCAGATGGCAAGGATTTCAGCCAAATACCTTTTTCGTTTTCAATATCGGTACCCGGTGCGCCTGCCGAGTTCTTCGCCCGGGCCAAAATCTGATCGCCGAGTGAAACGAGCTGTTCTTTAACCCTTTCATTTGTTTTAGGCGTTTCAGAAACAATCGCGATGATTGACCGCAGTTCATCCTTGCCAATAAGCAGTTTGTTTTCATAATTCAACCGCAGCAAAGCAACAAGAATTTCACGAAGCTCTTCATCTTCATCACGGCCCGCCGGCTCCAAAATCGCGGAAACTAAATGCAGATATAAAACGTAATCGGAATGTGACTCATAAGGCGGACGGCCCTGAGCCTTATCAGCGCTCTCAATCAGGTCAGCAAAGCGTGTCATCATCGCCAGTTTTTCTTCCCCTTCAGAGCGCTTCATAATTGCTTCCAGAGGAATTGCCGCAAGCATCCAGGAGTGACCTTCGGGTCCGTCCAAATGGACATGATAATCGCCAAGCTCGTCAAAAAGCTTTTCCGCAATGGGGCCCAGCTCAGAACGGTCAATTCGAAGAGCCACTCTTCTCAAGGCCGTAAACAAATAACCACGTATCTCTTTCGATTCCAAAAAATCTGACGGAATAATGTCAATTTCTTCGGTCAACGCTTTGGCCATCAGCGAAAGATTCTCCGGTTTCGCGCGCTTTGCCTTCCGCGTCATCACAATCAATATTTCTTCTTTTTGTCTTAGAGCATTTTTATCCGTTCCCGGAATCGACTTAAGCGCGCGGATAAGTCTGGGTACCGTCATCTTAGAATATTCCGCCGCGCGCGCTTCTGATCGGGCGCCGGGCTTGAGCCAAATATCGGAGCCGGGCTCTTCTTCAGCTGCGCTCGGGCCAATCTTTTCGGCCTGTGCTTTTTTGCGCGTGTCAAGCTGTTCAGCGTAACTCTCAAATTTATTTTCGAGCCCCGGCAGCGCGGCTACCCATCCGGAACGGATGACGCCGTCATCTTCACGGATAATCCGCTCAATATTTGCAAAAATATCTTGATTCATATAAGGCAGAAACGATTCGATAGAATTTGAAAATCGGATTGCCTCGAAACGGTTCGGCGAAATCTTTCCATTCAATGCTTTTTTGATCAGGAGCGCGGTCAGCGCGTAAGACAGTATTTCACGCTGATAAGTAGGGACATATCGGCTCTTATAAATCTGAGCCAATTTTTCAAAAACAACCGCTTCTGCGGGTAAAATCTTATCCGAAGACATATAATTGATTGAGTTTTCGATGAGACCTTGGATAGCGGCATCATTTTTACGATAGCCGTAATCCGGCTCCGTTCCAAAATTAACCGCAAGGAGATAATCCATGAGCCCCGCCCACGATGCCAGCCGGTCAGCCGCGGGCAGATGCGCAATGATCTCTTTAAGCACCGCAAGCATCATTTCTTGATTGATGATATACCATGCATCTGTCGCCCCCGCATCACCGGCGAGCTCTTGAATCGCCTCGTAATGGCCGCTGCTAAATGCCTTTGCGATAAGATCGTAACTGCCCAGTAAATGATTCTGCATGGCGATCAATTCCTGAGCAGGCAAATTTCCCGCGATCTCACGTAAATCTTTTTTAAACGATTCTGATTGTCTTTCAAGTTTATAAGTCGAGGAACGGGCTAACGGCTGGCTTAAGTAATCCTCCATATCGGCAATAACCTTAGCAATAGTTTTTCCCACCTTTTCTTTCTGAGAATATTCAATTCTCGCTTCTGAACGGGCGCCGGGCTTGAACCAGATGCTCTCTGGCCCCTCATCAGCCTCTTTAGCTTCCGATTTTTTAGATTGAGCAGCCTGCACCGCTAATTGCGCGTGATAACTGGAAAGAAGGTCCATGATTCGCGGATACGAATTGCCCCATATAGATCCTGTTACGTCTAGATTTTCCCGAATGATTCTCTCAATGGTTTGTGAAACATTTTGATCCCAATAGGGATGAAAAAGTTCGATTAACTTGTGAAAATTTTGTTGCTGATCTTTCGAACCCTGTGTGTTTTTTCCTGTGATTTTTTTAACAATAATTTCGGCATGCACATCAGCAAGGTAGATAATGGCATTCCTATCGTGCTTTTCATCCCTCGCATATTCAGCGGCTACTTTTTTCTCAACAATCAATTCCGCGGCGGGAATGCGTGTGTTATCAAGAGCGTTAATACTTTTCGTTAAAATATCCCGAATCAAATGCACGGGGAAAAACTCGTTGTTAAACAGGCCCTCGTCAGGAATCAAAACAGAAAGGAACTCATCCAGAGCCCTTAAACGGTCGCTTTGCGGCAAGTGGGGAATTATTTCTTTTATCACCGAGATAATGATATCTGCCATACCCGTAAACCAGCGGATGGCGTTTTGGGTGTCGTTCAAATACAATAAAGCAAGGGCGCTTTTCATTTCAGGAGTCATGCGTTCCATTTGCAGCTTCTGAAGACTTAAGACATGCGACTGCATTTCGATTAATTCACCCTCGGGTAATTCCGCGGTAATTTCAAGCAGCTGTCTTTTTACTCTTCCCAACACCACTGAAAGAGCCGGATTCGGATTCGTCCGCAAAGCGTCAAATTCCGCCATAATTTCATCGATAATTTTTTGGACTTCGTCTTTCTTGGAATATTCAATTCTCGATTCTGACCGGGCATCGGCACCGCGCGTCCAGATATCCCCTTGCGGCTTTTCGTCCTCTAAATTATCGCCGCGCTTTTCACTCTGCGATTTCTTCGTGCTGTAAACCGCTAACAATTGTTCTTTGTAACTATCCACCTTTTCAGCAAAGGCCAGTATGTCATCCTTGCCAGTATTATCGATCACCATCTGTTTAAGCACGTCATAGTAGCTGAGTTCCGTAAAAATGCTTTTACCATCCTCCGCTGTCAAGGTTATTACGGGGGTCAATGAGGTCATCTCTGACCAATAACGTCCTTTTCCGAGTTCCGCGGAGATTCCATGGATTAAAATATCCGCCATGGATGCTCTGGCCTTCTGCGCTTTATCCGTAGAGCCTTCAATTCTCCTCAGGGTTTCAAGAATCACCGGCTTCACTTCAGAGAAAAACTCACTTTCATTAAATTTAAAGATTTCATTCAAAATCCATCCAAGCGAAACCCGCGCAAAATTCCCCATTTCTGTGGAACCTTCAATTTTATTTAAAGCCCGGAGCGCGGATTTAGCGATTTCACGGCGCAAAGCAAAATCAATAATACGGGCTCCAACCGTTAGATCGAACGCCCTATTTTTATCACCGATCTTTAGATAGGCGTCCTCGGAAGTTCCCTCAATCGCATCGAGTTCTACAATCAATCTCCTGATCACCGCTGCATTGACGCGTTCCACGCGCGCTTCCGAACGGCCAGCCGCATCTTTTGTCCAAATTTCACCGGGCGCTGATTCTGAGATCGTTTTGTCTGCTCCCGGCTTGGCATCATTAATCTGTTTCTGCTCTCCATAACTTTTAATTTGCTGAATCATCAGCGGGATTGACTTGGCCGGATCAAGAATTTGATACTGAATCGCTTCATAATCGGTCCGGCTAAAACGGATATTTTTTCTCTGCTGGGAAGCGGCTAAAACCATGATCTCGGTAATCAAATCCTTATTTTCCGTAATGCCGGCTAAGCGGAGCATTGCTTTGGCCAAAATATACCCTAAATCAACGAAGACCCGAAAAGCCTCGAGTTCCTGGGTATCCATGCGGCTAAATTCATCAAGAACAAAATCAATATATTTAGGCAGTTCAGACAAGGGGCTGTATTTTGAGGTGATAATGCCTAAGGATTTTTGCAGCGCTTCTTCAGTTTTTGAAAACTCGCGCTCATACTTTTTGCTGTTCTTCAAATTCTCTAAAATGAGAACCCCCATCCGTGTTGATTCGGTCTCAGTGATACTGTTTTTCTCGAGAAAATCGGGCAGCACTTCAAAAAAAGTATCACGTTTAAAATCATATTCCCGCGGATACTTCCTTAAAAACTCTAACTGTTCATTCCACCCATGTGCTGTCGCGGGAATAATTTTAAAATTTCTTACTTCCGACCGCGCTGAGGATTCGAGCCAAATTCCGGAGGCTTCTTCACCATCCGATGGTTTTTGTGCTTTAGCTTCAGGTTTTTGACGGACAGCTAATTGTTCTCCATAACTCTTGAGAACCGTTTTAAATTGAGGGAAAGTCGAACCCCAGACGGAACCTCGATCGTCCGCATGATCAATAATGATCTGTTCAATCTCGCGGAAGAATTTTTGATCCGTAATGAGGTGCAGCCATGGCGTTATTAAACCGGAGAGATTTATCAATTCTGCCCGAGACATCCCCGCGTTTGATTCGGCGTTTACCATCGAAGCCACTTGATATCCTATCTTTTCATTATAAAATTGATTCCAAATATGGTGACCCGAATAAACCAGCCGCACCTGTTTAGCAATCATTGCTTGCGCCAGAATCCTGTCCTTTTTATCCATGACACGGACATACTCATCAATAAGATCACGGCTTAGATCAAGATAGGCTTGGTTTGCATCGTTAAAGCTTGTTATGGTTTTTAGATGTATCTCCATGTAGAAATCATCTAAAAAAAGAGCCCAGGAAGTCAGCCGGTCATTACTCGGTAAACGAGCGATTATTTCTTTGAAAACGGGAGAAAGATCCATACGAATCAAAGCATAGACATTATTTTGATAATATTCCTGTCGTATTAACCGGGCACGATTGAAATTGTAACCGCGCAGTAAGCTTAGCTTATATAAATCATCGGTTATTTTGATCAATTCGGCCGGAGCTGCTTCTCTGACGATTTGAAGTAATTTTTCAATACTCGGCTGGATAAAATCATTCATAGACGGGTCCGGAAGACTCATACGCTCATTCATGAGTACAGCAGCCGCGTTTGTAAGCGCCTGATGCGCCTGTTCCACTTCTGCTTTCCTTGGATAGTCAGCTCGAATTTCAGCCCGCGCCGCTGCACTTCTTATCCATAATTCTCCCGGCTCCAGGCGGTCTTTTTGTTCGTCTAAATCGGCCTGGGATTCAACCTTGCTTTTATTGTTAAATTGAGCCTCAAGCTGATTCTGATAACTTCCGAGCTGCTCCATCTTTAAATTGAGCGGGATATCAGAATTTAAAATATCTTGAACGCGCTGATAATG
>CAZEFF010000019.1:0-35110 GCA_964511315.1 uncultured bacterium | reverse complement strand
AATGAAACGATTATTCGCGCTCTTAAATATTTTTGTGATTCTAGTTTTGTGTTCTGGGCCATTCGCTTTTGCCGGAGACGGTACCGCGGGAGATTATGCCGGCGGAATGGGCAGGAATATCGGACGCGGATTGTGGAATGTGGTTTCCAGCCCCGCGGAAATTCCCTGCACGATGCGCGATGATATGGCGAAGGGGAATGTCGCTGCCGGAGCCTTTACAGGATTTGGCAAAGGGCTTGCCCTGATGGTTCGGCGCATTGTGGTGGGGGTGAGCGAGATCGGAACTTTTGTCATGCCTTCGGAAGCCACTATCCCTGGAGTTTGCGCTCAAAAATAAACTGTGCGAGTCGTTGCTTTAAGTCCCTCCTTTACGGAAATCCTCAAAGAATTTGACGCTCTTGATCATTTGATCGGAGTGACGGACCATTGTGAAGAAGTCCGCGCCTGGTTTACACCAATCGGTTCTCCCAAAGCGCTTCAAATAAATTCGATCGCGGGTCTTAAGCCGGATTTAATTCTTTCTGATCAAAATGAAAACCGCCCCGAAGAAATCCGTGTTCTGCAAAAACAATTTAAGGTTATTTCTTTTGACGTCAGGTCGGTTCAGGCGGTTTTGGAAACCATTACCGCGCTGGGACGGATGCTTTCGAAAGGGCCGGAAGCAAGCCGTTTGATCGAGAAAATACAAAGTGAGGAATCTGAAAATAAGAAGATTTTCGCGGAGCATAAACCCATTCCTGGCCTGCTATTGTTATGGAATACACCCTTTTTATCGATGAATTTTGATACCTATATTTCACGTTTGATGGAGGCCAGCGGATTTTATAACGTGTTTCACGCGGAGCCGGTTCGCGAACTCCCTTTAGACTTGGAGGATTTGATCGAAAAGAATCCGGAAGCTTTAATCCTGCCAAGTGATCCGTTTCCGTTTAAAAAGCGGCATATTGCCGCTTTTCGGCAGTATAGGAATTTTTCTAAGATCGCGATTGAGCTAATTGATGGGAAACTGATTTCCCGTTTTGGCCCGCGGACGGCGGAAGCGCTCAAGATGTTCCGAGAAATCGCTTTATCCGTACATAAAAAAATAGCCGCTGAACAAGGTACTCCATGACTCTCCTTGTTGATTGCCGGGAAGATTGGTAAGATACCGTATGCGTTCCGCCTATTTAATTATTGCTCATGGAAGTAAAGACGCCGAAGCTAACATTGCTTTTGAAAGCTTTGTCGTGAAATTTCGGAAAGCTTATCCGAAAAAGAAAGTAGAGGGAGCGTTTTTAGAATTAGCCAAGCCGTTAATTCCCGAAGCTCTCGAAAAGATAATTTCAGGGGGAGCGAAGGAAGTTTTTATTCTGCCGCTTATGGTTTTTCCAGGCAGGCACCTTAAAAAAGATATTCCATCCATTATTGAAAAGGCTAAAGCTCTCCATCCCGATGTTGATTTTCATTATGCTGGGCCGTTGGCGGATCAGCCTCTTTTTCTTAAATTGCTTGGAGAAAAAGCGAAACAGATGAAAGGTGCTTTGTGAGCGATAACGTGAAGATCGAAGTTCGTCCTTATGAGAGGCATATTCTGATGTGCACGGGTCCGCGATGCGCGCCTGACCAAGCGCCAGGGTTATATCAGAAGCTTAAAGCGCGTTTGAAAGAACTTAATCTTAATGAAGGTCCGCAGCGGATACAGCGAAGCCAATGCCATTGCTTTGGTATTTGCGAAGGGGGGCCTCTAGCTGTGGTTTACCCTGAGGGTGTTTGGTACCATCAGTTGAATGAGCAGAAACTCGAGCGCGTTATCCAAGAGCATCTTATCAAAGGGCGGGTAGTTGAAGAGTACGTGCTTTTCAAAAAGCCCACAACAGGTCCAAAGCTGCCCTGATTTTTAGTGATAGCTTTGATAGCTATTGCTAGCAATACAACTCATTCATCAGTTCATTCCCTCAATCTACCTTGACTCCCTGTGAGATCGACATATAATAATCGAAATCATTAGCCCCTTTTTCCAGGTTTTATTTTAAGGAGTTGCCATGTCGAATCCTGCAGGTGAAGTTCGGTCAGCGAATCAAGACCCGGAAATTCAGGACGCTAAGTTTTTTGCGGCAATCGGATATCTTAATATTCTTTGCTTTGTTCCACTGCTTCTTAAGAAAAATAATAAATTCGCTCAGTTCCACGGTAAGCAGGCTTTGGTTTTATTCATTTTGGAAGTTGCGGCGAGCATTTTGAAAGTTGTTCCGGCGCTGGGAGATTTAGTTTTCACAGCGTCTTTCGTGGTGTTTGGGATTTTTTCCGTCATCGGCGTCATCAAAGTGCTGATGGGAGAGTATTGGGAAATGCCGGTCATTTACGAAATTTCTAATCAAATCACCCTTTAACCGGATCAACTGTTTTTCATCTGCTCGTCCGCCGGAATGAAATTCTAAAAGATTGGCGGGGCAAATGCTTTTGGGTAACAAAAAGTCACAAAGCAACGAGCAAAATTGGTGCATTATTCTTAACCCGCTCCGTAGCGAGCTGGATAAGAAGAAGGTTGCCCAAAAAATTGCGGATGCCTTCACTCTCTCTACTTCAGAAGCGACTGATCTTGTCGCGAACACTCCCATTATTCTTCTCGATAACCTGACCCGCCAGATCGCCGGCCAAATCAAAGATTATTTTTCCGCGTCCGGAGCTGAAGTTGCGCTGACGAATGACGTTGTAATGAAGCGTAAATGTTACCGGACTGTATGGCCCGAACCCCCAAGCCTTTCATTTTTAAATTCTTGGGGCGCATCGGAAGAAGCGGTCAGTGATGAACGCTTGGAGCTTGCCGCGCAGGAAGCCCTTGAAGAACTTCGCACGATAGGCCACGAAGACGCGAAAAAACCTTTTGCGGCTGATTTTCCTCCCTCAGGTCTTTTTGCCAAAGAAAAAGAAAAAATGATGGAAGAGCTTGAGCTTTGGCGTCAGGAATGCCTTAAGCTTCGGGAAGAAGTTTCGCGCGTTAATGCGGAAGTTGCTCAGCATAGAAATGAAAAGTCATTTGGTGTTCCTGGCGTGAAAGATGTTCAGCAGAGTTTGAAAGACAAAGACCGGGAAATCCAGGAAGCGCGTCAAATTGCGCGGCTTACTCAGGAAAAATATGACGCGATTCGCGAAGAGTACCGCGAAGCCCAAACGCTTTTCGAAGAGAAAGTGACCCGTACGGCGCAGGACAACGATCGGTTGAAGCTCAAATTTAATGAATTGAACGAATCGATTCAGCAGCTGCAAAAAGAAAAGCAAAGCGCGATTGAATCTTTGCGTGATCGGGATGCTAAACTTCAAAAAATTGAGCAGGATTACGCTGCGTCCCGTAAAACCGCGGACACGCAGAATGCTCAATTTCAGCAGCTTGGCGGTAATTATGAATCGATTTTAAGGGAGAAAAAGGTTTTAGACGAAACGCTTCGTGAGCGGGAGATTAAGCTTAAGAGCGTTATGGATGAATATGAGCGCTATCGCAGGCTCGCGGATGAGAAGCAAGGGCAAGTCGCTCAGGAAAATGAAAGTTTCCGGATTAAACTGAATGAATTATCCGAAAAGCTTCAAAACCAGGCTAAAGAAAAAGAGATCGCTCTCAATGCGTTAAAAGAGCGCGAGGCCCTTTCTGAGCAGGCGACTCAAGAATCTCTAAGGGCTAGACAGGGGCTTGAGAGCCAGCTTGCTCAAGCGCGTAGAGATGCTGAGCAGCAGAAAAAAAGCACACAAGATGCCCTCGATTTATCGGATTCACTCAAAAGGGCAAAAGAAAATTTAGAGAGGGCAATTCAGAATGGAATTGCGCAGATCGGAGAATGGCGGGAAAAATACAGCGAACTTACGCGCCGATTTGAAAATGCTGAAAAATCAATTCAGGATGAGCAGCGGTTCCGGGCCATTGCGGAAAGCAGGGAAAAAGAATTGGAACGCAATCAAATTCGCTTATTGAGTGAGATTGAGTCGAAAAATGCGGCGATCAGGGATCTTGAAATTAAAGTCCAAGAGCTTGAATCTCAGGCGGAAACGATGCACCAACTGATTTCTGAACGCGAAAAGGTTCTGAACACCAATTTAAGCCTTTTAGAATCACGTGAAGCTGAGCTGGAATCAGCCCGCAGACAGTTAAGAGAAATTAATTCCCAGATGGAGCACCGCGAAACGGTAGCCCGAAAAAATCAGGTGACCAGTCAGTTAGTTGAAAAAGAGTCTGAATTTAAAAGGCTGATCAGTGAGCAGGAAAAAATTGAACGGGAAATTCGTGATAAGGAAGAAGCGATGAGGCAGGTTCTATCCCGTCAAGAAGCCGTCGAAAAAGAAATTATCGAAGCAAAGCAGGTTCAGCGCCATCTTATGGAACGCTTTAAGCAAAAGGAAAAACCCTCTCTGAAGATCCGTACCCACCGTGAGCACGACGCGGGCGATCACGGTCAGCAGCCCCGCGATACTGATTCTGAATGATCGAACTCCTTCTCAGTAAAATCAAAGTCGACGAAACCCGTAATGAACAAATTATTGTCTTTCGCGAAAAAGAGGGAACCCGCTTTTTACCGGTAGTCATTGGTCTTTCCGAGGTGAACGCCATTAAAATGAAGCTGAGCGGAATGAAGCCGCCGCGCCCCATGACTCATGACTTGATTGTGTCGATGCTTGAGAAGCTTAATGCGAAGATTGAAAAAATGGTGATTGAAAAGCTGACGCAGAATACTTTTTTTGCTAAAATTTATCTTCGAAGCGCTCAGGGTGAAGAAATAGAGATTGATGCCCGTCCATCCGACAGCGTGGCTTTAGCGGTGAGGGCGGGCGCTCCGATTTTTGTTGCTGAGGAAGTTATCGGCGCGGCAGGGGTAACCGAGTTATAACCATAAGGATTTTGAAATGAAGAAATATGATGTAGTCGTTATTGGCGGCGGCGGCTCTGGTTTGACGGCCGCGCTTTATGCCTCTCGAGCAAAATTATCTACGGTTTTATTTGAAAAATTAACGCCTGGCGGTCAGATTGCTTTGACCGATGTTGTTGAAAATTATCCGGGTTTTCCTGAAGGGATTACAGGGCCGGAAATTTCTCAAAAAATGGAAGAGCAAGCGAAGCGTTACGGCACAGAAATGATTTATGAAGAAATCACCGGAATTGTGAAGCAGGGCAAGCTTTTCGAAGTCAAAACAGCATCCAATGTTTATTCCGCGGGCGCCATTATCTTATCAACCGGTGCGTCATTCCGTATGCTGAATGTCGCGGGAGAGAAAGAATTGACGGGCCGGGGGGTTTCTTATTGCGCGACCTGCGACGGCGCTTTCTTTAAAGAAAAAGAGATTATTGTTGTCGGCGGGGGAGATTCAGCTTTGCAGGAAGGAATCTTTTTAACGCGTTTCGCTTCAAAGGTATCGATTGTTCACCGCCGCGACAAACTCCGGGCAAGCCCCATCCTGCAGGAAAGGGCAAAGCAAAATCCAAAAATCCATTTTATATGGGACACAGTGGTTGAAAAAATTAATGGAACAAAAAAAGTTGAAGGGGTTGTGTTTAAAAATCTTAAAACACAGTCCGTCACTGATTTTAAAACGGACGGTGTTTTTATTTTTATCGGCCACGATCCGAACACAGGGTTCTTGAAAGGCTTTGTTGAGCTCGATGACCATGGATACGTTAAATCGGGCGAGGGCCTCACCACGTCTGTCCCGGGTGTTTTTGCCGCGGGTGAGATCCGTGCCGGTGCCGTAAAACAGCTTGTGGCCGCTTGCGGGGAAGGCTGTGAAGCCGCATTGTCAGCGCAAGCATACCTTGAACATTAAATCTTCAGGATATTGATAACGAAGTGAGATTTTTTCTTGTACCGCTTATTTTTCAATTGGGTTTGATGACGGTGACGGGTGCCGGATGCGGCTCAAATAAAATGAATGAGCTGGGATATACTTCCGCCCCTGATTTTACTCTGCCAACTCTGGCGGACCCATCCAAAACAGTTCAGCTATCAAATATCTCCCAAAACGCTCCAGTGCTTTTGGCGTTTTGGGCTACCTGGTGTCCCACGTGCCGCGAAGAAATTCCGGATCTTAATAAATACTATGACCGCTATTCTCCCCGCGGATTGCAATTCCTCGCGGTGAATGTTGAAGAAAAAGCGGATGATTTGCGTCTATTCCAAGAGAAGCATTTGATGAAGTATCCGGTTCTTTTGGATGAAAAAGGAGAAACGGCGGACCGCTATGGGTTAACAGGTCTGCCGGCTGTGCTCGTGCTGGCTAAAGGCGGAAAAATCGTTTATTATGGCTACTCAATCCCAGAAAATCTGGATGAACTCATCAAAGGAGATCTCACATGAATTTTGAGCGTGAGTTTGAGCAGAACATTAACCAACTGGTCCACCTTTTAAAGAAAATTATTAAAAATCTGCCGGGGCAGGGAACGGGATTCGGTCAATTCCCCGGTAACTCAAAAGATGGGAATGTTCAGCTTAATCTTTGCTTTTTTAATTTTATTCCGATGACGCCTGAAGATATGGAAGAGCTGGAAGAAGCGTATGAAGAAGCGCTTTCGCAGGAAGAACGTAAGGGCGAAGAGGTTTCCGGAGAGCTTAGTGCTGATGATATTGAGTTTCTAAAAAAACACGGGATTCGCTATTAACGTGAAAAAAATCGCCGTACTTTTTTTCTCGATTTGTCTTTTATTCGGAATGCCTGCTGCAAGAGCTCTCGACAAGCCTTATGACCATTCCGCATGGGATCGCTTCCTCAAAGAATTCGTGAACGAGAATGGTGCTGTCGATTATCAAGCGGCGCATGATCATCCGGAGCTGCTGAATCAATATCTCGATCAAATTAAAAGCATTAACCGTTTTGAGTTTGATAACGATTGGCCGCGTGAAGAACGAATGGCTCTGTGGATCAATGCGTATAATGCCGGTATCATTAAGGCGATCATCGATCATTATCCGGTTAAAAATATTCAGCTTATTCCCGGGATATGGGAAACGGACTTTTTAACCGTCGCGGGAAGGCCCACGGGGTTAAATAAGATTCAAAAGAGAGAATTGATCGGAAAATTTGGAGATGAAAAAATCCACCTGGTGCTAGCCTGCAGCGGCAAAAGCTGTCCAAAGCTTAGCCGTGACGCGTTTACGGGGCCCAAGGTTGAAGGGCAGCTCTTTAAAGCGGCGAAAGACTTTGTGGTCGATACGGAACGGAATAAAATTGTTCCAGGAGATAGAAAAATTTGGCTTTCACGGCTTTTTAAATGGTATAAACAGGATTTTTGGATTGATTTTGGCGCCCCGACAAATGACCGCAATCTATTGCCGGATGATTACGCGGTCCTTTCATTTTTATCGCATTATATTGATGACATTGAGAAAATTAAGTATCTCGAAGAGGGGAACTACAAGGTGAAGTATTTGGATTTTGACTGGAGTCTCAATCAATGGCAAAAAACCGCTCAGCCCTCTACCGAACCGCAGCCCTCCAAGTAAACGCCGGAAGTGATTGGCGGAAAAACTTTATCCGTCTGCAGCAGCAAATCTCGAAAGCTCTGCGCTATAAGCCCCAATTAATTGCTCTGCCGGAAAATTTTTTATGGCGGGGGCCCAGCCGTGATATTTCAGCTGTTATCGCGCAAAGCTTCCGCTCTGTCACCGAATCCTTTTCCAGTCTTGCGCGAAAACACCGCTGCGCTTTTTTGCTTGGCAGTCTTTTAGAAAGTAAATCTGGAAGTTCTAAGTGCTATAACACATCCCTTTTGTTTGATGAAAAAGGGCGGCTGGCCGCGAGGTACCGAAAAATTCATCTTTTCGACGTTAATTTAAAAGAAATCCGTGTTCAAGAGTCCAAGCATGTTGCCTCCGGGAAACAGGTGATTACTGCTAATCTTGGGAAAGTTCGTGCCGGTTTTTCTGTTTGCTATGATTTGAGATTCCCTGAGCTCTACCGCGAACTTTCAAGAAGGAATGCGGAAATATTATTTGTCCCCGCGAACTTTACAAAAAAAACGGGTAAAGACCATTGGGAGATTTTGCTTCGTGCCCGCGCCATTGAAAATCTAGCCTATGTTGTCGCCCCCGGGCAGGTTGGGGTTTCTCCTTCAAATGGAATTGAAAGTTTCGGACACAGCATGATTGTAGATCCCTGGGGAAAGGTTTTGGTTGAGGCGGATGGCAAGAGCGAAGAGGTTATTTGCGCGGATCTTGATCTTGGTTATCTGAGGGAAATCCGACGTATTTTCCCCGCACTAAAGCACCGCTACCTCGCTTAATTTAATCTATTCAACATAAGTTGTTTATTTATAGCTACTTACGCTAATTTATAAGTATTGACACATAGAGGGGATATCCATAAAATATGCCCTCATTTTGAGTTAGGAGAGATACATGTCTAAGTATGCCATTATTGAAACAGGATCAAAGCAATACCGCGTAGAGCCAAAAACTGTGCTCGAAGTTGAACGCTTTGATGTTGCTGAAAATCAAAAAGAAGTGACACTTGAAAATGTTTTATTGGTTGCCGATGGCGAGAACGTCCGCATTGGAACGCCGAATGTTCAAGGCGCTAAAGTGATCTGCGAATATTTAGGGGAAGTCCGTGGAGATAAGGTTGTCTCTTTCCGTTTCCGCCGTAGAAAAAATTCCAGAAAAAAAATCGGGCATCGCCAGGATTACGCGAAGCTTCGAGTCAAAGAAATCATTCAGGGGAAATAAGCCATGGCACATACAAAAAGTCAGGGCAGTACAACAAACGGGCGCGACTCTAATTCGAAGCGTCTTGGCGTGAAGGCTTACGGCGGTCAATTTGTAACTGCCGGCAGCATTATTGTCCGCCAACGCGGCTCGAGTTTTACAGCCGGCATGTTTGTGGGACGCGGCAACGATTTCACGCTGTTTGCTAAGCGGGACGGCGTTGTGGAATTTCGCCCCAATCGTACTGTTCACATTATTCCGCAAGCAAATTAATTTTAAAGTTTTAGGGGGTCTGATTCCTTCTTTTGAAGATCAGACCCCCTTTTCTTTTTTCTCTGAAACAGATTTAAATTAGACGCGGTGCTTAAAAATTATGTTTATTGATCATGTGCATTTACTTGTTCAGGCAGGTAACGGCGGGAATGGCTGCGAGAGCTACCATCATCGGCCGGACAGGAAGATTGTGCCTAACGGCGGTGACGGGGGGCATGGAGGCGCAGTTATTTTTCGCGCGGACGTGAACGCGCCTTCACTTGTGAGTATGCGGTTTAAGCAGCACATGATGGCGCCTTCAGGCGGACATGGCGGCCCCACGCGTAAACGCGGCCGAAACGGAGAGAATCTTGTCATCCTTGTTCCTGTGGGAACCCGTATCATTGACCGCGATAAAAATTTAGTGGTAAGAGATCTAGCTAAGCAGGGCGATGAAGTTTTGCTTTTAAAAGGCGGTGAAGGCGGGGTCGGTAATGACGGCAACCGTGAAGCGACAAAAGGCGAGCCTGGGCAAATGCTTAATCTTGAGCTGAACGTCCTTCTAATTGCCGATGTATTGATTCTTGGGCTGCCGAATTCGGGAAAGTCTAAGCTTCTCAATTTACTGACGCGCGCAAAAGCAAAAGAAGAAAATTACGCTTTCACAACACGGACGCCTGAGGTTGGGGTTTGGCAGTATTCTGATTATGAGCAAATGACGCTCTGTGAGTTGCCCTCAGTTTATGAAGCGTCCCTTGAAGGCCGCGGGATGGGCGTTGATTTTTTGAAGCACCTTGAGCGGGGAAAAATGGTTTTGCTTATGCTGGATCCCATTTCCCAGTTTTGCGGTTCCTTGAAAGAGGGGCTGGGCATCCTACGCGAAACGATCCGGCAATACCGAGAAGAATTTTTAGAGAGGCCTTTTGCGGTTATTGTGAATAAAATGGATTTAGAAGAAGCTAAAGAAGCGGTGAAAGCTCAAAAGTTTAAACCTAAAGCTCCCGTGTTCTATATTTCGGCGGCTACCGGCGAAGGAATGGAAAAGCTTAAAGATTTCTTAAAAGAAAATGTCGCGGGACAAGTAACTCACTAAACGATTATGAGAGACGAACTTAAAAAATGTAAACGGATTGTGGCGAAAGCTGGAACTAGTATTCTGACTTCAGCCGATGACCGCATTTCAGAAAAAAATTTAGCCCGCCTTGGAATGGATATTCTTGGTGTGCTCAAAACCAAAAGAGAAGTGGCTCTGGTAAGTTCCGGGGCGATCGCTTTTGGGATGCAGGCCCTTGGAGCCAAACAAAGACCCAAAGAAATGCCCGTGCTCCAAGCAACCGCAGCAATTGGGCAGGGTAAGCTGATGCACGCCTATGAAGATTTTTTCTCCAAACAAGGCATGCACGCCGGGCAAATTCTTCTGACGCGCGATGGTCTTGAGTCCCGCGAACGGTTTCTCGCGGCAAGAAAAACCTTCGAAGAGCTTTTCAAGCTCGGTGCCATTCCTATCGTGAATGAAAACGATACGGTTGCGACCGAAGAAATTAAATTCAGTGATAACGATATTCTTTCCGTTCATGTGGCGCACTTAATTCAAGCGGATCTTCTTATTCTTCTTTCGGATGTGGATGGTTTTTATTTGCGGGATGGATCCCGCATCCGTGAAGTCGCGTCCGCGAAAGAAATTGACACCGAGCTGGTCAAGCATTTGAAGGACACTCGGAAAGAAAAAACAGTCGGGGGAATGGCCGCGAAACTGAAAGCCGCGAAAGTTGCCATGGATCTTGGCGTTTCACTCATGATCGTTAACGGGCATCAGGAAGGAATTCTTCAAAGGGCTTTGAGGGGAGAAGATGTCGGGACTATCTTTTGGGCGGGCAGCGAAAAAAAGGACGCCCGAAGAAAGTGGATCGCTTTTTCGGCTCCCCGTAAAGGATCCGTGATCGTTGATACAGGAGCCTTTGAAGCGCTTCGCTCGAAAAAGCGGAGTCTTCTTTCAAGCGGCGCGGTCAAAGCGCGCGGTAATTTTGACCGCGGAGATATTGTCGAGCTTGAAACTTTAGAAGGTAAGGTTTTTGGCCGCGGAGTTGTCCATTATTCCAGCAAAGAGCTCGCGAAAATAGCCGGCAAGAAGACTAGCGAAATTGAGTCGATTCTTGGTTATAAGCATCAAGATGAGTTGATCCACCGCAATGACATGGTTCTTTGGAGTTAAGTGATGAAAACGCCTGAATGGAAAAGCGAAATTGTCAGCATGCTAAGTGAAGTGAAAAAATCTTCATTCGCGGTGAGTCAGCTTTCAGCGGTCGCCAAAAAGAAGATTTTGCTTCAAGCGGCATCGCTCCTTATTCAGAAAAAAAACTCCCTGATCAAAGAGAATCAAAAAGATCTGGCACAGGCCCGTAAAGACGGACTTAGTTCAGCCATGATTGACCGACTGACGCTGACGCCTAAAAGAATTGATGAAATTGCCGCCGGAGTCAAGGCGGTCGCGGGTCTTCCTGACCCAATCGGAAAAATTTTAGCGAAGTGGAAGCGTCCTAATGGATTGCGTATCACTAAAATCACCGTTCCCATCGGAGTCATTCTTATTATTTTTGAATCAAGACCCAATGTGACCGTGGAGTGCGCCGCGCTTTGTCTTAAAAGCGGGAATGCCGCGATTTTAAGAGGCGGTAGGGAAGCATTTCACTCAAACAAAGCCCTCGTGGCTATTTTTAAAGAAGTTTTAAGCCGGAATCATTTGCCGACCGCAAGCATTAGCTTTGTCAACACAACAGACCGCAAGGCTGTGGATTTTATGCTGAAGCGCGATCAGGATATCCATCTTGTCATTCCACGCGGAGGCGAAGCCCTTATTCGAAAGGTTGCCCGGACATCGCGAATTCCCGTGATTAAGCACTACAAAGGAATTTGCCACGTTTATGTTGACCAAAAAGCGGATTTGAAAAAGGCGGAAGCTATCGCGTACAACGCGAAAATGCAGCGCACAGGTGTTTGCAACGCGACTGAAACCCTGCTGGTGCATGAAAAAGTCGCGCCCGCTTTCTTGCCTCGGATCGGAAAGAAATTAGCGGAAAACGGATGTGAACTTCGGGCCGACAAAGCCGCGCTCAAATATATGCCTTACGCAAAACTCGCGAAATCTTCAGATTTCGGGTATGAATTTTTGGACAAAATATTGGCCGTTAAAGTCGTCCGCGATCTTGATCAAGCGATTCAGCATATCCAAGAACACGGTTCTGCTCATACGGACGCGATTATTACGGAAGATTCAAAGGCGGCTGAAAAATTTAAGGCCCTAGTAGATTCTTCCTCCGTGATGGTGAATGCTTCCACCCGTTTTTCAGATGGTTTTCAATACGGTTTTGGCGCTGAAATCGGAATTTCAACGGATAAAATTCACGCGCGCGGTCCCATGGGTCTTGAAGGTCTGACTTCTTATAAATTTCTTGTGGAAGGAAATGGTCAAATTCGCACATAAAGATTGGATGAGGGAATGAAAATAGGAATTCTCGGCGGGACATTCGATCCAATTCATTCAGGGCATCTGGCAATTGCCTTGGCGGCAAAAGAGCAATTTCATCTCGACAAAGTTCTGTTTATCCCCGCGTTCATCCCGCCTCACAAGATTTCTAAGCGGGATATGACTCCGGCCCCTTACCGTTTTCGAATGGTTGAACTTGCCATTCGCGGTAATCCTGATTTTGAAGTGTCCGATATTGAACTGAACCGTCCTGAAGTTTCGTATACGGTTGAAACGCTCCGGGATCTTAAGTCAAAGTATCCAAAAGCCGAGCTCTACTTTATTATTGGGGCCGATTCTTTAGCTGAGATGGCCGAGTGGCGGGATCCTGAAGAGATTAAAAAAATGTCAGTACTGCTCGTTGCTCCGAGAGAAGGGCGCCGGCGGGATAATTTTCCGGCTGATAGCCGCGTCAAATGGATTGAAATGAAAGAGTATCCGGCAGCGTCAACACAAATTCGGATGAATTTAGAAAAGGCATGCCGTGAAAAAGATGAGAAAATGTTGCCTTCGGCTGTTTCTGAGTATATTGAGAAAATGAAGCTTTACCGAAACGGCGCTCAATGACGATCGTTTTCCATTTTATCCTCCTGTTTGTGCTGGTTTTTTTATCCGGTTTTTTCGCTAGCGTTGAAACCGCGCTTTTCTCGATTTCAAAACTCGAGAAACGGAGGATCAAAGAAAACCATCCGCATCTCGCGAGGTGGGTCATGGATCATATTAACCATCCCCGCAGAACTTTGATCACTATCCTCATCGGCAACTTGTTTGTAAACACGCTTGCGGCATCCGTGGTAACGTTGACCGCGCATGAATTATGGGGTGATCAAGGAATTGGCCCGGCGCTTGCCCTTTTCACCCTTTTCCTTTTGGTATTTGGAGAGATTGTTCCAAAGGTTGTCGCGGTCCGTAAAGATGAACTCATGTCCCTCTCGCTTTCTATTCCGTTAAGGGTTGTCTCGATTCTGATTCTGCCTTTCCGGTATGTGACGCGCCTCATCACGGATTGGATTCTAAGATTTTTAACCCATGAGCATGTGGAGCATAGCGACCTCATTTCGGAGGAAGAGCTGAAGTCGCTTGTGAAGATTGGGGAAGAAGAGGGTGTCCTTGACCGTGATGAAAGACGGATGCTGCAAAAACTGCTTGAGCTGGGGGAGCGGCCCGTAAAAGCGATTATGACGCCGCGAATTGATTTGGCCGCGCTAAATATTTCAGATGAACCCGCGAAGCATATCGAAATGATTAAAAAATTTCACTTTTCAGAATTCCCGGTTTATCAAAATACTACGGATAATATTCTTGGGGTTATTTCAGTGCAGGAGTACATGCTCAATCGGGAAAGTAAAATGCAGGACCTTTTGAAACAGCCTCTTTTTGTTCCTGAAACCAAAAGAATCGATGATCTTTTAGCGGAGTTTAGAAAAAAGCGGGAAAATTTCGCGGTTTGTGTGGATGAGTACGGGGGAACTGCCGGGATTGTTACGCTGGAAGATATTCTGGAGGAAATTTTCGGCGAGTTTTATGATGAGTACTCCAAGGTTGAAAATCCGATACGCCCATTCGGCCACCATGAATTTATTGTCGATGCTAAGATCACACTCACCGTTTTTAATGAATATTTTAATACAAAGCTTGTGTCGGACGAATCAGCAACGCTTGCTGGATTTATTCTTGAAAAGCTCGGCGAAGTGCCCGAAAAAGGCAAAATCCTCGAGACTCCTGACTGCGAGCTCCGAATCCATGACGTGATTCGGCATCGCAGAATCATGAGCGTTATTGTGAGGCCGCCCGCATGATTTCTCTCATTTTTATTTTTCTTTTATGTCTCATGCTCTCCGCATTTTTTTCAGCCTCGGAAATGGCTTTTGTTTCCATTAATAAACTAAAGCTCCGTGAATTGAGCGACCAAGGCGATCGCCGCGCTCAAGCGCTGCTGCGAATGCATCAAACCCCTCAAAATTTTTTAACCGCAGTGCTGATCGGAAATACTATTTTAAATGTTACCGCGACCGCTATTTTTACGTATATGCTCGATGCGCTCTTTGGAATTAAAAATGAATGGATCATCACCGCCATTTTGGCCCCGATCCTGATTATTTTGTGCGAAACCGTTCCCAAAGACTATGGCCGCATGCGTTCCAAGGGTTTTCTTTTAGGGGCTGCCGGTGTGTTAAAGTTTATCGAAGGCGTCTTTCATTGGCCCGTGAAATGGATTCTAAAGGCCGTTGACAGTTTTTTATCATCCCTCGGGGCGGGTGAACATAAAAGTATTTTTGTTTCTGAAGAAGAATTCCGGATGCTGATTGAAGAAAGCGCCCATTCTGGGGTTCTCGCGCATCATGAAAAACAGCTTGTGGATACGATCCTTGATTTTGAACGCATTCATATTGATTCAGTGATGATTCCGCTAGAGAAACTCCCCAAGGTGGAAATCCGTGAAAGCCTGCGCGGGGTAAAGGCTGTGGCGCGGCAGTCTAAATCGCGCATGGTGCTTGTTTATGAAGAAATCCCTTCGCTTGTGGTCGGAATGATTTATGTTTTTGATCTTTTGTTTGAAGAAGAAGAGAATCAGCCGCTGAGAAAGTATCTCCGTTCGCCGATCTTTCTTCCGCGCAACACTTCTATTGAAAAAGCATTTTTAACCTTGCAGGAAAAACGCCAATCTTTCGCGGTGGTTACAGACACAAGCGGCGAGATTATCGGCGCGGTTCCAATTGAAAGGCTTTTGGTGGTTTCATGAAGAAACTTTTTGCTGTCGGCTTATTTGTTATGATTCTTACACGGAGCTTATCCGCGGGATACGCTTATTCGGAAGAGATTGGGTTGAAAATCGATCCTGTTTGGCTGGCTGTTCAGGAAACATTCAAGCCGATCGGTATTGCTAAGGCCAATGAGTCTAAGAAAGTTCTGACGACCAAGTGGATTTATGATCAGGTGGTGCGGCGGGGAAAATACTTTAAAGAAATCATTTCTCAAAAATATGACCGGCGTTACCGGATGAAAATTACGCTGATAGAAAATTACCTTTTCACTAAAATCGAAGTGAAGGGGGTGTATCAGGAAAGATCCCTCGCTGTTTCACCCGAAACGCCCTGGAGACAGGTAAAGCCGAAAGCGGCTGATTTAGAAGTCGAAAGGGCTTATTTTTTTAAGATCCTTTCCCAGCTTGAAAAATTGAAAAAGGAAAACCGCATTTAGCACAAGAGACTTACCTTAAAGTTTTAGAAAGTCCTGCCGAAATAGTTATAGGTCTGAACTGTCTTCATAGGAGGTAGGATTTGCGGGTGATCGCTGTAGCCAACCAGAAGGGCGGTTGCGCAAAAACAACGACAAGCATCAACTTAGCCGCATGCCTCGCTTTCCTCAATAAAAAAATACTTTTAATAGATCTTGATCCGCAAGGTCATTCGACCTGCGGCCTTGGAATTAAGTCTCAAAATCTCTCTGCGACCATCTACGATGTTTTAACTCCGCGCAATCAGGATCAGGTGGATTTGACGCAGACCCTTCAGATGGTGAAGCCCAATTTTTTTGTGGCGCCATGTTATGAAATCTTGGCGAATTTGGAAGATGACCTCGCGAACACTGAAAAAAAGGACCGCCGCCTCAAAACAGTGCTTCAGGGATTGTGTAAAGACGGGGAGTCCTTTGATTTTGTGATTTTAGATTGCCCGCCTAATCTTGGCATTTTGACTTATAACGCTCTCATCGCCGCGGATGAAATTATTATTCCGATTGAACCTTCGTTTTTCTCATTGCATGGGCTTGCGAAAATTTCAGAGACAGTCGCCTCAGTTAACCGCCGCCGGGAAACTCCGCTTGAAGTTCACGCGCTGCTGACCATTTTTGATTCGCGGACTTCATTTGCTAAAGAAATTTATGAAGAAGTAAGATCGCATTTCAAAGATCAGCTGTTTAAATCCATTATTCATGAGAGTGTGGTCTTTAAAGAAGCTGCCGCGTCAGGACAGAGTGTGGCGGATTATGATTCTGATTCCGGTGCTTTCCGCGATTATTTTAATTTAGCGGTGGAGTATCTTGAGCGGGAATGGGACCGCAGGCTTCCTGAAAAACGATTGGGATGGAACCGCGTGATCGGGCATCATTATGGTCCGCGACGTGTTATTGGAGGAGTCTTGTTTCAGGCGTTAAGCCGCAACGCGCGCGAAGTTGAAATTGCGGGCGATTTCAATCACTGGGTTCCAGAAACGCTTATCCGCCGTTCAGACGAAGGGCTTTGGCAAAAAGTGATTCCCATGCCGAATGGCCAATACCGCTACAAATTTATTGTGGATGGAGAATGGCAAATTGACCCTTGCCAGCCGGTTCAAAAGATTAACGCTTACGGAACCATGGATTCTTGTCTGGAGATTGCGAATGAATGAGCCTCGTAAACTTAAAAGAGGATTAAGCGATATTTCACCGATGTTCGGAGAAGGCGCGAAGCAGGAAGTGCCGCCAAGGCCGCATCTGGCAACGCTTGAAATCGGTGTAAGGATTATGGCGATTTCCAGCCCAGGGGTAAAAGGTGATACCAAGATGCTTGGGCAAATGCTCGCGCTCAAGTTAGCAGGAAGCGACCAATCCTGCTCGATTCTTCAAATTGCTTCTCAGAAAACCGATGATGCTGAAAAAAGCGGCGTCCTTTCTGAAGTTTTGGGGCCAAATCTTAAGCGTGTAAAAATGACTCCCTGCGAATTTGACGGCGTTTGCCAAATCACTCAGTCCCGCGAAGTGGGGCTCAATGCGTCGCAAACGATCCTGATTGAATTTGATGAACAGGATTCCGTGAGTTTTGAAAAAGTTATTCCTGCGATTGACCAGTGGATTATTTTGATACCGCCTTCGCTTGAAGGATTAAGCGAAGCTTATAAAATGATTAAAGCCTCGGTGGCATTAAATCGCGGCGTGGAATACTTTCTTGCGGTAGACGCGCTTTCTGATGATCCTCGAACGGGGGAGCTTTACGAAAAATTATCGGAAATGGTCAGCCGCCGTCTTCATGTCCAACTGAACTGGCTTGGCTGTATGCCCATTTCAAAAGGTGTCCGGGCTTTTTCGTGGGAACTCCGGTTGGATCAACTTTGCATGAAAACAATCGACAAAATTGATTCGGTCGAGAAAATGGCTCTCGCGGCCTACTTTCAGCCTGTCTCAAACGAAGAGCCCTCTTCCATATTAAAGGCGTGGGCTCTGAAGAATCAGCAATCCTCATGACCGTCTATTTTGTTTCCGAAAATACCGAGGGATTTGCCGAAGAGCTTCGCCGTGCTGTGAAAGAAACCATTCAGAAAAAATTTCCTCAAGCGAATGAAGACCCTGTCTTTTCTCTGGCGTATGATCAGGCCCATCAGCTGTTTTTAAAGGGGGCTATGAGTATTTATTGGGGCAGAATTTTTACGCATAAAATCAGTCTTTCTGACGTTTACAAACTAGAACAAGAAATAGAACATTTAGCCCAGACTTTCAGCCAGGGCGTTCATCCGTGTATCTTTTTTCCGCACGCTGAATCCGCAGTGGTTGAGTCGCTAAGGCAATTGAGGCCGTCTCCTATGATGTATGAATATTACGCGCTTGAATCTGAGTCAGGAAAGAACTTGGCTATTCGCCCCGTTCACCAGGAATTTTATGAAAAATCAGAAATGGAACCTTATTCTTATTACCGCCAAAGCCGTTTGACCCGTGATGAGCTCGCGGAGCTTATTGATTTAAGCTGCTCCCTCAAAAAGATCGAAACCGTCTCTGTACCCCGGTAGATTTCGCGATAATTATTCGTCCTTGATGGCAGGGGCGATCTCCTCTATAATTTGGCCCCTATGACCATGTCCGCTCACCAAAACATTGAGATCCTCAAGAAAGCTCAAGAGCTTGATAGGGAGATCTACCAGGCCCAGATGCACCTTCAGGAAATCCCTGAAGAACGGGTGAAGATCAAGCAAGAGCTCGAGCTTGAAAAAAACCGCTTACGTGAGCTTGAGGCTTCCCTCAAGAAGGCTCAGCTTGCCCAAAAAGATAAGGAAGGTCTCCTTCAGCAGAAGGAAGCCAATATCAAGAAACTAGAGGGTCAGCTTGGCCAAGTTAAGACCAATAAAGAATATAGCGCAATGCAGCAGGAAATAGCGTCCCTCAAGGCTGATAACTCTCTTTTAGAAGAAGAGATTATTAAGCTTATCGATGAGGTAGACGCGGCTGACGAAGAGGTGAAGGGAGAGAAAGAACGCCTCAAACAAATAGAAAAAGACTTTCAAGCGCGCGAAGCAGAAATGGCCCAGAAGGAAAAGGCCGCGAATGAAACGATTGAAAAAATGCGTAAATCCCGCCAAGAAATTATGTCGCAAATTCCTCCTGATGTAAGCAGTCTTTATGACTTGATTGTGCAAAAGAAACAAGGCCGAGGCCTTGCCCGAGTGCTCGGCGAAAACTGTGAAGGCTGCCGGCTTTTGCTCCGTCCGCAGCTTATCAATGAGATTAAGATGGGGAACGCGCTCATTGTTTGCGAAAATTGTTCCCGCATTTTGTATTTCGAAGATCAAGCAATTTCCTCTTAAGCTTCTCCCGAATTAGCCGTTACTCTCCTCAATATTTTAAATTTGGGATGGGTGTCTTTACCCCTAAATCCTGAATTTATTTTGTTTTTTCTTCCCCGTGGTTTTCTCCCACTTCCTCCCTCTATGGAATTGACCACAATTGATAGGGGGTAGGGTGTTATTTGTCCACAATATGTCGCATCTCCTTATTCCATAAAGATTTCCAAAGAATATTATTGACGAGGCCCTTAGGGAAGAATATACTTCCGTCGATATACAAAGTGGTGAAAAGTGGTAGAAAGTGGGAAATCGAAAGGAATCTAAGGCCAAATGTTCTACGGGGAATACGAACACTCACTCGACAATAAAGATCGCGTAATCATTCCCGCGAAGTTTCGGGAGATCTTTAAAGAGAATTATGCCGAGAAGTTTTATGTGACCCGCGGTTTAGATACCTGCCTCTTTGTTTTCACCGAAGAAACCTGGAAAGTTCAGGAAAAGAAGTTCCGGGACATGCCCTTCACGAAAGGGGAAGCCCGCAAGTTTAACCGTCTTTATTTCTCAGGCGCCTGCGACGTGGTTTGCGATAAACAGGGCCGTATCCTGATTCCTTCTTATCTGAAGGAATACGCGGCGATTAAAGAAGATGTTGTCATCATTGGTGTTTCGGACCGTATCGAAATTTGGTCCAAAGAGAAGTGGAAAGAATTTTTTGATTCGAATAAAGGGCAGTTTGAAGATTTAGCGGAAAAACTCATCACAGAATAGCAAAACCTGACGGAGGTAATATGGCATATCGTACTCGTTATAAAATGGGCGTTGAAGTTCTTCGGTTTGAAGGGGATTTAAACGCGGTGGAGATGATTAAGATGAAAAACCGTCTTACCCGTCTTTTAAACCGCAATCACAAAAAGCTCCTTTTAGACCTTAAAAATGCCCGCAAAGTGGAACTTGCCGGTCTTGGCATCCTTGTAGACAGGCTCATGAAGGTTCGTGCCAGCAAGGGCGAAATCAAGCTTTGCAATCTCCGTCCTGAAGTGGAAAAAACCTTTCAGATGGTAGGCGTTAGCGGCTTAATGGAAGCCTTCCGTTCTGAGGAAGAGGCTATCCGCAGCTTTGCAGCATAAACCCGTCCTTCTTAAGGAGACTTTAGAGTGTTTGAATCTAAAACCTGGTTCAATCGTGGTCGATGGGACGTTGGGGAGCGGGGGACATGCTCTGGAAATACTGAAAGCCATCGGTCCTGGGGGGCTTTTGATTGGGCTGGATCAGGATCCGGAGGCGATCGAACGGTGCCAAAACCGGATTTTGAAAGACTATCCGCAAAAAAAACTCGTTAACGAAAACTTTTCCCGGTTAGACCGGGTGCTGGACGACCTAAACGTTCCGGCCGTCGATGCCGTAATACTAGATATCGGAATTTCATCCGACCAATTGTCGGATCCAATGCGTGGATTTAGTTTCGATTTAAAAGGACCGCTTGACATGCGAATGAATCCTGCGACAATACACAAAGCTAGCGATTTAATAAATGATCTTTCAGAAACTGATCTTGAAAAACTTTTCCGTGAAAACGGAGAGTACCGTTTTGCGAAACGTTTTGCCGAATCAATTTGCGATCAGCGAGAAAAAAATCCGATTCAGACAACGGAGGATCTTGTTAACGTGATTGATGCCGCATTGCCTCGATCCATGCGGTTTGAAAAAGGACACCGTCCTTCTTGGGCGAGACGTCACCCCGCAACCCGAGTTTTTCAAGCGCTGCGCATTGCTGTGAACAATGAGCTTGGAGTTTTAAGCGAAGTCCTTCCGATCGCTTGGAGCCGCATTAAGCCTGAAGGACGTTTCGCTATTATTTCTTTTCATTCTAATGAAGATCGAACCGTAAAGGGTTTTTTCCGTGAGTTGCGACGAACTCATCAGGCGGTGGCTGTGACCAAGAAGCCGATCATGGCAAGCCGTCCTGAAATGCTTGATAATCCTCGCTCCCGAAGTGCCAAATTACGCGCCGTCATTAAAAGCGGGGAAGGACGGGCGTCATGAAGGGCTGCGGTAAAATCATCTGCGGTATCTTGATCGTGTCGTCTCTCTTCTTATTGTATGTCCACGGACAAACCGCGCTTTTCGAACTTTCCTATACGATTGATAAACATTCCAAAATTGTCATGCGCGAGTCTGAAGAATACCGCCGCTTAAAATTTGAGGTAGAGCAATTGAAGGCGCCGCTTCTTCTTGAAGGGAAGATGAAAGAAATGTCGCTTGAACTCGGACTTCCGAAAGAAGTACGTGTGGTTCGAGTGGCGCCTCCCGTGATCCCCGCCGCTGAATCGCCTGTCATGCATGCAGATAGTCTGCAAAATCCTTCTAATGGGCTTATGCGTTTTCTTGGGCGGTGGGTGGATATCGCCCAAGCCAAAACTGACCGCTAATGGCTAAGACTTTTCCGTCCGCCCGTTTTTGGACGATGAATCTTTTTATTTCCGCAATATTTGTTATTGTTTTCTACCAACTGCTTCAGCTCACGGTTTTCCGCCGAAGCGCCCTCGAACAGTTAGCCGATAAGCAGCACAACCTTAGTATCGAAGTTCCCCCCTTGAGAGGGCAAATTCTTGATTCGCACGGCAAGGAACTCGCGACCAATCTTAAAGTGCCGTCGATTTACGCGATTCCAAGGTTAATGAGTCTCGAAGAAAAAGAAGACAAGGCAAAAAAACTCAGCTCTATTTTGGGGATGAACAAAGAATATTTAAAAGACCGCTTAAGCCGCGATAAATCTTTCGTTTGGATTAAAAGAAAAGTTTCAAATACGGAAGAAGATAAGGTGCGTGCCCTTGAAACATCCTCTCTGGGGATTTCAGAAGAGTACCGGCGGTTTTATCCGCAAGGAGATTTGCTCGCGCATATTCTTGGATACACGAATGTCGACAATCAAGGAATTGAAGGCATCGAACTTTTTCTTGATCATGAATTGAAAGGACGCCCTGGGAGAAGATCCACCAAGCGTGATGCTCTTGGACGAGAAATCCGCGCGTTCGAAATTGTCGGGATTCCTTCCGTGAACGGACACCGCGTCACCCTCACCATTGATCATTACATTCAATATTTAGCTGAACGAGCTGTCGATGCTGCTTACAAACAATGGAAAGCTCAAGCGGCTTGGGCCATTGTGATGGAAGCCAAAACGGGCCGCATTCTTGCGATTGTGAACCGTCCCAATTTTGATCCGAACACACATAAAAGCGCGACTGTTGAAGCGCGCAGAAACCGGGCGATCACCGATATGTATGAACCGGGATCCGTCTTTAAAATTGTTGCCGCGAGTGGAGCATTGAATGAAGGTGTTGTGACGCCCGAAACCGTTTTTAATTGCGAGAATGGCAATTACGCTTATGGACGCGGCCGCGTTTTACATGACGTGCATCCTTACGGCAAACTGACCTTTGAAGAAGTCATTGTCAAGTCGAGCAATATCGGAACGGTAAAAATCGCCGCCAAACTTGGCCCGGACAAACTTCAAAAATACATCACTGGTTTTGGATTCGGAAAAGCCACCGGCATTGATTTCCCCGGAGAAGCGCCAGGGTACACTCGTCCTCCGAGTCAGTGGTCAAACACTTCGCCCTTTAATATTCCGATCGGACAAGAAATCATGGTGACCGCGCTTCAAATGACAACCGCGCTCGCGGTCATTGCCAATGGTGGGGAACTTGTTCAGCCCTACTTAATTGCGAAGGTTCAGGATCAAGCCGGTGTTACCATCCGTGAGAGAAAACCAAAAGTAATCCGCAGAGTCATTCGCCCCGAAGTCGCTGAAGTCATGAGACGCGTGCTCGTGCGTGTGGTCGAAGAAGGCACGGGAAAGAAAGCGCATATTGACGGTATTCCGGTAGGAGGCAAAACAGGAACCGCGCAAAAAGTTTTGTCGGGAGGACGCGGCTACTCTCACACCGACTTCATGTCTTCTTTTATTGGGTTCGCGCCCGCCGATGATCCCGAACTTGTGATGGCTGTCGTTTTAGATACGCCCCGGGGTCAGTATTATGGAGGCTCAGTGGCCGCCCCAGTGTTTAAGGATGTGATTGAAGGGGCCTTGCTCTCACGGGGTCATGTGCCGACGAATGCGGAACGAATTCAAGATCCGTTAAATGCGGTTTCCCCGGTTAACGCGGCAGCTGCGTCTTCCGCTTCTTCCAGTTCTTCACAAACGATTCAAGCGAATCCGCCAAAATTTTTGGCACCCCAAGCCGCGAATACATAATCTCGCATTCGGTCAGACCTGCCGGAGAAGTCACATTAAAATCAATAAGATATCCGCCCTTCACATCAAGGCCCACAAAGAGAAGCCCGTTTTTTAAAAGGTAAGGCCGCATTTCTTTAACGAGCGCCATTTCTTCAGCGCTGATTTTTGCCGGATGAAAAGTGCCAGAAAGACCGAGATTCGCGCGAAAATCTGTTTTAGGCGCGCGTTTTTCAAAAGCCGCCGTCAGTTTTCCGTCAATAATGACGAGCCTTTTCTCAACCGCCGATGCCGGAAGAAATTTTTGCGCCATCACCATTTCTTTGCCGCCGGAAGTCGCTTTGGCAAGAAGAGCGCCCGCTTTCGAATCGCCGGGTTTCAATTCAAAAATACCTTTTCCGCCTTTTTGATTGAGGGGTTTGATCACAAGTGAACCGCCCGTTTCCATTTGAAATTTCAAAATGGTCTCAGCGCAGCTTGAAACGATCGTTTTAGGAATCCAATCCGGAAAATTTAAAATCGCGAGCTTTTCATTGGTGTTTCGGATGCCGGAAGGATGATTCACCATGGCGGTATGAGAGGCTTCACGTTCCAAAACCGAAATCATATTCAGATAAGCCGTATCCACGGGCGGGTCTTTGCGGATTAAAACCAAATCAAACTCCCGGATTTTTCGGAAGGAAGGATTACCGGCGGACATCACGTCAAAGCCGTTGGGTTTTGTTTTTTGACCCGATTTAAAAAGGGGACGCGCATTCACTTCAACATGATCAGGAAAAGCGCATAAGTCTTCGATATCCGCTGTGAAACAGCCGTGACCCCGCCTCATCAGTTCGCGTGCAAGACACAGGCTCGTATCCCAGGGCTGATCGAGCTTCTCCAATTTATCCATCACAAACAAAATTTTCATCTCTATTACTTCTCCTACAGAACTGTCTGGGTTCTCAATTTCGCCAAGCTCGCTTCGGTATCTTGCTTCATCGCCGTTAGTAATTTCCCAGCGAGAAATTACTCACTCGCCTTACGTCCTCGCTCGTCCCACAAAAAATCATGTGGGACACCGTGCCCGCTCGTCCTTCAGAGCGCGCTTCAGCAAGATACCTTGCGGCTTCTGCGCAATCATCAAGCGGTTTCGGGTTCTCTGGAGAAACGTCGGCGACCCCATTTTCTATGGAATGGAAAATGGGCGAGCCGTCGAGTGCGTGATACTCAGACCGGCATTTATTTGTATCACGAACGTTTTCGTAAGAGAATTCGAAACCGGCATGAATAGATTGTAAACGATTTCATTGACGAGCTTCCGTGAATCGGGGTATTTTAGCGCAGAAACGAACGCGAAAGGACACCTTTTTGAGCACCCTAACTGGCAACTCGGCCACACCTTTACTCCATTCAGAAAACGATTTAACGGGGTATTTCGCCCAGTTTGCCAAACCCCGCGCCTGCATCCGGGTGGGGCTTGAAGCCGAATTCTTCGGTGTCAACGCGCAAACCGGTGAAGCCATTCCTTATGAAGGCCCCTCGGGTGTCGAAGCCATCTTAAAAACCCTCGCCTCCAAATTTGGATACACAACCGTTGTTGAAGAGGGACATATCATTGCCCTTCAACGGGGTGAACTCATGATCACACTCGAACCGGGCGGTCAGGTCGAACTGAGCGCGCCTCCTGTTTCAGACACCTTTGAAATCGAAAAACAGCTCCAGGCTTTTCTTGCCGAATTAAAAACTATTCAGCCCGAATTTCCGTCAGTTGCGTGGCTCGCTCACGGAGTGCATCCCTTCAGCAGCCTGATGAATACCGCCTGGGTTCCCAAAAAACGATACGGCATCATGTGGGAACATTTTAAAACTCATGGCACACTCGGTCACGAGATGATGCGCCTAACTGCCACCAATCAAGTGAGCTTCGATTATCTCGATGAAGAAGACGCGATGTCAGGCCTTCGTGTTGCTCTTGGTATCAGCTCAATTGTCTCAGCCATTTTTGCCAACGCGAGTTTTTCGGAAGGACGTCCCAACGGATTTATTTCGCGGAGAATGCATATCTGGAACCATATGGACCCTGACCGCTCGGGTTTGATTCTGCAAATGACCCGTCCCGGAAAAACTTTTCAGGATTATCTCGATTATCTTCTCGACATGCCCATGATGTTTCTCGTCAGAAACGGGCAGTGGATGGCTGTAAAAAATCTCACCTTCCGTCAATATATCAAAAAAGGATACGAAGGTCACAAAGCCTCGCTCGGAGATTTCGAGCTGCATTTAAGCGGCGCATTTCCTGAGGCCCGTCTCAAACAATATGTCGAAATTCGCGGCGTTGATTGCCAGAAGCCCGAACTTATCCCAGCCCTTGCCTCGTTTTGGAAGGGGATTTTGTATGACCGTGATACCCGTGATGAAGCCTGGAAACTTGTCTCGTTCGCGACCGAAGAAAACCGCCTCGAACTTCATGCCGCCATTGCCAAAGAAGGCTTGCGTGCGAAACTTGGGGGAAAACCCATCCTTCCGATTGCCCGCGAATTAGTGGACCTGACTTGTTTCAGCCTCGGTAAACAGCGCCAGTTCATGAGTCAAAGCGAATGCGTCGTTTTACAGCGCATTCATAAACAAATTCTTGATCATGGCAAGTCTCCGGGCGAGATCCTTCTCGACCGCTGGGAGCATGATTTGCAAAGGTCTCCCGCTAAACTTCTCGAGGCGCTAAGGATCGCTTAGGCATATTTAAAAATCTGTCATCCCCGAATGGCTTAATCGGGGATCCAGGACGCTAGATTCCCGTTTTCACGGGAATGACAGAAGGTCAGGATTTCTGCTGTATTTTTGCCCCGCCTTGGCTATAATCTTCGCTTCTTACCAATGCTCGCGGTCGTCGGATCGTGCAGCTCATCGGGATGTAGCACAGCTTGGTAGTGCGCTCGGTTCGGGACCGAGAGGCCGCAGGTTCAAATCCTGCCATCCCGATTTTATTTCAGAACCATGAGTGCTCGGGATGAAATGCGCAGGGAGAATCTCTTAAAACTCTAAACCACGAGACACGTTTGAAAGTATCTCCTCAATTCTCAAAAATTTTCCTGCCGGTTCTTTTTTTCATCTTTTCACTTTTATCTTTTAACCTCTATCTTTACTCCCAAACTAACGTCCAGACTTATACCGAGCTTGTCTCCGCCATCCGTAGAGTTCGTCATGCCAGTGAAGCACGTGTTGAAGCAGCAGTTGAAGAAGAGAAGGTGAGAGAAGCTTGGGAAACGGGCAAGCTGATCGACGAACACATTCTTCTTCATAAAGAACGCCAGGAGTATGGCTCGCAAATCATCATTCGACTCGCCAAAGATTTGGAAACGAGCGAAACGGAGCTTCGCTACATGCTTCAATTTGCCCGTGCTTACCCAATTCATCGGACGTCCGATGAATTGAGCTGGGGACAGATTCAGTCTTTACTCGCAATCAATGACAACGAAAAAAGAGAATCTTTGGCAAAAACAGCTGCTGCTGAAAATTGGTCTGTAGAAAGAACGCGAGAGGAAGTGCGTAAGCATAAAACGGCTTCCCAGCCTTCCCCAAAAGAAAAAACAAAATTCCCCGAAATCAAACCCGGAAAAACCGGTGTTTACCGGGTGCTCGAAAAAAATGGCAAACAGTATTATGATCTTGGGCTATCGACTTATCTTGAAATAAAAGGCAAGGCCCCCAAACAAACCAATCCTCCGAAAGAAGAGCTCTATACCTACAAGGCCCAGGTCATCGATGTTTATGACGGCGATACCTTTCATGCCCGAATTGATTTGGGTTTCGGTGTGATGAGCGAGCAAAGAGTGCGGCTTTTAAGAATCGATGCCCGTGAAATCGAAAGCTCCGAGGGAAAAGAATCCAAAGCCCTGCTCGAAAAAATCCTGGCCCGGGATGGGGGAAGAATCCTGATCCAAACCAAAGAGATAGACCAGCATGGGCGTCCTCTCGCCAATGTTTGGGTGAAAGGTAAAGCGATTGATCAGGAGCTTGTGGATAATGGCTTAGCCGTGAGGATTGAAGAATGAGCCCTGTATTTTTGAATGCTTCCAAAGAGATGGCTGGCCGCTTCTGAGACGTCCTTTCAACGCGGTCTAAATTTTGAACTTCATTTTTTGATTTGACGTACCGTTAATTATGGATATTATTATCCATAATTAAACACGCTTTGAAGGGGTGATCGCTTAATGTTTTCGATCTATTCAAAAGGATGTGAATACGCGATACGTGCATTGACAAAGATTTCAGGGGAGCAGTCCCGTAGGAAATTCCTAGCACGCGATATCTGCCGTAAGGCGGGAATCCCTGAAGCTTATGCCCGAAAAACCTTTCAAGCGCTTGTTCAAAATGGTTTTTTGAAAGCTGTCCCGGGCCCTGGGGGTGGATATTCTCTGACGCGCGATCCTAAAAAAACGACCGTGCTGGATGTTGTAGAAGCTGTCGAAGGAAAAAATTTTTTTTCAAAATGTGTGCTTGGGTTTTCTGTCTGTGGTGAGAAAAATCCATGCGCGCTTCACACCATGTGGGTTAGTTTGAAAAAGGGGGTCATGGAGGAGCTAGGTTCCCGCACCATGCGTCAACTCTCAGAATCTGTTCAGCGTCCGTCGAAAAGAAACAATAAAAGGAGAAAGACATGAGTCAGCAATTAATTCATGAAGACAAGATTTCCCCATGGTGGAAACATGCTGCGATTCTTACCATTATCTTAGGAATCACTGGGCTTATGTTTATGGGGAAGGCGACCTACCAGGGAGCGCCGCCAATCTCAGAAGATGCCGTGTCCGAAAGAGGCGAAACAATTTATACGGGAAAAGAAATTTTAGCTGGGCAAGCAGTTTTTCAAAAATACGGCCTCATGGATTATGGGAGTGTTTTTGGACACGGCGCTTACCGTGGGCCTGATTTTTCGGCGGATTATCTGCATCGTGAAGGCGCCTTCATGCGTGATTTTTACGCGGTCCAAAATTTTCAGTCGGCTTATGACGCTCTTGATCAAGACGGAAGAGCCGCGATTGATCAGCGGGTAATTCAAGAATTAAAGCAAAATCAGTTTGATCCGGCAACGAATCGTCTCCGCTTAAGCGCCGCACGGGTTGATGCTTATGAGAAATTGGTGCGGCATTATCAGGATTATTTCGCGAATGTGGACTCGGAGAATCCTTTGCCCGCCAATTATATTGCGGATAAAGAAGAGATTAAAAATCTCGCCGCTTTCTTTGCCTGGACATCATGGGTGGCAGTGACGCCAAGGCCGGGTAAGGACTATTCCTATACGAATAATTGGCCTCCGGATGATTCTGTGGGGAATCGTCCCTCGGGAGCTGTTTTTATCTGGAGCGCGCTCAGTTTGATCTCGCTTTTGGGTGCGATTGGGCTGGTTCTTCTCTTCTTTGGACGGTTTGATTTTCTCGGATGGGGTTATGGAAAACCCACCAATGTTGTTACGCCTTCCATTAACAATACACCTCTCACCGGCAGTCAAAAGGCCACCTATAAATTTTTTGTTATCGTGGCGGCCCTTTTTGCTTTCCAGACTTTTATGGGGGTTGTGACGGCCCATTATTTTGTGGAAGCGGGCGGTTTTTATGGATTTGATATTCGAAAAATTTTTCCGATCACTATTACACGCAGTTGGCATCTCCAGCTTTCGATCTTTTGGATCGCGACCGCTTGGCTCGCGACCGGCATTTTTGTTGGGCCTATGATCAGCCGGAAGGAACCTAAGCGTCAGACTTTGCTTGTGAATATTCTTTTTAGCGCTGTAGTGCTTGTTGCTGTGGGGAGCATTTTTGGAGAGTGGCTCGGTGTTAACAATATGCTGGGCAAGTTTTGGTTTTGGTTCGGCCATCAAGGTTGGGAATATCTCGAACTTGGCCGCGTTTGGCAAATTTTGCTGACGGTCGGGATGCTAATCTGGGCATTCATTGTTTTTCGCGCCATCCACCCTACTTTAAAAGGAGAGGACGCTGGGAGCATGCCTTATTTGCTTCTTTATTCGATTCTTGCGATTCCTCTTATGTATTCTTTCGGCATGATGTACACGCCCGGAACCAATTTCGCGGTCGCTGATTTTTGGCGTTGGTGGATTGTTCATCTTTGGGTGGAAGGATTTTTCGAGCTCTTTACGACGATCGTTGTTGCTCATATTCTTGTTTTGCTTGGAATTGTCCGGCCCACGGCCGCTCAACGCGTTATTTATCTCGACATCATTCTTTATCTGGGAAGCGGGATGATTGGAACAGGGCATCATTATTATTGGACAGCTCAGCCCGCGATCAACCTCGCGCTTGGAGCCGTTTTTTCAGCCATGGAAGTTGTTCCGCTTGTACTGCTTACTCTTGAGGCGTGGGATTTTATCCGGCTTAAATATGATAAAAGCGTGATCGGAATTGATCCCGAAGAATTTCCCCATAAATGGGCCGTTATGTTTTTAATGGCGGTCGGATTCTGGAATTTTCTGGGTGCTGGAATCTTTGGGTTTTTGATTAATTTGCCGATTGTCAGCTACTATGAACACGCAACCTATCTGACTTCCAATCACGGTCATGGCGCTCTCATGGGTGTTTACGGGAATCTCGCTCTTGCGGCCCTGGCCTTTTGTTCGCGTATTATTATCAGGCCTGAAAAATGGAATCACAAGATCTGGGCGGTTTCATTTTGGAGCATTAACATTGGACTGCTGGCCATGCTGGCGATTAGTATTTTTCCGGCCGGAATTTATCAGTTAATGCAAAGCTTTAAACATGGTTTTTGGTATGCGAGATCTAGCGCGACCATCAACTCGATGTTTTTTCAGGGTTTTACTTGGGCGCGAGTGGCTGGAGATTTGATTTTTGTTTTAGGCGGAACGCTGCCCGTGCTTTATTTTTTGGTCAGCCGGTGGACGAGTTTACGTGCTGTAACATCTGAAAATGAAAAGTAAACAAAGGGAGGCAGTTATGCGTAAGAAAAGTTTTTACTTTTGTTTTGTTATTGTTTTGGTTTCTGTTTTAAGCGGGCTTCCTGCTGGTTGGGCAACAGATGCCGCTAAGGATGTGGAAAAGGAAGTGAGTCTTGACAACGGGCTTCCTGTTGAAAATTCGTCTATGACGTTTGCGCCGGAGGTTCCTCCGCCGATCACCCGAAAAAAACCAGCCCTGGTTAAGGTGAGCCTCGAGGCCAATTCCGAGATCCTGCCTCTTGGCCCAAACAAGAAATATAAATTTTGGACTTTTAATGGGCATGTTCCCGGCCCTTTTATCCGGACCCGGGTGGGCGATACACTGCAGATGCGGGTGACGAACAGCGACAAGAGCGGTATGCCTCATAATATTGATCTTCATGCGGTTACCGGACCCGGCGGGGGAGCGCCTGTGACCACCGCGACCACGGATATGGAAGGCATAGCCTGGTTTAAACTTCTTCATCCCGGTCTTTTTATTTATCATTGCGCGGCGCCTCCAGTCATGGATCATATTGCCAACGGAATGTACGGACTCATTTTAGTAGAACCGAAAAAAGGTCTTCCTAAAGTCGATAGGGAATTTTATGTTTTGCAAAGTGAGTTCTACACGAAAGAACCGGCCGCTGGCCAAGAGGTGCTGGAGTTTTCACATGCCAATGGGGTAATGGAAAATCCTCAGTTTGTCGTATTTAATGGAAGCATGGGATCCCTTCTTGGAAAAGGCGCGCTTAAAGCAAAGACGGGCGAGAGGGTCCGAATTTATTTTGGAAATGCGGGGCCGAACCTTATTTCTTCTTTTCACGTGATCGGAGAAATCTTCGACAATGTTTACCGGGAAGCGGACCTCGTCGATCCTCCGGCTCACAGTATTCAGACAACACTCGTGCCTCCGGGTGGAGCCGCAGTCGTGGAATTTAATTTGGAAGTTCCCGGAAATTATACTTTGGTTGATCACGCGATTTTCCGTCTTGAGAAAGGCGCGGTGGGTTACCTGCAAGTCGAAGGCGATCCAAGCCCGGATATTTACGCCTCTAAGGCAGACGCAGTAAAGTGCAAAGGATGCCTGGTCCATCCTTAATCTAGGGGAATCCCCGAGGGCGGATCTACACTTTTGTTCTAACCGTGCCGATTGTCGGCATGGAAGTCAAATATAAGGCTAAAAAACCAGTTTGGTTTATCCTCGCTCCGGGAAATACAAACTTCAAATTTGGCAGGAATGGCGAGAAACTCACAAAGAAGCGATTGGGGTTAAAGACGGAGATCAGGATCTCACGGTTAAACTCAAAAAGGAATAAACAAATGCAGCTTGCAAAAACTTTGAGGTTTTATTTTCCACTCGTGGTGTTTTACCTGCTCTGCTTGACCGTCTGGGCAGCCGAGCCGGCGCAAACGTCATCAAAGACCGAAGTTTCCGGTTTAGGGATTGAACGGCTCGCGCAGCCCATTCATCTAAAGGACGATGAATGGGTTCTGAAGTTTGGTCTCGAATCACGGTATCGCCTTGAGCTGCGGGATGATTTTAACCTGGCCAATCAGATCTATGAAGATGATGCGGTTAATTTGTTCCGCAACCGGCTTAATTTGGATCTCGCGTATCAGCCGGAAAAAGACGGGCGTTTATTCAGGCTGTTTGCTGAAGGTCAAGCCGCGCAAAGTTTTGCTGACAACGGCCTTAATAAAACAAATCTCTTTGTGAACCAAATTGATTTGCGGCAGCTTTCCCTCGAAGTTGAAAAGCCCGTTTCCGATATTCCTTTAAAGGTTAAAGCGGGCCGGCAAGAACTCTCTTACGGTGATGAGCGTTTTGTCGGGGCCTCAAATTGGACGAACACCGCCCGCGTTTTTGACGCTGTCAAACTGGTTTACAGTCCTTGGCAATGGCTCCAATTAGACGCCTTTTTTTCGCAGGTCGTACGCAATGAACCGAAACTCGCCGATAAAACTGTGCATGATGATAATTTTTACGGCCTTTACGGGGCATATAAAAAGATTAAGGACCATGTGATCGACATGTTTCTATTTATACGGCACAATTCTGATGAGTCTCTTTTGGGTGAACGGGCGGGAGAGAGAGATTCGCTTAAAGAGTATACAGCGGGCAATCGTCTGAAAGGTAAAAAGGGAGCGGTGGATTACGGTACGGAATATGCCCTGCAATTCGGAAGACGCGCCCATGATGAAATCGAGGCTTGGGCTTTTCACCAGGAGATCGGCTACACCTTGGCCAAACAAAAAGGCACGCCCCGATTTTACGCTGAATACAATCACGCCTCGGGTGACCGTAATCCCACAGACGGCGTTTCAAGTACATTCGATAATTTATTTCCCACGAACCATAATAAATACGGGCTGATTGATTTTCTTTCTCTGAAGAATATGAATGATATCATGCTAGGCGCGAGCTTGAATCCGCACCCGAAAGTGAAGCTTGCTTCCGAGTTCCACTGGTTTTTTCTGGACGCGAAGGAATCTGCCTGGTTCAACGCAAGCGGAGGGGTTTTTCGGGCAGCCAATGTTAATGCCGACTCTCAATTAGGAGAAGAGCTTGATCTTTACGCGACTTTCGCCGTGACGAAATCGATCTCAACACTTGTGGGGTATTCCCACTTTTTTGCCGGACCTTTTGCTCTGGACACGGGTGGCAATGATGATGCTGATTTTTTTTACGCGCAAATTGCTTTAAAGGTCTGATTCAATGAAGTTAAGCGGTCTTGTAAAGCTTGAAATTTTTGCGTGCGCGGTGATAGGCGTTTTAGCCGGTGTCGCTTTTTTTACGTTCGGCTACGCGAAAGGCTTATCGTATTTAAGCAATGATCCCAGGGCCTGCATGAATTGTCATATTATGACCGAGCAATATGAGTCGTGGTCAAAATCAAGCCATCACAATGCGGCGAAGTGCAATGACTGTCATATTTCTCATGATCTCCCATGGAAGTACATCGAAAAGGCCCGCAATGGATGGAATCATTCGAAAGCTTTCACGCTTCAAAATTTTCCGGAACCAATCCGAATTTCAAACCATAACCTCAAAGTTCTGCAAGCCAATTGTATCCACTGCCATGAAGGCATGGTGAGTGAGCTGGTAGGCCATAAAGGCGTTAAACTTGATACCGTGCGGTGCACGGATTGCCATCGTTCGGTGGGACATATGAGTTTAGATTGATGACTCAAGACTAAAAGGAGAAAAAACGTGCGTAGAATTTTTGCTTATTTTTTTGTGATTATTTTGACCATGGCTTTAACGGGCGGTATCGTTGCGCTTTTGATGAATATCCGCGAGCGGAAGCTTGAAGAAAAAGTCAGACACATCGATGTGGTTCAGATCACCGAAAAAGATACGGACCCTGAAATCTGGAAGCGTAATTATCCCCGTGAGTACGATGGCTACAAAAAAACAACCGAAACTCTGGGTACGCATTATGGCGGAAGTGAAGCCTTCTCAAAACTGGATGCCGATCCGAAATGGAAAGTTTTTTTTGCCGGCTACGCCTTTGGGGTCGATTACCGGGAAGAGCGGGGGCATGCTTATTCTCTTTACGACCAGATGCATACGCTGAGAACCTCCGAATTTAAACAGCCCGGATCTTGTCTCCATTGTCATGCCGGCGGTATAAAAGATATTTATGAAACTCTCGGAAAAGGGGATTTGATGACAGGATTTCATGAGATGAACAAAATGCCGCTGCAAGATGCCTGGAAATTCGCAAAGCATCCCGTGGCGTGCGCGGATTGTCACGATCCCAAAACCATGGAGCTGCGCGTGACCCGCCCCGGATTTTTAAACGGCATCAAGGTGCTTAAAGAAAAAGAAGGGATTAAAAATTATAATCCGAATGTGAGCGCTTCCCACCAGGAAATGCGGACCTTTGTTTGTGCTCAGTGTCACGTGGAATATTACTGCGGCCCCAAAACCGATTTATTTTATCCCTGGAATAATGGTCTGAAAGTTGAGGAGATTGAATCCTATTATAATCAGTTTACATTTCCGGATGGCCATCGGTTCTTCGACTGGAAGCACAAATTGACTGGAGCTGAAATGGTGAAAGCTCAGCATCCTGAATTTGAGCTCTGGAGTCAGGGAGTGCACGCGAAAAGCGGAGTGGCTTGCGCGGATTGTCACATGCCGTATATGCGTGAAGGAGCCGCGAAGGTGACCGATCATCATATCCGAAGTCCTTTGTTGAATACCGCCAAGGCTTGTTTGCAATGCCATCACTTTACTGAAAAAGAAATGCAGGATCGGGTAGATACGATCCAAAACCGAACTCGGGGACTTATGGATAGAGCCGAGGCCGCCGTAATGGCTTTGATTGAGGGAATTGTCCAGGCAAAAAAAGAGGGTGTTGCTGAAGAGCAACTTACTGAAATTTTGGAGCTGCAGCGGAAAGCCCAATGGCGTTTGGATTTTATTGCCGCGGAAAATTCGATGGGTTTTCATGCTCCTCAGGAAGCCGCGAGGATTTTAGGTGAATCAATTGATTATGCCCGCCAGGGACAAGTGTTAGTGCAAAAATTCATTAAAGAGGTCCCGGCTTCCCTAAGCCAAGCTGTCAAGGCCTCTTAGATAAGTGATTAGAGTCACTGACGCAGCCTCCCTCCGGGACAATACTGAGATCAGCTCCAGAAGGAAGTTGGTTCAGGAGGTGGGTTATGAAAAAGATCCTTTTTCTTACCCTTGGTTTATTTGTCTTCTCCGTAGTGGTTTTCGCGGATTCCTACCGGACCACAGCTTCGGATCTCTATATCGCGGGATACAATGCTCAAATGCGCGAACATAGAGAGTTCGGAACGGAACAAGCGCGTGCTGAGGCGTACCGTGAACGCCTTGAAACCTGCGATGCCCATCATAATTGCGGAGTGACAGAAGCAAAGCCTGCGGCACCTGCCCGTGAAAAGAAACATGCTGAAAGCCGTTCGGGTGAAGGCGTCGATAATCTGCTCGTGATCCCGATTTGGGGATAG
>CAZEFF010000018.1:0-36481 GCA_964511315.1 uncultured bacterium | reverse complement strand
CGGCTGAAAGCCAGAAGCTGACGCGTAAGCGCCGCGGCGCGCCTGCCCGCTTCCAGAATATCCTTCAGCTTCAAAGCGACGGGAGAAGCTTCATCAAGCTGCATGAGCGCCATTTCCGACTGCCCAAGAATGATGGTCAGAAGATTATTAAAATCATGGGCCACCCCGCCCGCGAGCTGGCCCACCGCTTCCATTTTCTGCGCCTGCCTAAACTGCGCTTCCATCTGCTTGCGTTCAGAAATATCTTCTTTAATCGCGATGAAATTGACAATGTCCCCGCTTTCGTTTCTGACAGGCGTAATCGTTTGTTTTTCAAAATAGAGCGTGCCGTCTTTACGCCGGTTAATCAGTTCGCCGCTCCAAGTTCCCCCGGATAAAATGACGCGCCATAATTCTTCATAGACTTTTGCGGGCTGTTCACCGGATTTTAAAATCCTCGGATTCTGCCCCACGGCTTCCTGATATTCATAACCGGTCATTTTTGTAAACATGGGATTGACCCAGAGGATTTTTCCGGAGACATCGGTGATCACAATGCCGTTCGCGGCCGCTGCAAGGGCATGAGCTTGGAGCCGCGTTTGCGCCTCGCCCAAACGGCGCTCGGTAATATCACGGCCGGAGACAACAATGCCGCGAATCACGGGGTCATTGATCAAATTTTTTCCGAGACATTCGAGATACCGCCAGGAACCGTCTTTATGCTTAAACCGGACTTCCGTTTTCTCTGTCGGTTTATTTTGAGCGATAACCCTTAAAAAAAGTCCAAAAACATCGGTATACTCTTCGGGGTGGACAAACGTGAAAGCGTTTTGCCCCACAAATTCTTCATGGTCATAACCCAGCACCGATTTGAGCGCTGCGCTGGAATACGTGATTTTTCCTTTAGAATCAAGAATTGAAACAACGTCGGTGACGTTTTCGAGAATGGCCGTGACGTAAGCGAGTTTATCCGGAGAATTGGTGAGATCTGACATTACAAGCCTCCGCTATTTGTTAAAGGGGAGAAAATAAAGAAAAGGCTTTGACCCCAGATTTAAAACTTTAATTTTTGTTCTTTAAAATCTAAAAGAACCGTATAGAGATATCGGCAGTATGCCTCAAAAGGCAAGCGGTGTCAAAACAGGTTATTTAAAAGAAAGGCCAAGCTCCGTTAGAGCAATTTTTCCGAAATAATATTTTTGAAGAACGGGCGTGGGAAGAAACTTAAGCCGCTTGGAGGGAGTCGGACCAGCGCCAGCGGTTATGCATCCAAAGCGTCCAGTCGGCGGGGCGTTTCATAATCTGCGCCTGGAGATGGCGCACATACTGCTGGGTATTCTCTAAAATATCATTGTGGAAATGTCCGGTTTGTTTCAGCTCAAAAGGTTTCCCAAAAACAAGCCTCGATTTTTTGCCGGATTCGCGGAAAAAGAACGCGGGAATCACCGGGGCTTTATATTTAAGCGCCATTGCCGCGGGCAAACCGGAAGTCGAAGCCTTTTGCCCAAAAAGTTTCACCCACACGCCGCCTTTTTTCGCGTGCTCATCAATCAGCATCGCCACAATTTTATTCTGCTTCAGCAGGCGGATACATTTTTGCACGGCCCCCTGCTGATCAATCGTTTTGAGCCCGGTCAATCCGCGCAGCCGCTTGATGTATCGATCGATAAATGGATTTTTATTGGGCTTACCGATCGCGTTCATCGGAAGGCCCTGAGCCGCGGCCGCCATCCCCGCGAGTTCCCAGTTTCCAAAATGAGAAACCGCGAGTACTAGCCCATGTCCGCCCGCGAGCGCATCACGCACATGCTGTTCACCCTGGATCTCGACAAAGTCCTGCGGCTTTTTGGCCATTTTCGGAATCCGGATAAATTCAAAAATCACTTTCACCATGCTTTGAATGGAACCGCGTCCGATCTTTTCAATTTCAGAATCCGGCTTTTGGGGATAGGCATGCCACAAATTTTGCATGCAAAAATTACGGCGCCGCGTGCGGAGAAAAAGAAGCGCGCCGATCCACTCGGCTAAACGCGCGGAAACCGCCGGACTCATGCGGTTCACGGCGACTGTCATGAGATAAAAAAAGAGATACCGGAAATAAGAAAAAAAAGATCCTGACCGTTTCACTTCTTCGGTCTTCATAAAATAGCCCTCGCTTGTAAGGTAGTAAGGCTACGGCACGCGGGGGTTATTCTGTGTGACCGCGGTCACGGGTTTTGCGGAATGAGCATTCGTATTGGGAAGAAAAATTAGAAACGCGGCTTAAATACTGTTTAAGAGCTAAGAACCGTCTTGGAATAGACCGACTTTGCTTTTTCGGCGGCTGCCGCGGCTTTCGCCTTTTTAGCGGCTTTGGCTGAAAGCGGCTTGGCCTCCGGCGATTTTTTAGCCGAAGCTTCCTCCGCTTTTTTCGCGGCCTCTTCCGCTTCAGCGTCAATTCTCGCCAGCGACGCGGCCGCGGTAGATTCCGAGTCCACGCTTTTACAGAAATTCCGGCCGACCGCGTCTTTCTTGCAGTCAATACCGCACATGTACTTATCGCTTACACGCCAGACCTTTGACTTGCCCCACGCGAAACACGCCTCAGCCGTTTTAAACGGGCCGCCTTTTTCAGGGTTCGTCTCAACGCCCCCCTTAAAAAGAAAACCCGTCCACTCATGATCTTTGGCCGCGGCCGCGGATGGAGAGACCGCAATGGCAGACAAAACGGTAAAAGTAATCAAGGTCCGTAAACGCATATTCAAAGTATATCACCTTCTAGGAGGAACGGCATACTGTCAACTCAGCATCTTGGCAGCCGGTCCCGCTGTGGGGGCACCCGTGCTATCCGGCGAGAGCCGCGGCTTCGTTGCGGCCCCAAATATGGCCGATAATCACGGGAATAATAAACCCGAATCCCAAGTATCCGCCAACATAGGTCCCATAGGCGGGATAAAGCACCTTGTAACACTCTTTTTCCTGAGGAATATTTTTCTCCTCGCGCACGCGGGCAAAAGCGATCTTGGTCGCCTGCGCTTCATGGTACAAATCCGCAAAAGGAATAATTCTAAGCAGCGCGTAAGACCCTTTGTAACGGCGCTCCGAAAAATCTTTCGCGTGCCCCAGTTCATGCAAAGCCACGGACGGAAGATCGGAATGAATGTGCACGGTATGCGTGAAAGGATTGTAGCGGTCACCGCCAAAGATGCGGTCAATCAAAAGCGTATCCACAATCAAAACCACAAATGTTCCAATGAATAAGCGGTAAGGCCATTTCACCTGCTTGTTTTTAACGAGCCTTTTCCACGCGTCCTGCGGCGCGTAACGGTTCAGCTGAACCGTCACATCTCCCACCTCGGGATGATCTTTCAAATAGGCATTCACCGCCGTTTTTGTGTCTTCTTGAATATTGTGGCGTTTAATTTTCCAGTTCCAGAGGATTAATTTTTCGAAGACACCGAAGAGATTGCCGAGCCAATCAATGGGCAAAACACGCGCGCCCTGCTTCACCGCCGCTTCGCCGTGATAGCCGTACTGTTCATATTGACCGGGCTGCAGACGGGCGCATCCGGCAGCGCTCAGCCCCACGGTCAAACAAACGACGAGCGCGGCCGCTTTAAACCATTTTTCCTGTCTCATTCTTTCTCCAAGTTCATTTGAGGGGCTGCGTTTCTGTTGAGCTCTTTGAAGTTCAGCCAAAGGCTCTGTCTTTCGAAAACGCTCAAACCACTAATAATTAATCCCGGTTTGTGTGGTTTTCGCTCGCCTCAGCACGCGTTTTTCATTCCATTAAAAACGCGGCTTCGGACGTTTCTCCAGACAGAATCTTTGGCCTCGCTTGAAGGGGGCCATTTTTGTTCTCTGAAGAAACGTCCCGAGCCGGATTCGCAATGGTAATGGCGAATCCGTGTGAGGGCCGAATGAGTCCCGCTCAAACCGGCATTTATTCTTTTGCGGGACGAATGCTTTCGTAAGAGAACAAAATGCCCCCTATGCCTTTAGAATGCTAAAGAGTTACGGGACTGCAGGGTAGACGTTTTTCGGGGATGATTCATTCAATAATAAAACCGGCGGCGCGGGAGCCGGCTATTTCCCGGAAGCCGTGTAAGCGACACGGGTCATGGTGAAGCGGTGTTCATAAGGGATGGGATTTTTTTTATCTGGAAAGGTGCAGTAAAAAGTCAGCACAAGATCGCCTGAAACCACCTCATCCGGAATCGACGGGAAAATAAAATAAAGATAGCAGCGCTTACCGGAATCCCAAACAAGCGGCACTTTGCCTTTGCCTTCAACATATTTTACGGCCGCAGCATTCCCTTTCCGGGTTTCCGAATCCTCGATAATTTTTGGTTCGAACATCCGCACATCCTTGCCGTCAACGCGCTCAACAAAACTAAATTTTTCAAGCCGCCAGCTGATATCACTGCGCGGCACAAGCATTTCAAGAATCACGGCAGCGGTCGGCGGCGTTGCCCAAACCGGGCTGCCAGCAGATTTGGCACCCGTAATCATGCCGATATCCATGATCACATCTTCGGCACCGAGACGCGCGCTGCCCTTGGCATGCTCAAATTGATATTGGACCGTTTGATTCGCGGCGCTGGAAGTTTGCGAAAACCCCATCCATTTGCTGACCTTGCCGAACACGTTAAAACTGCCCCAGCTGAGCGCGAGGGTAAGCGCGAAGATTGAAGCAATGCTGGCCGCGCCTTTTTGATTTTTCATGAAGGGAATCCGGCTAAGCTGCTTGATCATAAGGTTTGATTTTGGAGGTAATGATTTCACCCATGCGTTCTGATTCGCGGTCGAGTTCATATTGAGCCTGAAGATTCATCCAAAATTGCGGGGTGTTTCCAAAGTAGCGGGAAAGGCGGAGCGCTGTGTCTGCAGAAATAGAGCGCTTGCCTAACACGATTTCATTGATTCTTCTTGCGGGCACAGCAATCTCTTTGGCGAGCCGGTACTGACTCACCGCGAGCGGCTTCAAGAATTCTTCATTTAAAATTTCTCCCGGATGTACGGGCGCGTGTTTCTTTTTCATAAACCCTTTTAGTGATAATCCGTAATTTCAACTCGATCCGCGGACGCGTTTTCAAATATGAAACAAATACGCCATTGATCGTTGATCCGGATAGTAACGCTATGCGTTAATAATGTCAAGCGTTACTAAAAAAGCTCTGCTCACAGCTGCTTAGGCTGCCTTTTGCGTCCCGCGTTTCAGAATCATCCGGCATACTTTGGGTTTCAACCTCACCGCTTGCAGGCGGACCGTGTAACCGACATAGAGCAGAACTTTTTCCAAAGTCGCGATGCTCGAAAAATCACCGCTCTCAATTTTTGAAATATGCTGCTGCGTAACCCCCGCCCGCTTTGCCAGCTGCTTCTGATTAAGCTGGTGCTGAATCCGGTATTCAATAATCGGCTGAACCAAACGCAATTTTTGTTCTTCAAGTTCATAGAGCTCTTTAAAGTAAGGGTCTTTAAGCTTTTCCTCTAAATGCTGCTGTACCTTTTCAGCCTTCATGCGTTCACTCTCATCCTTTCGCTTCAACCGAGGCGTAATATATCTTTCGTCTTTCTATTGCTAATTCTTTTTCGCGAACGGGTGTTTTATTGGTTTTCTTGATGAACCCATTTGTCAAAATCACTTTGCCGTGATCAAAAAAGAAATACAAAACCCTGACCGCGCCCTCACGCCCCTTAAACCGGAGCTCAAAAATTTCATCACCAAGATACTTCGCGTGCGGCTCCGGAAGCCGCCGGCCGAATGACTCCAAGAGCCCTCGAACAAAATAAAACTTTCGCTGAGCCCCTGGCTCCAGCGAATCAATAAACCCTTTGACCGCGGACCTTCCCGATTCTGTCGTGTAGTAATAGCACGTCACTTGATTCAAGGCTAAACTCCAAACTTAGCCCTCTTAAAATATACAACTATATAGTTGTATTTTCAAGAGGGATGTATTTTATTTATAGTTATATTATATTTATAATTATTATATATTCAAGATGTTTTGAGGGAATCGTATGCGGGGAAGGCGCGGGCAAGGACAAAACAAATAAGGGTTAAACTCTTTCCGCTAATCTTGCTTCAAGGAGACGGTTGTTGAGGAATTGTTCGCCGTGTTTATTTTCATAATACACATCCGCGAGATAACGGTCATACTTGTCCGATTTGGAGCTCGTGATGGTGACATAAGGCACGCCGCCGAGGGCGTCTTCGACAAACTTTTTAGCTTTCTTTCCCGCCGAGGTATAAAGCTCGGGGCAATCAATCCCGCGAAGCCGTAAATACTGCCGGGTCCATTCACCGAAGCCAAGATCCACCTGCGCGAAAAGCGTGTCGCCGTCGATCACCCGTTCGATATAAGCGTAAAACGTAAAGAGCCCGGATTCCGCGCTTCGCGAGGAGTGAAGAGAGTACAAATCATCCTTGATCCATTTTGATTCTACGATATCCCCCGCTTTAAACTTGTCGGCGCCCCGCATCGCGGCTTCTTTGTAGCATGAGAACCCTAGATCAATCCGGAGATCCGTTTTTCCCGCGTGCACCTTTTCATGTTTCACTAAACGGTAGGTGTAGGGCGCACCTTTTTGCGGGGTCAACAGCTGGACAGCCGGCTGTTTCGTTTTACCGGGCAAAATGGAAGTTTTTGCTTCGCGTATTCGCGCGGTTATTTTTCTCACTTCAAATTCAAGTTCGCGCGAGGTCCATTCTTTCTGAGCGGCACGCGCCACTAACTGTTCACGCTTCTTTTCATCCGGAATTTGCGCGGCAACCCGGTAATGGGCCCAGGTCAATTCTAGACGCGCGTCTAGTATTGGAAAAGCGCGCGCGAATTGCAGCATTTTCCAAAGATTAGTTTCATCAACCTCAAGATCTTCAGCCAGTTTTCGAATCACAAATCTACCGAAATCTGCCCGGTCTTTATTGCTGAGTAAATGCTCTTTGATGAGCTTCCCGGTTTCCCAGTAGGTAAGAACTTTTTGGCGCTCAATTTTCTGCTGACCTTCAAGAAGCGTTTCCTTGACCTTGTCGCGCAGCTGGGTGTAGGAGGCGAGCGCCGCCCCTTTTAAAGACGGGGTTTTAGGGCTCATTAGAGCGGGCATGAACGTAAATTATAATGGGGTTACAGCAAGTGTCAATACGTTCGGAAATGGGTGAGCCCCATTTCACCTTTTCTTTAATTTATCGGGAGGCCGCGATCAAATTGCGGGTAATTCAATATAAAAACAGGTCCCCGAAGACACGTTGGGTTTGATGCTGATGCGGCCGCCCCGCCGCTCAATAATTTCTTTTGTTAAATAAAGCCCTAACCCAACCCCGCCATTTCCCTTTGTTGTAAAAAATGGCCGGAACATTTGCCGCTTAACATCCTTAGCGATGCCTTTACCATTGTCCAAAATCTCAATAGCAATTTTTTTCTGCTTTTGCTCTGCTTTTATACAAATTTCACCTGCTGCGGTAATGGCATCATACGCGTTTGCCAGCAAATTAATCAGAACTTCTTCCAATTCACCCGGTGAAATTGCCAGCAAGGGCAGTTCCTTTGACAAACCACAAATCACCCTTACCTCTTTTCCGCTTTTAACAAGACTAACCACTTCTGACGCCGCTTCAAAAGCATCCGCTAATACAGCGCATTCTGTGAAAGCTTTTTTCTTGACCGCTTCGTCTTTTGCCAATCGATTAATCCGCGCAATCACTTGCGAAATGCGCTCAACTTGCGAATAAACCTTCTTCAACATAATTTCAGTCTCAGAAGATAAACCGGATTTTTTCTCCATGCACCCGTCGAGCAACCCCCGAATCACAAACAATGGATTTTTGATTTCGTGATTGATACTGGATGCTAAGAGCCCCAAAGTCGCGAGTCTTTCTTTTCGAAACGCGCGGACTAGCGCGTCGACATCAAACAACCGGTGACGCGTTACCCCATATGCCAGCACCAAGGCATACGCGACTAAAAGATAATCATCCAGCGGAGGCCTTGAGAAGAAACCAAAAACGCGGAGAAAGTATTCAAACCCGGCCAAAATCGCCAGCACATTAGCCGCGGCAACAAATTTAAATTGGCGGAATTCTAACCCAGAACGGCTCTGAAGCGCGCGGAAGGTTTGATAAATCACTTCCACCATCGCGAGTGAAAAGAAAATAAAAAATCCATAGTAAACCGGCCCAGGCCGCGAAATTAAAAACGAATACCCTGAGATCTGCCGGAGCGAGGGAATAAAAAAAGGCGTAAAAACTAAAAAAGAAAGAATCGCTGAGCAAACGATAAAGAAGCTTTGTTTCCTTTGCCTTGCAGATTCGCCTTTCTCCGAAAGCGAGTAAATAAATTGCACATACAGCGTAGGCACCCAGACACCAAACAAATAATTAATCCGCATTGTCCAAAGCGCAAGGCTGGGATCTGCAATGATGTTACCTAGAAATGAACCGACGCACCACCCTGCAATCGCCAGAGTGAAGGCGCAAAAAATTCGGTTTGTTTTCTTATAGGGATCGCGGGTTAAAACGAAGAGACCTATGCCGAAGACGGCAATAAAGGCAAACGCTCCGCTCCAAATGTAAAAATTTATTGGCATGAAATCAAATTATAAGAAAGATTGCGGATGCTGGCAAGGCGGGATAAATGAGAACACTACGCGGATGATTTATTTTCAAACAACTTTTTTAACCTGTCCCTTTGGTACCCGGTACCTTTCTAGCAACTTTCTACTTTTCAGGTATCCCCACCCGCTCATTTAATTTCTAGTACTTTTTGCAAAAGAGGCTCTTCATTAAGATTTGCCCAAATGCCCCGATGTTGAGATACGGCTTCGTCTTGATACAATTGCAATTCATTGCGGATAAAAGTTTCATAATTATGGTTTACATAACCATATCCTTCTTTAACTAGAACCTTGGATAAATCGATAACTACTTTTGCCGTCTTCATTCCATAATGGAATTCATGGATGGAAACATCATTATTATTGAATTTTTTAAACCCTGAGATAAATTCTTCTTCATTTTGCCCTTGATTTAGCCAGGATGTCTTCTCAAAAGCTGCACGCGCACTTCGCTCTCTCATATACTTCATATAGCGCTCATACTGACCTCTGGTTTTCAGCAATACTTGAGCACGAATATACCCCCGCTTATTTTTGTAATCTCGTTGATCTTTTATAACCTCATTACCCGCCGGAATAACCTCTACCTTTTCATGGCCAATTAAATAGGCAATAAATTCTGAAGCTTTCATACCGCGCTCGAAAGATTGCGCTTTCCCTGGGGCGGATTTCCTCGCCATCTCAGGAATTACTACTCCAACCAACTCAATCTTTCTGCCAAAAGAAAGGAGCAAAGAATCCCCATTGAGTACTTTCTTCACAACATAAGACCCCTTTTGTACTGGGGCCGCCCTTAATCCGAAGATTATGGCTAAACACCCGCCACATAACACTAGAAGGGAAATAAAAATCCTCATAAAACACCGGGTATCTATTTTTTTAAATTATTCTTTATTGCTTGAATTTGATCAAAAGAAAGAATGGCATTTTCCTTTGACCATATATTAATTTTTAAATCCAATCCCGGAGGCATTTTTTCAATTAATGCTCTTCCTTTAATTTTCACATGAGGAGCCCGACTCGATAGATTTTCGTTAAATTTAAGATAGGAAGTGAAAACAGCCACAAAGAAATGCTGTTCGTCACCGGATGCGGCCACTTTCGTAAAATCTTCCGTTCCGATATCTTTCTTATCCGCCGCTTCTTCTTTTACCAAAACGTACAGATCTGAATCTTCAAACTTTTTTAAAAAATCCGCATCCTTAAATGCTTCATGCTGTTTCCGCGCCAACAATTCTTCAATTGCATTATCGATTGTTTTACCTTGAGTCGGAAATACAAAAATGGAATCGAAGTCCTTGCCGTATTTTTGTTTTATTAAAGGAATCGCTTTTTCATAGTTATTCTCATACGTTTGCAGGTCAGCCGCCGGAACATAGAACATGGGCTGCTGCACTTTAGGGACATAAATAAAGCCCCTTCCCTTTTCCTTATCCGTCTGGACGCTAATTTTTTTTAAGGCAACCATTTCGGGAAATAATACCTTTTGAAAGACCCCCTGACTAACGGTTTGTGAAATGACTCCTTTCTGATGTCCTACAGGCACTGCTTCTTCTGTGATCGGGAAACTTAATTCAAGCGAAGAAACACTCCCTTCGGATTCAGGGCTTATACTCATAGGAAAAGGGGCTTCAATCTCATAAACCTTTCCACGGTCTTCAAAACGGATGTCTGGTTTTAACTCACTCGCTTGAACTTTACTGCTCATCAAAATTAAGGCACAAACAAAAAACAAAGACGCTTTTTTCATATTTTTCATTATTTAATCTCCTCTTGTGGTACCGGACGCCTGGACAGCGTCCGGTTGCCTCGGTTACCGGTATTTTTCTACGGTTTTAAGGATGCGCGGCAGCTGCGGTTTGAAAATTTTTGATGAATTGAGAAAGCATCATCTTGTTTAATTCATCCCGCATCAGCTGGTCAGCCATTTTTTGCGCGGCCTGGAAAGATAGTTCTGCTTGAACAAACTGGCTATCCATTTCCGCAAGCTTCGTGCCTAAATCAAAAAGCCTCACAACAAACGGATCTGAAGATACCGCCTTTTGCCACAAATTCTTAGCCGGCTCGATTTTCCCTTTCTGAAAATAAAGCTGGGCAAATTCAGCCGTGGCCTTTGCCAAGGTTTCCTGCTTATTCAAAGCCATACCATAATAGCCCATAGCTTCCTCCAAACGGCCGGCACCAGCGGCCGCGCGGCCCATGTAAAGCTGCTGCAAAGGATGAATCTCCGCGCGATTAAGGGATTGTCCGATCCACGCAAAAGCCCGGACATAATCCTTCTTTTCATAAGCCGATTTGCCTTGAATAAATTGATATAGCGGTAAAAGCCAAGGCTCCGCGGGCTGGTTTGTGAAAGCGCTGGCGTAAATCGATTCAATTTTATCGATCGCTTCTTTAAAAAATGAGGCATCCGCGAGCCCCACCTCTTTTTCCAGCAGGACTTCATAATACGCGGACGCGAAATTCTGATCTTTTAAAAATTTTATTGCTAAAAGCAAATGAAAACCGGAAGCATTGGGATAATCCCGCCGGGACTGGGCGAAAACAAGTTGAAATTTTTCGATTTGCCCGGTATTTAAATAATGAACCGCGAGCAAAAATAAATCCTGCCATACCATGGGTTCGGATTTATTTCCGATGACTTTCTGATAATGCTCAACCATTCGATCCATATTTTGACGAAAGGCTTCAAGCCTCGCGTAAAGCAAATGGGCCGATAGATTATCAGGATCTTTCTCAAGCACCTGTTTGAGGTATTTCTCGGCTTCCTCAATCTTTTGCGCTGCCAAATAAATTTGAGCGGCCATGATTTCCATTCTCACGCCATTCACCTGACGCAGCTGTTCAAACTGGGGTGAGTTGAGCATTTCCTCCAAAATCGCTGCCGCTTCTAAAATGTGCCCCATATGGAAAAGGGCCAAAGCCTGGTCCATGCGGAATGCAGGCTCCCAAGAAAATTTCTTCCAGCCAGACTCACTCGCGGCTAATGCCTTTAGATACTGCCCTGCCGCAAACCTCTGATTAATCACATCAAGATAGAGCTGCCTGATATCGAATCCGATACGCGTAAAAAAGTTTGCCGCCCGGGCCCCTATTCTTTCCAGACATTGATACGATTGATCCGCGTTTTTATCTTTAATGCTGTTTTTCGCGCACTGGTAATTTTTGGCCCATTGGTAGAATTGCGGCCCAAGTTGAATACTGCCCGCTCCCAATCCACCAAGCAGTAATAACCAAATAAGTTTACGCCATAACCTTTTGCGGTTTATGGGCCGCGGGTTTTCAGTGATCGATTTAGGATCTTGGATCATATCGCGCATGTTGGACTCCTTGCGGAAAAGGGAAAAGGAGACAGTCCCCTTTTCTCAATTTACTAATGGGCTTCAATAATCTCATCGCAGCGCTTCATTAAAAGCTGCAGGGAAACTTCATGTTTTTGCGCATCTTCTGCATGGGCAGATTGGTTTTTAGCATTTTCAAAAAAATGAGCTAACTCAGACAGCCGCTTTTTTTCAGCCGAAGTAAATTTTTTCTTATAAACGTGCCCATTCTGGAACTCGCCTAGTAAATGAAAATTGGCAAACCATCTCGCACTCGCATTTCCATCATTTAAACCATCTTTTACGCTGTTCAAATAATTAAACATTTGCATTGCTTGATCGCGCACTTTATTTTTCTTTTCAGATTTAGCTCCGCCGATACCTTCAAAGAATTCTTGTAATCTTGGCGCCCAGCTTGGAGAAAAACAGAGCAGTAAAAAGGTAATGGAAAGCAGCACCGGTGAAAAACTGCCAAATTTCGCTGAGAAAAAATCTATCCCTTCAGAAATCCGTTCAAAAATGCTCAGATTATTCTTTAAAGCAATCGTGTCTTTTCCGCTTAATATGTGCTGCCCGTCAATTTCTTCGATTGCCAAATAGCCTTCAGACCTCATTTCAGCAACGCCAAAAGGCAGTTTTGAGACCGATATTTCTCTTAGCAGCAAGGGCAGCTCATCCGTTTCCAGCAACGCCCTGAACCACCCTTCCATTCCGGGTATAGCCGGTACCGCTCCAATTTCATCCACCATCATTTGAACTGCCGTTTTTATTTCTTTTAAGGCTTGGTGATCACTAATCGTCCAAGTCTGGATATCATAACGAGTAATCATCACTTCTCTTCTTTGCGACCATTTCTTCAAATCATAATTAGCATATCGAAGGGATCGCTTTACTTTCAGATCAATTTTCTTTTCCAGCAATGTACTGTAGGTTGAGAAACATCCGGTTGATTCAGCACCCTGACCTCTAAAATTAGTGAAAGACAATTTCTCCTGAATGAGCTCCAAACTTCCATCCACAGATTTCTTCTGATTCGTCCAGCGCACTTCTCTATTCGGAAAATCGATAACAATATTAAGCGGGCCTGATTTGATGGCGATTTTGTTTTCAGCAAATCTCGCGGTGACTTGCCTTTCAGTGCTACCGCCCATATTTCCGCTAAAAAGATTTAATACGCTGGTGCCCGATGTCGCAACGCGAAAGCTGACATCAGCGGCAAACACATTCGTAAATGGCGCCAAAAGGACCGCCGACGTAACCGCTAAAACAAATAGAAGATTTTTTATTCTCATATAGGCAGCCCTTTATCTTTTAATAAACCCGTAAATCATAATGCCAAGACCGGCGAGAATCACCAAGCGCATAAGTTCGCGGACAATGCCGCCCACGCCATATTTAATGAGAACGGCGTTAATGATTCCGCCGATGAGAAATACTAGAAGTCCTTTTTGCCAGAGTTTCATTTACTTTGTCCAATGAGAATCGAGGAGCTTACCCGTTTCGATATCAACTTCGTAGTAATTTGAATCCCAGTTTGTCGCTCTAAGGCCTCCCTTTTCTGTAACTAAAATACCTGAGAATGGGGCTCGGCTTTGTTTACCATCCCCCGCTCGTTCATCAGGATCTTGAATTTGCCAGAGCACTTGCGCTTTATCGTTAAGACAAAACACATTCCTATTTCCTAGGGTTTTACTGTGATCCATGTAATTCAAAGCAACGATCACTTTATTGTCAAAATTTAAATATTTAAAAATGTCTTCGGCGAAAACATGCGAATGTGATTCGCCTTTTTCATTACTTATTACTATTTTTTTTGGATTATCTTGCGAAACAGATTTAATCATTGAAAACGATCTCCTATAGGATGCCCATCTTTAAATTTAGAAGGATCTATATTCTCTAAAAGTTCCGTTTGATTAGCCCCACCGCTAGCATTCCATTCGGGAATGCGGGCAGCCTGCCCTTCACGAATTTTAGTTCCGGCTGGCAAAGAGGGTGCCAGGCACTTCATGAGGGGACAGACAAGCTCTGGAAGAATTCTTCCTGACAATGAATCTTGAAGAGTTCCGATCCAATAACATGCCCCTTTGTAAAATATTCTTCACGATTACCAGCTACCACTAACGGTTCTCCGTTAAACGTATAACCATCCACCAGCGTATCTTTAGCCTTCCTCAGGTAATAACGGCTCGAACTATGCGCCCAATCTTCACATCGATTTACCATACCTGCTTCCACCGGGTTAGCTTCAACATATTGTCCGCATGCCCTCAAATACCGTTCATCTTCTATAACTAAGCTCTTAAACCGGTCACGCCATAGAGGGCCAAACCGCCTGTTTTTCAAATTAAAATACCTCGCGTAGCTCCACTTTACCCACTTAAGCCCCTCTGAAAACTGCTGCACTGACGGGATTGAAACAACAATATGAAAGTGCGTGCTCATCAGGCAGTAATGATGAATTTTAAATTCATGCCGCGTCTTGGCTTCCAGTAAAATATCTTTGAATTTTTTAAAATCAGCTTCTTCCCTAAAAATATATTTCTTTTCCGTCGCACGTGAAAAAACATGCGCCCAACAGCCGTCAAATAAAATACTTCCTCGATTTTTTCTACCCATATCCTTTTATTTATTCAGCTGCCTGTCCCCTCATGAAGTGCCTGGCACCTTCTTCTTTACTTGGAAAGTTTTATTTGAAAAGCGCTTTTAACAGCCGGCAAATTAAGATAGATCACAATCGCTGGATAGATATAAAAGTGCCACCAATGAAGAGGATCAGGAAATGTTTGGGTTTTTACTAACGTGTAAGTCATCGATAAAAACATTAACGCGGAGAAAACCATCACGCAAATACGGGCCCAGTTTTTTCCTTTCCATAAATTAACCGCGAAAGCGGCGAACATGCCACTAAACACAAGGAGCATAATGCGAATCGGAAGTTCCTGAGGATTACTAGAGGGCCTGGCAAATCGCATCATAACCGCTCCAAAACCAATAAAAGCAGTAAAACCAATGACTCCCGCAATAATCTTAACTCCCAAAGGCGTTACGCTAGACTTCGATTCCATAATTTTCCTTAATAAAATTTTGATCGACGGTTCGCAAAGCAACGGGTCCACCGCCTTGAGATTCACCATGGGGATAAAAGGTTTCCCAAAATAGATTTCCCTCTTTTTCTTTGTAAAGAGCTATCCAACCAGTGTATCTCGTAGCAATCTTTTCTAATTTTTGAGAAATTAGTTGATCCACGATTTTTGAATCGGTAATAACTTGTTGGGGAGTTTTTTTATCGCTCATTTGAATTCTCATTCATAAGACCGAATTATAACATTTTCCAATTCTTCCGTCGTTCGATTTGTGATGACATACTCTTTTGCCCCACCTAGCGTTTGCCCGCCTTGAATAAAGCCAGTATTGTTTCTGAACACAGGCACCGCAATTCCTTCATTTGATGGAAGACTAAATTCTAATACTGCAAAAGGCCCCTGCCGCAGATTACCTGAACTGTCTAACAATGTTAATCGTCTTGCCAATTCCTCTGAAGATGTAATGCCAGCAATATCATCCGCACCAGCGATAAAAACATCGGCTGTCACTCCTAAATTAACACGTTCCCCACGCAAAAAGGCATCCGCCACATCACGAGGAACCACACGCACAAATCGACTTGGCAAAGGATTAACAACTTCATTTACCACCTGGAACGCTTTAACAAATTTACCCGTGCGATCAATCGAGCTTAATCCAAGGAGTATCAAGTCATCTAGAGGTATTGGTGTTGATTGAGCAACCAATAATCTTTCTTCAAATGTGGTACCTGTTGCATTATCTATAAATTCATTCGCAATGCCGAAAGCATTGAAAGCCGCATTAAACAGATAACCAGCCGCATTATTCGCTGAGTTAGCAATTCGAAGAAATGGATCTACAACTGGATTGCCCGTTTGGAAATTTGCATTGGCAAAAATATCGTATTTTCCAACTTGTGAAGTAATATCAAAGTTGTTAATAACTCTGCTTCGGTTTATATTTGCAACATATTTACCCTGTAAATTTTTCTGAATTGAGACATCCATTCTAATAACATCATTTTCAGAAAATTCTGGGCCAACCATATAATCGGGCGGCGCTATAAAATATGTATTATCGAGACCCTTTAACTCGCCGTTCGCAAAAGTAATCGACGCATTTTCCACATAGTTTGTTATGCGCCCTGAAAAAACGTCTCCATTCCCAGTAAAACTTAATGCAGAATGCTCATCTAAAGCTGAACCTTCAAGCACTTTTTGATTATTCCGAAAAACTTCAAAGCCTTTTAATAGCCCCTCTTTATAACTTTGCTTTACTATCGTGCCATTGGAATCAATTTCAGCAGCATATGCGACATTTCCTCCAAAAACGCTGCCCGCCATTTTTAGAGCATCAAATGACCCCGTCGCACTGCCATTTGAATAAGTAAGCTTGTCGTCATTGATTGAATAATTAATATCAACAGCTTCATACGCGCAATGGATGCCTTGTGACAGAACTGAACAATATTGGTTTAAACCATTCTCAATATTTCCGTTTCCGGCACGCATTAAATCTTCTTGGGTTTTCCGGTCAAAAACCCCAGAAAAAAGATTGGCCGCCTTAGCAAACCCCTGTTTGATAAAATTAATGCCTTGCTCTAATACTTTTTGACCAAATGAGATTATTTGCTGGCCACCGGAAATAATTGCTTTGCCAAATTTAATAATGCCGTCAGTGATTTTTGAAAACAGAGTATCGCCTATCGCGTTGCCTAAAATATCAGGAAGAAAATATTGCATCGCTGATGGCGCACCAACCATATCTAATCCAATACTTGCTCCAACGCCGATCAAGCCTGTAATCGAGCTTCTCAAACCAAGTCGAATGCCGTCGACAACACTTAAATAGGGATTAGCGATCCCCATAGTAATTCCACCAATAATTCCAGCAAGAGGAAGCCCCACTAAATAAGACAGTCTTGGACTCCACCCTAATGATCGTCCGAGAAGTTCGGCGCCGCCGAGAGTGAGTTGGCGAGTGACTTGCGGAAGGACCTGTGTGAGATTTTGTTTGAGCGTGAGGTCATTGATATTGAACCAGGAATTAAGGGCCGCGCCTGTGACAAGTGAGAGCGCGTTTGTGACCGGCGGAGGCAGATTGAGTTTGAGGCCCATTTCTGAGACGCCCTGCATGAGCAGGCCCTGCACACCCGACTTCAGAAAGCTGCTGGCGGCTCCGCCAACGCCCATGACTCCCGCGCTCACAAAGGCCCCCGCGAGACGCAGAATTGTGGGATTCAGGCCGAAACCTTCGAGCCCATGCGTAATCGAATGACTCACACCGGCCGCGAGCAGAAACTTTCCGGCCTGCTGAGTAAAGGTGTATTCGCGGGCCGTCTGTCCAATGATGATGCGGCCGGGCGCTGACAGCAAGTCTTTAAGATTGCCGATGGCCGAACCAAATTTCGCGAGCCCGGAAGAAAATCCGTCTTTAAGAAAATTAAAACCTTTCAAAATAAAGCGCCCGATATGCTGAACCGACTGCACCACAAATTTGCCCACCGCGCTGAGCCCGGCCTTGATCGTCGCGAAAAATCCCTGATGCTGGATCGCGCCGTACGCCGCTTTGAGCCCATTGACCACCACACTGCCCACACTCGCGACAATACCAACGATACCGGCCGCCATCGCCGCGTAGCCCAGAATTTTTCCGAGCGTCGGGCTGATATAAGAAACCGCGTAACTTGCGGCCGAAAGCACAATCGCCGCGATAAAGAAGAAGAGCGGCCAGAAAGCCCCGCGGATTTTTTGCGCCTGGGCGTCACTGATGCGCTTCGCTTCAATAATTTGCGGCTGATCCACGAGTAAATGCCCTTCCCCATTCCCCACATTCCAAACTTTCAGAAAATCTTCATGGCTCACGGTTTTTTCTTCACCCTGCACGCCTCGGCTGGCTTCAAAGAACACCACTTCGGTGTCGGTAACACGCGTCACCGTGACAAAATGATCTTCGCTCACATGCGCGATCATGCGCAGAGAGCAGGTTGAGGAAGACGCGGGACACGCGGCCCGGTAGAAATTTTTCAGGTCTTCAAAAGAATATTTCACGGACGAAAAATCCTGACCGTAAATTTTGGCCGTGCGCGAAAGGGCGAAAAGCGAAATCACAAGTTCCCCATCCGCGAAGCGGTTGATCACACCGGTCAAAATATCAATCAGAATCGATTTCGTTCCGAGTGACTCAAGCGAAACCTGCACACCTTTGGATTTGAGCATTTCCTGCAAGGCGCCGAAGGCCGACTGTCCAAAGTGAAGGCTGCGCGAATCCAGATAAGCAAACACCCCGTCAAGATCGGCGCGCTCAAGATTCATGGCTTCGGAGGATGAAAGCTGAAGCGACGCGAGCATTTGCGTTTTCTCGGCGGGCGCGGCCGCCAGGTACTGTTCAAGAAAACTTTTCACACCCGTAATGATGGCGGATTTTTGATTGAGCCGCGCGAGGTGCTCAGGCGATTGATTCAGTTCGGCATTAAGCGCCGTGATATCCACCGCTTCAGCCGCGAAAGAACGGTTCACCCAGCTGGTGATCTCAGCCGTTGACGGGTCCCGGCCCAGCACACGCCGGTAATAATCCATAAGGATCGGCTCTACCTCTTGCCGGAGAATATCTTTCATCACTTCTTCGCGCTTGGCAGCCACTTCCGTGAGGCGGTCTTTCGTGGCATTTTCGATTTCAAGCTTCTTGGCCGCGATATTTCCGGGCAGCCGCGCGAGCTCTTCCTGCTGGGTGCGCAAAATATCCGAGCGCTGACTGTAAAGCCCGCTGATGGCTTCGGCAACACCCGGTGTTTCGACCGTGAAGGTTCTGCATTTTTTGCCGAATCCGAGGAAGCCTCTCCCGCATTGTTTTACTTCCTGAAAGCGGATGGATTCCAAATAAGAGACTTGATTTGAAATCGCGGTCATCGCGCCGTCGACTTCTTCTTGAATGCGCAGACGCGCGGCTTCGTCCTGCCAAGCCAGCCGGTAAAGGGCATCGTACTTTGCCTGCTCAATTTTTTGTTCAAGCTCGGCCGCTTCTTTTTCAAAGTCAGCGCGCGCCTTCACCAAACGGATGCGCGAGAGCGTCATATCCGCTCCCGTTAAGCAGCCGCCCGCCGGGCAGATATATTCATGCACGCTTAAAAGTTCGCCGTCCGCGTTAAAGGTCTCGCGGATTTTTCCTTTTTCATAATAAGAGTAAGCGCCGTCAATCCTCCGTGTGAAAACCAGATTTTCATCCTTGTCATACACGGTCACTAAATAAGTATCCGCCGAAGGTTTGATCGGTTCATAGTTTTTGAGGAAGCGGTCATAGGCCGCGGTAATCGCGGCATTCATTCCCATCACGAGCGGCTGATTATTGATTCGGGGCACCGTTCCCGCCGGAATCGAAACATTGGTCACCGTTTTTGTGAGGGTTGAGAAATTATTGCTGCCTGTTCTTTCCGCGGCCTGGCCTTTTTGAAGGCTTTCATTGCCGAAGAAGCCCCAGGTTTGATTGGCAGCGGCCGCGGTACGTACCGTGCCCGCGCCCAAACCTTCAAGCAGGGCCAAAATCGTCTCACCCGCGTTCGCGAAGGCCGTGTCTGACACCATCATCGCCACCGCTTGGCCGGGTCTCACTTCGCTTAAAAAGTTCGTGAGCGTAAAACGGTCCGCCGCCGAGGTAAAGGTTCCCGAAATGCTGTCCCACTGATTAATGTCTTCTTTAAAGACACTGATCACAAATCCATTGCCGTCATGCGAGATGACTTCGGTACCGGAATCCATCACCTTCTGCGTGCTACCGCCCACAAGGTCCACTTGTTTCGGATAAGGCACGCCGCTAAACGCGAGCTGAACCGCGTGGGTTTGCTGATAAGCAGTTGCCGTACCCGAAGCATTCAGCGTGTAAGTGAATGTGTCGGTTTCGCCGGAACTATTTTCAACTTTTACGAGCCGGCCGTTCGCGTCATAAGAATAAAGGCGGTCACCGCTTTTCACGCGCGTGCCGAGATAAGCGCCGACCGCGTCCTGGATCAATTCATAAGTTTCACCGGCAGGCAGTGTGAGACTGAAGAAGTCGCCGCTGGCGAGCCGTCCGCGCACGGGAATGTAATTTTCGATTTCAACAATGAGTCCGTCTTTGAATTGAATCTGTCCGCTTTTGATTTTGCGGTCGCCGTCGAGTTCAAGATTCACGCCGTGGTCGCCATTAATAAAATTAAGTTCGCCGTTACCGCCGTCGACCGCCGAATCCAAAATAAGCTGAGAGCCGTCGGCTGCTTCGTAACCGGTAAATGTCACCGCGCGCAAACCTTCAGCCGTAAACGCGGCCTGTTTGTAATCACCCGCCGGCAGTGTGGAGCCTGCTTCCGGTTCAAAGGTGTAATTCGAATATTGATAAAGGTAGCCGTCTTTGGTGAGATGCTTAACGAGATTGCCGTTCACATCGTAGTACCAAGTCGTGCCGCGTTCATCTTTCACCAGCGTTTCTTCCGCGTTATAAAAATAATACGTACTTTCAAGCACGCGGTTTTTATACTGCAGGTTCGCGGCCGCCAATGAGCCCTGCGCGTAGCTGTATTTGGTTTCAAGGCCGGACATCGCGCTTTGAATCAGCCGGCCGTTTTTAAACCGGCGTTCTTCCCCGCTCGTCACTTCTTTCATGACCGAAATTTCAGCGCCCGTTTCGTCGAACTCGTAAGAAAACGTGTATTTTTTGCCGTCGGCCTGCGTCACAGAACGGATTTCGCCGTAATGGTAATCCGCGGTCTGGCTGCCGGCACCTTCACTGCCGGGGCCCTTGATCACATTCTGGGCCGCGTTCACTCCGGCAGGCGCGTATTCATTCACCGTTCCATCCGGCAGAATCATTTTTGTGACGGACTGATTTTGATCGACAAAAACTTCGGCGCCGTCCGCGCGTTTAAAACTCACAAGCTGACCGGTCACGTTCGCGCTTTGATCCGAATAAACCACCCAGCTTGGAAGATCGAGATACGCGGCAAGATTCGCGAAGGTCAGCGGTTTGCCGATTGCGACTTCTTTGCCCACCGAGATCAGCGCGTCCGATTCATTTTTAATCGAACGCAAATCGCTTTGATCAATCGAAAGCGCCTGCTGCCACAAAGGCTGATCGAGTTTTTTTATCGAGAGATAAGAGATATCTGAAAAATAAATCGTTCCGGTTTTTCCGACTCCGTCCGCTTCACGCTGCGCGAGTTCAATCGTGACTTGCGCTTCCGTGCCTAATTTGCCGTCGAGCGGAAACCCGTAGGTCTTGTATTGGTTCGGGGCATTATCCGCTTGAAACGTGTAGAGGGAGGCCAGCTGCGGCGATTTAAGCACAAGCCGCAAATCCTGATTCCAAGTCATGCTGGGGTCCTGCATCAAAGTGACTTGAATAAAATCATAATTTTCAAGATTCATGGGATTATTGGGATGGCTCACGTACATGCCCATAAGCACCCCGCCCGTGCTGTTATATTTAAATTGATACGAAGCCTGAGAATTAAATCCCCAATTGCCCGATCTTCCCCACGTAACCTCTCCGCCGGCAATTGGACCCACGCTGAAACCGCCGATGCCCGCGCCCGGGATAATCGAAATGGGCGGCTGTTCCAAAATTTCAGATTTTTCAATCGCGCGTTCAGGGCGCTTAAGATAATCAAAAAGGGTCAACGTACGGCTGACCACCACGGGCAGTCCGGTTACGGGATCCATAATAGTTTCATTGAACGTGGCGTTGACACCTAAAAGCTGGGCGACCGCGTTATATTGGTAGGTAAAATCGGTTCTTCCGTTTTGAGCTGTTTCAATCGCGACGATTTGATTGCCGCGGTAGAAAATTTTCGCGCCGTTGGCCCGCACCACGGTTTGCTCGGCGGCCGTTTGATCAATGTCAAACTCGGCGCCGTCATTCATGCGGACATGGGCTTTCAGCAGGCTTCCGTCATTCGCGAATTCAATCCGGCTTAATACGCCTTCCGGGGTCGTGATCGTGCTGAGCACGCCGTTTTCAAACTGCACGGTGTTCCCGCTGTCAATCATCGTCTGAAGCTTACCGTCACCGCCGTAAATACGCTTGCGGTCATTGTCCTGAAGAATGAAGGAGCGGATTTGTCCGTTAAACGATTTGTCATAATAAAAACGGGCTTCTTCTAATTTCCCGCGCGCGAGATCCAGCGCGAATGTGGCGAGGCCTTTTTCAAAAAGCACGGTCCGGCCGTTCACAAAAACCCATTTCTTGAGCATGCCGTTTTGATAAAACTGCGTGCCGCCATCCGCCAAATGCAGAATGCCGTTCACAAGTTTGCCATCGTGGTCGAGTGTGAAATTTTCAAGAATTTCTTCGGCCGTCACAACTCCCCCGCCAAGCGCGGGCTGCTGAACGGCCGCTTGTTTCAGCAAGTTGCGGAGTTCCGTGTCCGTTTTTCCGAGTGTCAGGAGCCAGTCAATATTATTAGAAGTGCGGACTTTAAACGCGGAGAAAGCTCCGAGTAAAATTTCGCCTTTCAGCGGCTGACCATCGGCCGATTGAACGGAAATCGCGATTTCATTTAAAAGCCCTGCCGGTTTCGCGATCGGAATCTGCACGAATTGCCATTCGGAAGTCACGGCCGGAGACACATAAATCTGCCCCATGCCTTTGAGTTCAAACTTGAGGCGGACTCCGGCGGGCGTATTGCCGCCGAGCTTGATGGGAATCGACAAATAATCGTAGTGGGCAAGATCAATATTGCTGTACTTCGCCCATAACCCGACGGGCTTTGTCACATTTTGAAAATCAAAATTGAGCCGGTGAATTTCTCCGAGCTCGGAATCCGCGCTTAAAGCGTTATTGGCATAACCTTGTCCCGGCGTATAAAAAGCGCCCTGCGACGCGCCTTCATTTAAAAGGTCAAAGCGCAAACCTTCGGTAAGCGAACGCGCGCTGTCTCCGCGGCCGGGCAAAAGAATATATTCCTGAAGGTTGTAAACACGGCTTTCAAATTCGATTTCGGTGTGATGAAATTTTCCATTCGGCGTTAAATAATCGTAAAGCTTGCCTTCGCCGAGATCCGGGTCGGTGACGGTTGAAATAAAGGCCGGACGTTTTACAAGCGCGTGCGAAAGACCGTCAGAGGCGCCCGCGTAAAGAAGCGGCGTGCCGTTGGAGTTAAAATCAGGCGCGGCAGGATTTTCGGCAGCCACTGGCGCCAATCCAAAAACCATGGAGCCGTAAACTTGATCAAAATTCTGCTTCATCCCCTGCCAATCCAGAAAATTGCTGAAATAACTCCGGCTTGTCCCCATCAGTGAAAGAATGAACGAGGCCTGGTCAACTCCGTAATATTGATCCGCGAAAACGGGTTCTTGGGTCACGGTAATGACGTGAGTAACTGGATCCTCGTGCGTGACTTCTTTAAATTTTACCGCGTCGGTGTAGCCAATCGCGGAACGGATGCCCGGAAAAGAAGTTTCTAGATTATTTAAAAGCTGAAGCGTGTAATGCGGGGCCAAAAGAAAAGCGGAAGCGGTTCCGTAAAGCGACCCGGTATCGGTAAAAAGCTTGTCGTCCGTTTCCGCGGCTCCGGGCACCCCGATTTTTCCCTGATAACTCATTCCGGGAACTGACCCCGCGGACAAAAGTCCGGGAATTCCCTTTTGCTTAATGTAATCCGCCTGGGTGTACATAAAGTTTTTCAGCGCGGTGTCAAATTCCGGATACTTGGTTTCATCCACGTGAATCAGCGGCCAGAACATTTGGAAAGCTCCGCCGTCATAAGGAACGGCATTGTCAATCACCCGTCCGTCCGCAGTTTCATAAGGACGGATTGCCACATCAAGATTCTCAACCGCGGTCTTATATTTCGGATCCTGCGCGGCAAGCCAGATCAACCCTGTGCGGAATTCATTAAACACGCGGTCCATGTAACCGGCAAATTCTTCGGTGCCATTATTATTAAAGACGCGCGCCATCCGGAAACGTCCGGTCGCGGCATCATAAAATTTGTCGTAGCCGAAACTTTGCTTCCAGAGAATATGCCAAGCTGAGGCGGTAATGTTGTCACGCATCGCGTTCGTCGCCGGATCATTGAATCCTGCGATGGCGCCGATAACGGAAGCAAGGCTAACGGAAAGGTTCAGGTTATCGCCGATTCCGATATCCTTAAACTGGCGTTTGTAAACCGTCACGGTCTGTGTCTGACCTGTCGGCAATCCATTGATGTCTAAAATGGGCTGCTGCTGCTGTTCAATTCCAAAAAAGCTGAACATGCCGTACCAACCGGCCTGGGCCTGCACATCCACTAAATTGCGGAGTATTTGTTCGAGTTTTTGATACGCCTGGTATTTTGTCATCTTGGGCGTCACATAATGTCCGCGCGCGATCGCCGCGAGAATTTCGGCCCACATCCCGACAAGTGTCGCCTGGCTGTAAGTGGATTGCGTGCCTAAAAGTCCGTCGTAATTGTCCATCGGAAAACCGGTAATGGGGTCAATCCCTACCCCGCTGATAAAGAAATCGAGCTGCGAGTTGATGAGCTGATCACGGTACGCGAGTTCCTGATTGCTGTACCAATCCGGCGGTCTCGGCGCGAAGGTTTCCACCGGCAGCGCGTCCTGGTTCGAGATTTCGATGATTTTTCCGTCGGGAGTAATCTGCTTATAAAGTTCGCCGTTTTGAATGAAGTACTGGGTCCCGTCGCGGAAAAGAATTTCTCCGGAAAGAATCGTGGCGGCCGCGTCAATCGTGAGAGAACGCATTTCGGCGTTTTCTAAAACCACCGAGGCAATATAGGATTGTCCATTCGGAAGAACCGGAATTTCCATGGGATTACGCAGAATTTGTTTTTGCTGAATGTAGCGGACGGGCTTTCCGTTTTTAAATTCAATCCGGCTGCCGTCTTCAAGCACCATCGAGACAAGTTCGCTGATCCGTTCGGTGAGGCCCTGCGCGTTTTGATACTCAATGAAATGATACGTGCGGCCGTCGGCCATGGTCATGAGATCTGGGTGATCAGCACCGCCAAAATGAATGTAGGCCGTGACAGTGCCGTTAGGGTCTTCTTTCTTGATCAAATTCTGCGCCTGATACGTTTCTTTGCCGCCGTCCGCGCGTGTCCGCACAAAATCAACGAGGGTACTGCCGTTCCACTTAAGGCCGCGGAGCACACTGCCGTCGGTTAAACTGATTTCGGTCAGCTGCTGATTCTGCACTCCGAGCTGCGTGCCGTCGCTTAAAGTAATCGATGTTAATTTCCCCGCGTCATCGTAAGTCTGTCCAAGATTATTCTGGGTGAATGAAAGCGTTTCCAAATCCGATCCATTGGCTTCGGCGTGAATTCCAATGAGCTGCCCGGCGCTATTTCTAAGCGAGGTCGGCAGGCCGTTTTGAAGATCCAGAATTTCATTTTTTCCGGAAGTAAACTTTTTCATTTGCTTCTGCGCGTCATATTCCATCGAAAGCGTGAGCTTGCTTTCAAGCGTCTGCTGAACGCTGGGATAATTGCTGAGCGCGTTCAAGATATTGCCGATGGGTACCGCGCTTCCGCTGCCCGAGGGCGTTACTGAAACGAGCGTATCCGTGTAGCCGGTCACGGTGCCGTTCGTTTGATTGGTTTGAACAGAATACGTGAATAAATTGCCGGAACCGTCGCGGTAGGTTTTTAAAAATCCGCTGTCATAACGGATATCGGTTCCGTCCGCCATGATTATCCAAGCCGGCAATCCATTTTCATAGAGGCTCGAGACAGCTGTTTCAAAACTCAGCAAGGAAACCGCGTTTCCTGAATTATCCGTGCGGTAAGCGAAACGTGAAGTTTTTCCGTCGGCGGATTGGAAGAATTGAACATTGCCGGCGGCATCGTAAATCGATTTTTCTCCGGCGGCTGAAAGCCCGTAATAAGGTTTTGAATTTTGCAGAAGCACGAGATCGCCGGACGAATAACGGAGCACGCCGCCGGTCAAATTGCCGTTCGCGTCGAGTTCCGGAAGAAAAAGCTCATACCCCCCTTTTTTTTCAACCGATTTCAAAACACCCTGCGAATATTTAAGAATGTGGCCGGTCTCTGAAGTCACAGAAATTAAATCACTGGGCAGCGCGGGAATCACGGGCATCTGCGGGAAAGACGGAAGCGCCTGATTCCAGGTGACCGTGTGCTTCGCGTAAACGGGTGTGCCGTTAATATTTGCGCGCACCAAAAGGTCGTTTGTGCCCGGAGCCAGTTTCCAGTTTTCGGTAACGGGCACACCGTTCGAGGTATAAGTCAGCGCGTAATCCTGCTGGGCAGATGTGTTTGCGGATGTAAAAATAATCCCTGTTGAGACTGGACTGTACTGAATGGAGTCTGAGGCGATCAAAGATAAATTACCGGCCTTGTCCCGGATTTGAAACTGAACTTGTTTTTGGCCCGCCCCATCCGTAAGCGTCACATTTTTTGAAGCTGAAAAATTTTCCCAAGAAGACCAGGTCGAACCCGAGTCAAATGAAAGTCTCATTTGATCAACACCCGAGAGCGCATCGGTGCCCGTCAAAGTGAGCACCGCGTCACGCGAAGAAGTTGAAGCGTCTCCGCCGTTAATGACAATGGAGGCGGCAGGCGGTGTAGAATCCAAAACAATCGAATCAAAAACGGTCCGCATATTCCCCGCGACGTCTTTGACCTGCACGTTCATCCACCGGGTGCCGTCCGAACCCCAGTTATCGAAGGTTTTTTGCGCGGCATAAGGCTCCCAGTCTGACCATGGCTCGGTATTGCCTTTAGAAAAACGCATTTGCGACAGGCCTGAGATTGCGTCGGTAAAACTGAGATTAGCCGTCACAATACCGCTCGTGGTGAACTCAGCGCCTCCGTTCATCACCGCGGTTCCCGATGGCGGCACCGTGTCGAGCACAATTGATTTCCAAACAAAGGTTTCATTGCCGGCTTTGTCGCGGATTTTAATGTTCACATAATTTGGGCCTTGATAATTTGGGAGCGTTATATTTTTTGAGGCGGCGACGGGTTCCCAGGCAGAGAACGCGGACGGATCCGTGCTGTTAATCGCGTAGCTCATAACGTTTAGTCCCGAGCCTGAATCGCTGGCGTAAATTTGAAGATTCACGAACGTACTATTCGTGAGAGCCGCATCACCATTAATCGTAAATGAAGCCGAGGGCGGTACCGTATCAAGCAGAATACTGTCAGAACCCGAGGCGAGATTCCACGCCCTGTCATAAATTTGCCAAAAGACCTGTTTAAGACCGTCCCCGGCCGGAAGAGTAATGCTTTTTGTCGATTGATAATTTTCCCAAGCCGACCAAATCCAATTAACCGTATCGGTTGTAAACCGCATTAGACCGACGCCGGACAAAGCATCGGAGGCGGTTAAATTAAGTGTTACCTGCGTTTGATTGGTCGCCGCGGCATCGGCATTAATTTTGATGGTTCCCACGACCGGCGTCGTGTCTAACGTGATCGTGCTCTGCAGAATTCCAATATTTCCGGCCTTGTCGCGGACCTGAGCTTGAGTGGTCTTTGCTCCGTCACCGGAGGGCACCGTAAGATTTGTGCTGCCGGTATAATTTCCCCAAGCGCCCCACGTTTGACCGTTGTCAGCTGAGAAACGGATTTGATCGATTCCCGATCCTGTGTCTGCCGCGGAATAGCTCATCGAAAGATTCGCTGAATTGGTATAAAGCGAACCCCCATTCGCGATCATCCATCCGGTGGGCACAGCGGTATCCAGAATAATCGATTTTGAATAAACCGCGCTGACATTACCGGCCTTGTCATAATACTTCACATAAACCGTTTTATTGCCGTCCCCCGCGGGAAGTCCGATTTGACGGCTTGAGGAATAAGGTTCCGCGGGAGTCGTCCAATTCACATTGTCGGTGGAAAAACTCATTTTATCGTTTCCGCTTCCGGAGTCAGTCATGGAAAGGTTGAGCGTGACGGTGGAAGAATTGCTGTAAGCCGCTCCTGAATTAATATTGATCGAACCCGTCGGAGCAACCGTATCTTTTTTAATGGTGACCGCCGCCGCGCTGCTGAGCAGCCCCAGTGAATTTTTTGTCACAACACTAAAATTATTATTTCCCTCAACGCCGAGCGTGACGGTCGCGGACCAAGCCGTTGAACTATTTCTTGCGACGACTTCCGTTCCATTAATCACGATGCCCGTATTCGCTTCTTTTGTTCCGGAAATCGTCACTGTATTTTGATTGCTGGCGGCGGGAAAAGATGAAACGACAGGAGCTAACCACGCGCCCGTCCGTGCTCCGGCTGTCCTGACCGCTAAAGAGCCGGTCCGCGCAGCCGCTGTGGTGTTCGCTTGGGTCACAACAAAATTGATTTGTTTAATCTTCGTTTTATCGAGCGTATTGGAAATCGAAGAAACCGGCACCCGCCAGAAACGTTCTAAAGAATTAGAAATATTGGTGAGCGTAAATGTATCTTTGACTCCGTTAATATCCACAATTTCAAGTTTCACGGAAGGGTTCGGACCTTTCAGTCCAAAAGTCAGATTGGCCAGCGCGCTGATGCTTTGCGTTTCGACCGCGGCCGTGCTTGCATTATCGAAAGAGAAAGTCAAACCTGACAAATTCCCGGTGCTGGGCACGCTGTATCCGAGTAAAAATTGGCCGGATGAATAAGCGAGTGTTGTGGGCGCGGTAGAGCCTGCGGTGAAATAAGGATAAGGGCTGCCCGATAAAGTGGTAATGCTCGAGGCCGTGAGCCCGGAAGTGTAAGAAAGGGTTCCGCCCCTTCTTAAGGTCACGCGTTCTTCTTCACTCGCGGTGTTGTAACGGTCCTGTTCCGCGATAAAAGTGTTGAGATCCGCGCGCGCAAGCGCATGCGCGCTTAAGGCCGAAGGGCGAGGGTCGAGGCTGGAAGAAAAATCTAGCGGATTGTCTGAATTAAGCCGTTCAGCATCGCTAAAATTTGAGAAATCGTATCGATCAGTTTCGCTGAATCGTCTTTGAGATACCGAAGTCTGCCGGCTATCTGGAGAAGCGTCATCAGCTCGTAAGCTGAACCTCTCGCGATATAAAGAAAATTGATGTATTCCTTTTTGTGAAACCTTCCTTTGCCCTCCGCGATATTGACTGGGATCGACACGGCGGCTCGGCAAATCTGACTGATCAGCCCATACTGTTCTTCCTTCGGAAAAATTTTCACCGTCTTGTAAATTTCTTCGACTAACTCCATTGCCATTTGCCAAACCTTCAAATTCTCGATTTGATGCTGCATATTCCCGGCCCTCCTTCAACCTTCCACCATCCACCTTCGACCTCAATTGATTAATGTACCAATCATACGAATAAGGATTGCCTTCATTTAAAACGCCCTCGCGGCTGTAAGCGTAAACGCCGCTGTGTGTAATGACATATTCTTCGCCAACCGCTTCATTGATATCCTGACCTGAAGGGCCTTCGACGGAATGTTCATTGGGGTGCGTGTGAGAAATGAAACTCGCCTTGCTGATTAAGTCGCGCACCGCGGGCATCACACCGATTTCGTCTTCACTTCCGGAAGTCACTAAAACAATTTCGCCGTGCAGCACAAGCACCGCGACTTCGAATCTTAACTCGCCAAGCGCTTTTAAATTTTCTTCACTGAGGTCTTTAACAATCACCGCCGACGCGTACTCGGGCCGCAGCTGATCAACCGCTTCCTCAAACGTGTAGCGTTCGTATTCGTAGTCATCATTCCCCCTCACCAGGACTTCGTCCTCCCTCTCCCTCAGGGAGAGGGTTGGGTGAGGGTCCTCTTCGGAGGCCGGAATTAATGTCAGTGTCTGATTTAAAAAATCCTGCGTCGTTCCCTCACCCTGACTCCGAGTTCCCTCTCCCTCAACGAGAGGGTTGGGTGAGGGCAAATTTTCGAGGCTGACCACAGCCTGGGCTTTATTGGAACTGGATTCGTACTGCCATTCGGAAGGCGCTGCTGAAATAATTTGCTGAAAGGTAAAAATGAGTACGGTGAGGGCGCTAACTGTTTTCCACAAAGATTTTTGTGTCCGTTCAGTCATTTCTCCTGGGTTACCTTTCAAAGGAACTGGGAAGTGCCCAGAAAGATAACCGCGATTCCAAATCCTTGCAAGGCGATTTCGACTAGCGCGTTTAATCATCCGCACGCATCCGGTAAAACTAAAGTTGTATAAAAACTTATTAATTGTTTTTAGTGGATCCTCTGAGGGCGTTTCTGGGTTTGCGGCCGCTTGAAAGTTCGAATGGTTTTTTGGGGTCACCATGAGTTTCGATTCCTTTCGAAAATTTATCCGTTTCAAATCTAATCTGAAAACGAATATCGCAAAGATAACTCATGATTCCCCCGCTCACAATCAATTCGAACGATAAATCTTCAAAGGATCTATTATTAAGAGTTTAATATCTATTATTAATAGATATTTTGTCGTAAGTGACGACTATAGATAGAGTTAGAGCAATAAATATGCGGTCGAAGCTCGAAGGTAGACGGTGGAAGGAAATGCCATCTGGGCGTCGTTTCTCCTCGAGCTTCCACCCTCGGCCTTCGACCTTTACAAGGCGGGAGAGCGCCCGATATAATGCCGGGCATGACCGACGAAATACAGCTGCTGCAGTTTATGATTTGCAAAGAGTTCCGGCAGGAGAAGCAGGATTACTACACTGCTGAGGCCGTGCATAGCAATATCTACGCGGTCAAGTTCCCCTACTCCCTTTCAGGCACCTATGTCGTCACCTGCTGGCGCAAGGACAAACGTTTTCATAAGGAAGTGATCGAATACTCCACCGACTACGGCGTCACTATGAAAAGCCCGCACATGGATATTGAGCCGGTCACAAACAGCGTTCTCTTCCGCTGGCACAAACACCTCGTGCCCTCTGACCTCACGATTGAAAAGCCCACCATTCTCACCGTCCGCGTCATCCTGGACTGGGAAGTCAAACACGAATCCTACATCATGATTGAGCAGGGCTGAAAACCCAATTTAAAATTAAAAAATCAAAATGCAAAAAATTACAACTATCCCCGGTTTTTTATTAATATCGCAGAGAGATACCAAAATTTTTAATTTTGCATTTTAAATTTTGAATTGTTTTACTTGAGGAGGGCGTCGATTTCGTTTTTCAGGCGTTCGAGGTCGAACGGTTTTTGCAGGAAGGCATCGCGGCCCATCTTTTCGGCTTCATCAATCACAATCTGATCGACATAGCCCGTATTCACAATCACTTTGACCGCGGGGAAATTTTCTTTGCTGTAACGGAGCACCTGCAGGCCGGAGGCATCGGGAAGCTTCATATCAAGCATCATCACATCGGGCTGAAAGACGGTCAGCACGTCAATGCCGTCCTTAGCGGTATCCGCGGTACGGACTTCATAACCTTCCTCTTCGAAGAAAGACTTCACTTCTTCTACGATTCCGGTTTCATCATCCACAATCAATAATTTCTTCATATAAGTTAAAAGGTAAAGGGAAAAAGGTAAAAAAAACTACTTAACCTTTTCTTTATTCCTAACCTTTAATAGAATCGCTCCTAAAATGTTGCCGATCTCTTGCGCTTCTTCAATGAGTGACTTGGCTTTATCCGCTTGAGCTTTACCGCAATCACTTAAAAGCCCAAGCCAATATCTGCTTTCATTTGCCGATTTAAGTGAATGATTGTAAAAATTCGCAAAATCTTTTTTTGAGGGCGATGCCTGAGCCTCCATAACATTTGCGCCTATGGATGTCGCGGATCTAAGCAATTGCTTCCCCAATGTTTGGCTGACATAATCTCGGGGCAGCTCCTCAAGAAATCTAATGACTAGTTTAGCATACTCATAAGTTCGAAGCCGTATATCATAAACTCTATCTTTCACCACAGCATTCCCCTAATCTGCTGATTCTTAATTTTTCCTTTTACCTTTTTACTTTTGCCTTTAATTGCCCGCGGCGCTTCTGAGATCATCTGGATTCGGCCCGGCACTGCTTCCGCCGGAGGTACTGGCTTCTTCATAAACCGGAAGATAAATCGTAAAGGTCGTGCCCTCGCCCAGTTTACTCGCCACTTTCATATCTCCGCCATGCAGCTCCACAATGTATTTGCACATGTAAAGACCAAGGCCCGAACCTTTGCCGGGCGGCTTGGTGGTAAATCCATAATTAAAAATCTTTTTCATGACTTCTTCGCTCATGCCGCTTCCATTATCGGTAAAATTAATCGACACGCGGTTTTTATCATCCGCGTCAATCAGCGCCGTCACACGGATCTTGCGGTTGCGGCGTCCCGTCATCGCGTGATAAGCGTTAATGAAAAGATTGAGGAAGACTTCCTGCAGACGCTCAAGGTCGCCGCGGATCAGCGGAATATTGCTCGGGATATCAAACTCAACCTCGGTGCCGGTTAGATTATCAAGATAGGTCTGGAACTGGACAAGCGGCAAAGTTTCTTCAAGCACCAGCTTGAGAGAAAGCGGCTCGAACTTGCCTTTTTCTGAACGGCGGAGAAGCCCGGTAAGCGTATTCACCACCGCTTTGATACGGCCAATATTTTGTTCCATTTTCTGGAAGAGATCGAGCACCTCACCCACGCGCAGGTCGGGGTTTTTGCGGTATTTTAAAATCGCGCGCGAAACATTCATCGATAAAATGGTGAGCGGATTGTTCACTTCATGGCCGACCGAGGCCGCGAGACGCCCAAGGGTCGCCATTTTCTGTTCATGAATCAGCTGGGCCTGGGTGTCCTGCAATTGCTTGTTCGCGATTTCGGTTTCGTGCAGGGCCTTCATCAAAAGGGTTTTTGAAAACTCCAACTGCTCATTGATTTTTTCAAGCTGTTTGGATTTGGTGATCGCTTCATCGAAGAGGCGCGCGTTTTCGATCGCAATGGCCGATTCCTGCGCGAGCGTGTAAAGCACGTTCAGATCATCATTCGTGTAATAATTACCCGATTTCTTTTCACCCAAAATAAGAATATTGCGCAGCTCATGGCCGAGAAAGCTTGGGATACAGCAGGCCGCGTTGATTTCCTGCATGGTGTGCAGGATCGCGCTAAAGTCATATTGATGGGGCTCTTCACCCTTCACGGTCTTCTTATTGCCCGCTTCCATATATTCGCGGATATGCTCGATATCCACCGCTTCTTTTTCGCGGATGAGGTAGCCAATCAGCGGGTTGGTATCGTCGAGATGGTAAGCCAAAAACCCCTTGTCATAGCCGCGCTGATAGGTCAGCTCAAAATCGCCAGTGCGCTTCTCGCGCGATATGACTGCCGCGTTCTTCACCCGCATTTTCATCGTGATGAAATGAATGACGAGTGAGAGCAGATGGTCGAGACTCTCGATCTTCGACATCCCCCGCGACGCGTCTTTTAAGAGCTTTTGATAATCGTATTTTTTCTGGAAGAGAAATTTATCGGTAAAGTTGACCAGAAAATTCCGGATCGGATCATACCCAAGAACAATGAGGAAAAGGCTAATCCCGTAAGTCCACGTATTCCCCGCCCCCCAAAACTTACTGAGAATCTCCTGCACCAAAAACGTCGCCGCGCTGAACACCCCGAATACGAACGCCAAAAGCCCAGCAAATACCAGCGTTCGGCGGATAATGACATCAACACCAAGAATCCGGTGACGAAACATGGCATAGGCCAGTACCAATGTATAAATAGCAATACCTGAATTTAAATACGGAGGAAAATTAATGTTGTACCAAACAAGCCAATTTGTTGCACCACCAGCATAAGCTATGAGCGTCGCCCAAAAAATCCACTTATACTGAGTTAGAAGTTTGCCTTCAGCTTTTTTTACACCTTCAACATAAAGCAGATAGAAACTATATAAAACCTGAGCGAACCACCAAACAATATAAACATGAAAAACAACGGAAGGCACCGGCCAAATGCCATAAGAATATTTTGGTACCCAGCTTTGATAGAACAAGTTTAAAGCGGCAAAACAGAAGAAAGCGTTAAGGGCATGAATAAGATAAAGACTTTTTTTATGTGTACTTCGAATATTCAATATAGCGAAAACAAATTCCATAAAAGCACTATTGATAAGCACCACACCTAAGATGCACCATTTAAAGAAAATAACGCCGAGAGTGTGGTCAGTGGAGGATTGCCAGAGAAAATAAAAAAAGGCATATAACGCAATGCAGAAATCAAAAATACAATATGCGATATTTATTGCGCTACGGTTATTCTTGACGAGCAAAAAAGCGCCGATAAAAACGCAGGTAAAAAAATTGATTAGGCTGATATTGCCTAAAACTGTGAACTGATCTAGCATTTCCCTCTATTTCCTCGCTGAGCAAACATTATTCATCAGCCATTGATCTCTCATAATAAAAATATCTTTAAAACCAATTTTTGTTAACAAGGGGCGCCAATACTCCGGCTTTCTATAATACAAGGTCCAAACGTCCCCTGAAGAGGTCTGCATTGCCTTCCTCATCAACTTCTTGCTGTCAATTTTCTCATATGACGTAAATACAACTAATCCCCCTGGGGCCAAATGCTTATAAATCTCCTTGAGCAAGCCTTCGACAATTTCATCGTTAAAATAAATAAAAATACCAGACGCAACAACCACATTCGGCACCCAATTCAGTTTGTCTGAAATTTTTTTTAAATGGCGTAGGCTGAACATATTCGCTTTAAAAAATTTTATATTTTTTAAATTCTCTTTACCTGAAAGGTCTTTTCCCAATTTCACGCTCGCGATATTCTTATCGATACAGATAGATTCGACTTGGCCGTGCTTGTGCTCTTCTGAGAATTCCCTTAAGTACCGCGCGCCGCCCGATGCCAAATCCAAAACCTTCGTCTTCCGATTTATAAGCTTATTATTTTCGATTTCATTCCAGAGCACTTTCTTTACATCATCCTTTCGATTACGCGTTGAACGCACGGCCGGCAGATTAAGTAAAGCTTTATCAACCACTTTGCCTATAAAATAGCTCCCTTCGGGCACATTGTCATAAATGTGTTCATAATTCACTCCTGATTCCGCACCTGTAACAACAAACCCATACCCGAGCTTTGAGGTTTTCAAAAGATTGCGTACAATCTTCTTATAAAAAAAATTATCAAATTGGACTAAAAATTTTTTTATCATTCTAACTGTTTCCTAACGCTTTGAAGAAAAGCTTGAGCATCGAAGGGCTTGAAAAGATAGTCCACATACCCGAGATCACGAGCTTCTTGCTGAGTCCGCTCACCCTCATACCCTGTCATAAATATCACAGGACTCTGGTTGTTACCCATTTCTGATACGATTTGCCGCATACGGCGGATGGTTTCAATGCCGTCGAGGCCAGGCATTCTTATATCTGATATGATGAGGTCGAATTCTTTGTTCTTCTGCTCTTTCAATTCTTGAATTTTTTTGAGAGCAATTTCTCCGCTCTGCGCTAAATTAACCCCCTCAAATCCGCTTTTCTTCAATAAATTACTTAAAGTTTTCAGAACTAACTCCTCATCATCAATAATCAAAATGTCGCGAGAACCTCTTTTCTTTTGCTCTTCGCTAAACTGACAAAGCTTATCGAAAAACTTCATTGTTTCATTTTGAATTAAATCCCAGCTATCATTATGAAAGTGATTTTGAGATTTAGTTATATAAAGACGCGATGGTATATTCTTATCCAAGCCCTCATATAATTCATTTGTTTTATTGACATCCATAACCTCATCTTTTTCGCCTCGAAACAATAAAAGTGGCATATGAATTTTTCCCGCACTTTTTATAATGTCCGGAGAATTTACAATTTCATAAAAGAACTCATTCCAATTATCAGACTTGAGCAAGCCATAGCGATGAGCAATATTTAAATCCTGCACAGGAATTTTCCCTTGGCAATAAAGATCCATCATCGTTTTATCGTCCATAAATTTTTCAATTATTGGAGGGATAACTCCCTTAGTCTTAAAAAACTCTTTAACATCCTTATTGAATCCGCTTTTAAACCAGTGGAGATATGAGTCTTTTAGGCAGGTAACAGTAGTTACGACGCCGCCAAATTTAATTCGATTGTCCTTGAGAGAAGCTAGCAATGTGATTAAAGCGCCTGTGCTGTGCCCAATTGTGCAAACCCGATTATTATTCTTAAATTTATACTGAGCGGTTATCGCGTTAATCGCTTCAATCAAGTCATCAACGGAGTCCTGCAGGGTCCACTTACCATCTGTTGCCGCATGCCCTCGCAAATTATAAATGCACATTAAATAACCGTTATTCGCGAACAAGTTACCATCGATCTTGTACTGACGGTCGCAATAACCCAGTCCATGCGAGAAAAAAACAATACCTTTGGCGTCCTCAATATTTTGCGGCCTGTAAATCTTGACTTTAAAGGTCACATTTTTTCGAGTAAATTCTAAACGTTCCAGAATAACGCTTTGGCTATCCAGCATAACTACCCCTTATAAACAGTAAGTCAAATTGAGTCCCCTGACCAATGACTGACTCCACTCGAATAGTACCTTCATGTTTTTGCACAATTCCAAATGTTACCGCTAACCCCAAACCCGTCCCTTTGCCAATTTCTTTGGTTGTAAAGAACGGATCAAAGATCTTGGCTAGGTTCTCTTTAGGGATGCCGATCCCATTGTCTTCT
>CAZEFF010000017.1:32903-36936 GCA_964511315.1 uncultured bacterium | reverse complement strand
GGAACAAAACTTATTGTTGGCAACTCCTTTCCGGCCCGGCTCATCGAAGCCGCGAAGAAGAATTTTATGAAGCTGCCGCTTGTTTCCTACGGCTACTTAGCGGCCATTTTCCGAAAGGCCGGTCATGACGTTATTTATATAAAGAATGATTTCAAATCTGCCGCTGCGCAAGGCGATTTGATTCTTACGACCACTTCGCTTGTCGATTTCTCAAATGAGATAGAATCGATCAAAGCCCTTAAAAAACTTGGCGCTAAAAATGTTGGTGTCTTTGGTCCGGTCGCGACTCTCTTTCCTGATCAATACATGGAGCACGCCGACCTTGTACTCGTGGGTGAACCCGAAGCGGCCGCGATACATCTCGCGGAAAAGGGGATCGAGGGCCTTAAAGGAAAGATTGTCAGCGCTCCGATACAGAACTTGACCGACCTTCCATTTCCATCCTGGGATGGGTTTCCGGTGCCCACATTTAGTTATTTTCCATCGCTTAAAAAAGGACCTGTTTTACCTGTACTCGGCAGCCGCGGCTGTTTTGCTCCCTGCGAGTACTGCGCTTACCGCACCAACTATAAGTGGAGAATGCGGGAGCCGGAACATGTTGTCGATGAGCTGATCTATTTGAGGGACCGTTACAAAATCGGCAGTGTCATTTTCCGTGATCCCATGTTTACCGGCAACAATAACCGCGCGCAAAAAATCGCTGAACTGATGATTGAAAAAAAAGTCGGGCTTGAATGGGCCTGTGAAACCGCGCTTGAATTCTTAAATGAGGACTTGCTCAACCTGATGCGGAAAGCGGGATTGCGTTCCATCAATGTTGGCGTTGAAAGCGGAAATGATGAGGTCCTTATGGATGTGCAGCGGCGAGCGGTTCAGCAGCGCGATTCCGAGCATTTGGTGGACTACTGCAACAAGATCGGTATTCGCGTTTCAGCCTTTTATTGCATCGGCTTGCCTCAAGACACCGAGGAATCCATTCAAAAAACAATCAATTATGCCAAACGCCTTCATACCCATGTTGCCACTTTCAATGTCTTCACGCCTTACCCCGGAACACCTCTTTATGAACGGGTCAAGCAGGACATCTTTGATCATAACTGGGATCATTACACATCGTTCACACCTGTGCACCGCCACGCGACCTTAAGCCCCGAAAAACTGGCCGCTCTGCGGGAAAAAGCCTTTCTCTCGTTTTATTACCGGCCCCGCTATTTAAGTTCTTTTTTGCGAAGGATGCTTAATTAGGCATGGCTCTTAAGAAATTTGCTCAGGCGCTTTTTTTCCAGCTCACCGCCGCGGGCTGCTTATTCTGGATTTTCACCAGCGGGGCTTTTGTGATTGACCGCGGCTTATTTGTCTATTTGTCAGGAAACCCATCGCTCCACTCACTGACTTTACGGGCCTGCGCGCTGATCCTTCTTGCTCTAACATTAAATGGATTCTCAACGCATCGCGATCAGCTGGCGATCCTCGAACCTTTTCGAACTATCCGCATGTTTTACGGGTTACCGCCGCGAATATCTCTAACCCTTCTCTTCTTGGCGTACGGACTTTTGCAAAGCGTCTCGCTCTGCTTTATGCATGCCGGTATGGGAACGGCCTTATGGGACACAGGATTCAACGATCAAATTATTTGGAATACGGCACATGGCCAATTCTTGATCAATTCCGTCAGGGGAGGCCAGAGCATTTTAGGAGAGCACTTTTTCTTTTTTCAGGTATTCCTTTCTGCCGTTTATCGATTCACAAACCAAATTGAAGCCCTGTTTACTGTTCAAAGTTTTTCCATCGCAGCCTGCATACCCTTGATTTACGGCATCACAAAAAAAATGACGGCAAGTCATACTTGGTCGCTTACGTTAGCCCTTACGCTCTTTTTCTACGCGCCCCTGCGGAACGGTATCTTGTTCCCGTTCCATTCTGAAACGTTCGCGGATCCGCTTTTGCTCGCAGGATTTCTTTTGGCGTTAAATGAGAAATGGGTTATAGCGTTGTTTTTTCTGCTGTTTTCGATGACTTGTAAGGAAAATATTTCAATGGAAGTGTTGGGGATTGGGCTCTTCTTCGCAATTTATCAGAAGCGGCGGTGGGGATGGGGCGTCATCCTGCTCGCTCTGTTTTGTCTGTTCATCATCATGAAAGTCGTTGAGCCTCATTTTGCTTTTCAATACAACTGGAACAAATGGGGGTTTTACTCGCATTTCACGCATCCCACCGCAGAAGCCTGGAAAATTGTTTTACGCAGTTTATTTTCGCTGAAAACCTTAGAGTTTTTGGGACTAGTCTTTGCGCCCGTTCTATTCGCGCCGTTCGCAAGCTGGGCGAGTCTTTGGCTCTTGGGACCAACCTTAGGAATCCGTCTTCTTTCCGCTTTTCCCGGATTCAAAATTATCACGGCTCATTACACTGTGGGTTTAAACGCGGTTATTTTTATCGCCGCCGCGTGCGGAATCCGGCATATTTATATTCATCGTCCCGCGAAATCTAAATTGTTTCAAATTTGCCTGCTTGGCACCGCCCTTTTCTTCACAGGAACTCCAGGCCTTTTTTCACTCGAAAGTTTTATGTGGGAAGCCTCATTTGGGCAGAATCAAAAGGCTGTAAAGATCCTTGAAAGCATCCCTCCACAGATCTCGGTCATCTCATCAGAAACTTATCTCGCGCATTTATCGCATCGCCCTTACATATTTTCATACGGAAGTGTTCAGCCGGGCTCAAGATTTGAGAGTATCGAAAAAAACGCTGATCTCTTAGTCGCCGATAAAATACGGGTGCAGGAATCCGAAAAAGTCGAAATCGCTAACCGTTTAGCGCGGGGGTATCAGCAAATTTTTAATTCTGAAAATTTAGCCATTTATCTCAATCCGAGGAAATCCAAGAGCGAAATAACGCCGCTCATCCTACAATGGGAAAACATTTCCACCGCAAGTGAAATCAATTATCGAAAATTCATGCGGAAGTATTATAAACTCTTATTGGCCGTAATGCTAATAGCGGCAGCCGCTATCTTAATTCGCCAAGCTCGTCAAATAAGCGTTTTTGAACCACCCATTTAGCGAGCTATTTTTAAAAAACGGCTTAGTTTGAAGCTGTGGCAGGAACTGGGCGGGTCGGATCAGAGTTTTTTGCGGGGCGGTAATTTTTTGAGATCCGCTGAAAATAAAACCGGAATGAATCCCACAAAGCATAACCCATGATTTTCATATTGAGGGATGACCTTCCGGTCCGGCGGCCTCGGTGATTTGAAGGAACTTCTTTAATGACGTAACCCAAATCATAGCCTTTAAGAATAATTTCCGGCAGCATAAAAAGCGATTTTGATTCAAGTTCAATTCGGTCAAGCAATTCACGGCTCCACGCCTGAGACCAGTTATAATCATTAATCCGCATTTTAAAAACCCAATTCAGAAAGAAAATGTAAATCACGGATAGAAAAAAACGATGGAGCTTGTACGCGTTTCTCTGCCAGCGAACACCTAAAACAAGGTCCGCATGCTTTTCACCTTCCGCAAGCAGCGGCTCAATAAATGAGGGGATTTCAGAACAGTCAAATTCTTCATCGGCACCAACATACATCACGTACTTGCCCTTCGCGCGGGCAATGCCGTCCCGCATCGACTGGTTGTAGCCTTGATTGACTTCATGGATAATCAGCTGAGTTTGAGGATACTGCTCGACCAAACCTAAAATCACTTCGCGCGTTTTATCTTTACTGCCGTCTTCGATCATGATGACTTCTGCATTCCATTCGGGATGCTCTTGGATGACGGCATATAAATCACGAAAAACACCGGGGATATTGAACTGCTCGTTATAGACAGGTGTAATGAAGCTAACTTGTGGCTGGGGCATGAGTTGCAACATAAACTATGCCTGCTTTGATGTCAAGCATAAAACCCCATTTGACAAATAGAATCTTGTAGGGTAAATTTTACCTAACTTATTTTGCCTAAAGACCTTATCGCTAGGCAAAATTAAAATTTATTTCTAGATAATACTTGAAGGAACCGATAACTAGCGCATGTCTAATAGC
>CAZEFF010000017.1:0-32893 GCA_964511315.1 uncultured bacterium | reverse complement strand
AATAGCTCAGACTCCTCTCCATATCCGACAGTTTGCCTAATTACACCTCCATCCCTGTTTCTTTTGGATGAAAGGGTGTTTGTCAGCCTCGGCATTCTTAAAGTTGCCGCGATGCTTGAAAAAGTGGGCTATCCGGTTGAAATGCTGGATTTGTCCGGAATTGAAAACTTTCAAGACGCGCTGCGCGAACATATACGCACCTCTTCAGCAACCATTTTCGGCGTCACTTCCACGACACCGCAAATGCCTGCGGCGGCCAAAATCGCCCGGGTAATCCGGAATGAAAATCCTTCTGCCCGTTTAATTCTCGGCGGTCCTCACGCGACTCTCGTTCATTCCGCTTTCAAAAAAGAACAGCTCGAGTCACTTTCAGGACGAGGGACTGCAGCGATGCAAAGCCTTCTGCAGCTTTTCAACATCGTGATTGTGGGGGACGGGGAGGAATCTATTTTTGAAGCGCTCGGAGAAAATCCTCCTCAAATCATTGACGCCAACGACCGAAGTTCAAAATATTTTTTAAACAACCAAAAGCTTGAAGCATTGCCGTTTCCCGCAAGACATTTGGTGGACATGCAAAGTTATCATTATTCCATCGAGGGCCACCGCTCCACGAGTTTGATCGCGCAATTAGGCTGCCCATTTGAATGCGGTTTTTGCGGCGGGCGCCAATCACCGATGCTCCGCGTTGTCCGCACCCGCAGCTCTGAAAGCATTGTCGAAGAAGTCCGCTTTCTCCACCAAACTTACGGCTACACTGGCTTCATGTTTTATGACGACGAGCTCAACGTTAACCCTAAGATGGTGGAACTCATGAATAAAATCGCTGACTTGCAAAAGGAACTCAAAACAGAATTCCGGCTCCGGGGTTTTGTGAAGGCCGAACTTTTCAATGACATGCAGGCACAGGCTATGTACCGTGCCGGATTCCGCTGGCTATTAACGGGATTTGAATCTGGCTCGCCCCGCATTCTAACAAACATCAATAAAAAATCTACACGCGAGCAAAATACGCGTGCCGTAGAAATTGCCAAACGGCACGGTCTTAAGGTTAAAGCCTTGATGTCAGTCGGGCATCCGGGAGAAACCCGTGAAACCATTATGGAAACCCATGATTGGCTGCTGCAGGTGAAGCCTGATGATTTTGATGTCACCATCATCACAACCTATCCTGGAACTCCCTATTATGATTTTGCCGTCCGTCACCCCAGCCAAAAGAATGTGTGGGTTTATACCTATGAGAAAACAGGGGATAGGCTCTATAGTTTTGAGGTTGATTACAATGAGGTCGCGGATTATTACAAAGGCGACCCCGAAGGCGGATACAAAGCCTACGTCTATACCGAAACACTTTCTCCGGAAGAGCTGGTTGAACTTCGAAATTTTGTCGAACGCGATGTTCGTGAAAAACTGAACATTCCCTTTAACCCGAGCGCGCCTGCCGTCCGCTACGAACATTCCATGGGGCAATTCCCGACAAAACTTCCGTCCAACATTCTGCGAACCACGATTCCCGGAAAAACCCGTACTGAATCCGCACCTCTTCAGATAAAAACCGCTTAATCTCTGTCTCGCCAGATGCCTTCATCGACCAGCCAGTATCAGGCACGAATCGTAATCTTAAATTATAATGGTAAAGAATTACTGCCCAAATGTCTGCCCAGCATCATGCAAGCCGCGGCGAAAGCAAAAACGCGCACTGCGGTAACCCTTCTTGATAATTTAAGCACAGACTCAAGCGTCGACGACGCGCGCGCCGCTTGGGGAGACAGGATTGATATTCACCTTGCCGGTGAAAATAAAATTCTTTGCTCCTACAATGATTATCTGGAAAAAATGACTGAACCTGTCGCTATTCTTCTTAATAATGATATCCGCGTTGATGAAAATTTCATTGATCCGCTGATCGGCCGTTTTCAAGATGACCCAGATACATTTCTTGCCGCGCCAAAAGTCATGAGCTTTGACGGAGCTGAGATCGAAGGAGCAAAAACTGTAGGGAAGATGCGGTGGGGGCTTTTTTGGTCATCGGCCCGGTATGCCGGCTATGAAAAGGAGTCCGATATCCCTTCAGAAACCTTTTCTTCAGGTTTTGGCGCTTTTTCACGTGAGAAATTCTTGGCGCTCGGAGGTTATGATCCCCGTTACCTTCCAGGAATCATGGAAGACGCGGACATCTGTTTAAGAGCTTCCCGCAAGGGCTATCATCTTGTTTATGAGCCGGCGAGCGTGGTTTATCATATGGGACAGGCGAGTTTCAAAAAAAAGTTCGGGGCTGAAGGAATTTCCATATTAGCTCACCGCAATAATTTCTTATTTATGTGGAAAAATTTTTCCGGATTTGGTTTTTGGCTGTCCCACATTCTTTTATTGCCGCTGCGGATCGTGTTTAGTTTACTCAAAGGAGACCGCACGCTTCTGCTCGGATTTATCCGCGCCTGTCAAAGAGCCCGCACCTTATGAGCCTATCGATCGCGATCATCACAAAAAACGAAGAACAGAATCTTGAAGATTGCCTGAAATCAGTCAGCTGGGCGGATGAAATTGTTCTTATCGATAGCGGAAGCACGGACCGAACCGTTGAAATCGCTAAGCGGTTCAACGCGAAAACTTACGATATTCCTTTCGTAAATTTTTCTGCGCAAAAAAATGCCGCGCTCGAGAGATGCACGGGGGATTGGATCTTCCTGATTGACGCGGACGAACGCATGACCCCGGAACTCGCCCGCGAAATTAAATCCCTTTCGGAGTTAGAGCCTGAGGCGGTTTACGCGGTAAAACGGACCACATTATTCTTCGGAAAACCGCTTCGATTCAGCGGAACTCAAAAGGATTGGCCCATCCGGTTATTTCCGAAAAACAAAGCCCGCTTTACTCAGCCAGTTCATGAGACCGTGGAAACCACGCTCCCGGTGAGACATTTGCACTCAACCCTCGCGCACCTTACAACAAAAAACCTGGCTCAGTACCGTCAAAAAATTGATAAATATGTCCCCCTTGAAGTTGAAGTGTTACGGAAAAGAAACCGCAGGTCTCTCTTTAGCGACACGATCCTGCGTCCGCCCGCGCAATTTGCGAACCTCTATTTCATTCAAGCAGGCGTACTTGACGGGATTACCGGCCTTCAGTATGCTGGGCTTTCGGCTTACTACACGTTTCTTAAATATCGCAGTTACTACTTTTCACCGAAAGCTAAAAAACGATGACCCTTCAGTGGTTTAATAGAATTCCGTTTTATACTATCGCTTTGTGGAGCCTTATCGCGTTTTGGGCGTCTTTGACATTTTCATCCGCCCTGATGAGCATCACTTTTGTCATTGCCCTTATCAGCTGGGCGATATGGAAAATTCAGGCCAGGGATTTCAAATTATCCATTCCCAGGGCAATTCTTTTACCGCTCGCCGCTTATTTGCTAATTTGCGCTGCGTCTTTACTTTGGTCTGATTTCCCGAAACAGAGTTTTAAAGGGGTCAATAAGGTCCTCGAACAAGTCTTGCTATTCATCATGACCGCTGAGATTTTTGCTTCCGCGAAAAGTCTCCGCCGTTTCGAATATGGATTTATCGCGGTTCTCACGGTTCTTGTCATCAATGGTTACTATCAATACACTTTTGGGGTGGATCTCATACGTCATGTGGTTGCGCAGGATTCATCTGCCGGCTCAAGAATCTCGGCTTCCTTTAAAACTTATGGCCTGTTAGGCAGTTTTCTACTGCTCACTCTGCCGCTTCTATCTATGCTTGGCCTGCGATTCCGCAACAAGGATCACAAAATGCTTGCTTGGTATTTTGCGCTCCCGGTGTCTTTCGGCGGTTTTTTTATGCTCTTCCTGACACGATCCCGCGGCGCGATTCTCGCGTGCATCGCTGGAATTCTTGTAATGATGATTTACCGGAAAAAGTTTCTCCAGCTTTTTTTGGCTTTAGCGGTTTTTGCTGGAATCATTATGATTTTACCTTCTTCGATGGTCATCCACTTAGATACCGAAAGAAAAGAGCAATCAATTATTGAGCGGTTTTATTTATGGGACAGGGCCGTGCAAGTTATTCAGGCAAAACCGCTTTTAGGCACGGGGATCAATACCTACACGGTTTCGCACGCGCTTTACGATAAACGTAAAAATTGGCGCGTTAAAAATTATTACGCTCACAATGGTTATCTCCAAATGGCCGCCGAAATTGGTCTTGTGGGGCTAACGTGCTTCCTGTCATTCATTTTGGCCGTTTTTATTTTAGGCTATCAGCACCAAAGAAAGCTCGCGAATCTTGAAGACCGCAATGTTTTGCTCGGGTTCATGGGAGGACTCTTAAATTTTTTGATTTTCGCGATGGTCGATACCGTCATGCATAACCCGCAATCCATTTTATCTTTTTGGTTCTTGCTCGGGATTTACTACGCCTATCAAAAACAGACTCCCGTGCCAAACACCATAAACAGCTCCAATTCAAAATAAAGGATTCCGTTTGAAGATTCTCGGCATATCAGCGTTTTACCATGATTCCGCGGCCTGTTTAGTGATGGATGGAAAAATCATCGCGGCAGCTCAGGAAGAACGGTTTACCCGCAAGAAGCACGATTCCGCTTTTCCCTCCAAGGCCATCGAATATTGTCTCAAAGAGGGCAATATCTCCGCGGCGGATCTCGATTTTGTCGCTTTTTATGAGAAGCCGTTTACAAAGTTTGAGCGCCTCATGGAAAGCTATATGGCGTACGCTCCGCGCGGTTTAGCTTCTTTTATTAAAGCCATCCCCGTATGGATAAAAGAAAAGCTTTGGATTGATGACAAAGTGCGCACCGAAATCGGTTTCAAAGGCAAAATTTTATACCCTGAGCACCACGAATCACACGCGGCGTCCGCGTTTTTTCCTTCTCCCTATCAAGACGCCGCGATTCTTACCGCGGATGGTGTCGGGGAGTGGGCCACTTCCAGCTACGGCATTGGTGAGGGGAATCAAGTAAAGCTTTTAGGTGAAATCCGGTTTCCTCATTCGCTCGGACTTTTATATTCCGCGTTTACTTATTATTGCGGATTCAAAGTCAATTCAGGCGAATACAAACTCATGGGTTTAGCGCCCTATGGCGAAGCGAAATACAAACATCTCATTTATGAACATTTGATCGATGTTAAAAACGACGGGTCTTTCCGCATGAATATGGAATATTTTAATTATGCGGTGGGACTCACCATGACAAACGATCGTTTTCATAAACTTTTTGGCGCGCCGCCGCGAAAACCCGAATCTAAAATCACGCAGCGGGATATGGATTTGGCAAAATCTGTCCAAGAAGTGACGGAAGAAATTATGTTAAAAATGGCCAAGCATATTCATAAAATCACCGGGAAAAAAAATTTGTGCCTATCAGGAGGTGTCGCGCTTAACTGTGTCGCGAATGGAAAAATTCTTCGCGAGAGTCCCTTTCAAAGCATCTGGATTCAGCCCGCGGCGGGGGATGCGGGAAGCGCCCTTGGCGCCGCTTTATTCGTCTGGCATCAATACCTCGGCAATTCCCGCACGGCGGATAATCAAAATGACTTTATGCGCGGCTCTTATCTGGGATCAGATTTTTCTGACACCGAAGTGGAGACTTTTCTCACTGGCGCAGGCATACCGTTTAATAAACTTTCACCGGATGCCCTTGTCAGCGAAGTTGCCGACCTTATCGCTAAAGAAAAAGTTATCGGCTGGTTCAACGGCCGCATGGAATTCGGCCCGCGCGCGCTGGGCAGCCGCTCCATTATCGGTGACGCCCGATCTCCAAAAATGCAGGAAATCATGAACTTAAAAATTAAATTCAGGGAAAGTTTCCGCCCTTTCGCGCCTTCTGTTCTACGGGAGAAAGTTTCTGATTATTTCGAACTGGATGCCGACAGTCCCTACATGCTGATTGTTGCGCCTGTGAAAGAAAACCGCAGGAAGAAAGTCTCTCCGGATGAAGCAGCGCTTTTCGGAATTGATAAGCTAAAAATTGCGCGTTCGGAAATTCCCGCGGTCACTCACGTTGATTACTCAGCCCGTATTCAGACCGTCAAAGAAACGGATCATCCGATTTATTACCGCCTCCTAAAAAAGCTTGATGAAAAACACGGCTGTCCGGTTATCATCAATACTTCATTTAACGTTCGCGGGGAACCGCTCGTCTCTACACCTGAAAATGCGTATCTATGTTTCATGCGGACGGAAATGGATTATCTCGTGTTGGGTAATTTCCTCCTTGATAAGACCCAGCAAAAACCTCTTAGCAAAGATTCGAACTGGAAAAAAGAATTTGAACTGGATTAACTAAACAATGAGCCTTATAAAAGAAATTATCAATATCAAGAGCACAAAAAAAGAACTCCGTGAATTCGCGTTTGTTGTCGGCGGCTTTCTTCTTATTGTCGGCGGGCTCCGGGGGTGGCATCATAAGAGCTATTCGCTCAGCCTCCTCGCGGCCGGCATCGTTCTGATTACCCTGGGGCTGATCATTCCGAACATTCTGCGCCCGATTCAAAAAGCTTGGATGACCATTGCTTTGCTTATGGGCTGGGTGATGACACGCGTCATCTTGACCGTGCTGTACTTTGCGGTTCTCACCCCCATATCCATCACCGCACGAATCTCAGGAAAACAATTTTTAAATCTGAAATTTCGCGAACCGGAGTCAAGCACATATTGGATTGGCCGGGGATCGGAACTAAAAAACAAAGAGTCATACGAAAAGCAGTTTTAACCAAAAGGACATAAAATGGGAAAACTCAGCATCCTTAAAGAATTATGGGACTTCTTAAAAGTTAGAAAAAAATGGTGGCTCGCGCCCATCGTTATCACACTTATTCTTCTAGGCGCCCTCATCGTACTTACACAAGGTTCCGCGGTCGCGCCTTTTATTTATACTCTTTTTTAAGACAGGATATTACCCGTGTTTTTATTTAAGCGCTACGCGTACAAACATTGGGCTATGCGGTTTTTCGTTTTTATCTTTGACGCGCTTGGATATGTGTTTACTTGGCCATTTCGAAAACACGTCAAAGAAGGCCGCTGGCGCAATATTAAAAAAATTCTTGTCATCCGCCTCGACCATTTAGGCGACGCGGTCATGACGCGCCCGGCTCTACGCGCGCTGCGCAAACTTTATCCGGAAGCTCAGATTGATTTACTGATTTCCGAAGATCTGGCTGCCCTTTTTAAAACGGCAACCGAAATCTCTAATCTCATTCCGGTTAAAAATCACTGGTTCTCCCGGACAAATAAACTCCCGGCCCTTAAAGTCATCAAAGCACTCGTTATTCAGCTTCAAAAGGAAAGGTACGATCTGGGAATTGATTTTAGAGGCGACGTAAGACATGCGTATTTGATGTGGAAAGCCAATATCCCGATACGCCTCGGATACGGTATTACGGGAGGAGGGTTTTTATTATCAAGTTGTCCTGCATATCCGCGTCTCGCGCACCAAGTAAAAGTTAATTTAAGCCTGCTTACCGCGTCCATACCTAACGCGCATATCGCGGATGAACCGATTCCTCCTTTTGCGGTTAGCGGCGAGGACCGGATTTCTGTGCTGAATAAAATTCAGCACCGTTTTCTTCCCGGCCTCCGACGGGTCATTGTTCATCCCGGCGCGGGTTACGCGTCGAAGCGCTGGCCGGCTGCTCGGTTTGCTAGCCTCACTACGGATCTGCTTAATGACCCTACTGTTCAAATCATCCTGATTGGATCTGAAAATGAAAAATCTTTGCTTGAAACTGCTTCTCACCCAAGAATCTTAGATTTGCGGGGCGCGACAAATTTAAGCGATCTTCCCGCCATCTTTGATCTTTGTCATGTCTATGTCGGCAACGATTCCGGCCCCGCGCATATTGCCGCGGGACAGGGGATTCCCATTGTTTCTATTTTCAGCGGTACGAATGACTACCGTATTTGGCATCCGTATTCATCGAAACTGGAATTACTAACACATAACGTTCCTTGCTCACCTTGCGAAGCTGAAGTCTGTCCGTTAGGCCACCATGAATGCATGACTCAAATTCCAGAAACCGCGGTCCTTGAAAAAATAAACCTGCTTCTAAAGGATGCAAAACCGGCATGAGTTACGATATTGGCATTGACGCGCGGATGCTGCACAACACCGGGATCGGCACCTATTTAAAGGGGATATTGGATCATTTCCAGCGCGAACCACTGCTTTCCTCAAAAAAAATGGGGCTTTTCGGCATTCATGAAAGCCGTCATTTGTATCATGAGATTACACACGAGCCTTTTGATGCCCCGATTTACAGTTTTAAAGAGCAATTGGAATATCCAAAGCGGCTATCTGATTGTAAGCTTTGGCACGCGCCGCACTACAATGTTCCGTTCAAGAAAGGCAAAACCCGCTTAGTTGTTACCATTCATGATTTAATCCATTGGCTTTTCCGAAAAGACTTTTTTAATCCGATTCAGGGTCTTTACGCCAAAACAATGTTTTCAACGGCAGTCCGGACTGCAGATCACATTATCGCGGTTTCACAGCGCACAAAAGACGACCTCGTCCGGCACTTCCACGCAAATCCCGTTAAAATCACCGTCATTTATGAAGGGACTTCACCGATTTTTAGACCTTTAGAAAATCCGCAAAAAGTAGCCTCAATTTTGATAAAATACCGCATTCCCGATTCATACTTCCTTTATGTCGGTTTAATCAAACCGCATAAAAACATTCATCGGCTGGTGGAAGTATTCACCGCTCTTTACCGGACCGGCAAAGTTAAGTCCAGCCTTGTGTTGGTCGGGAAAATGGATCCAAAATATAAAGCCGCGTGCGAGATTTTGGCGCGGTGTAAGCCGGCGGATGGAATTATCTATCTGCCTTATATCGAGACAGATGAGCTGGTCGGTCTTTATAATGGGGCTCAAAGCTTAGTCCATCCTTCGCTTTATGAAGGATTTGGCCTGACGCTGCTTGAAGCGATGAATTGCGGATCGCCTGTGATTGCTTATGACGCGGGATCTATACCTGAAGTCGCCGGCGAAGCGGGACTCCTGGTCCCAACAGGCGATGAAAAAAAACTCGCGGAAGCAATTGAACGTGTCGAACAGGATGACTCTTTACGCAATGAGATGCGCCAAAGAGGATTCGAACAGTCAAAACGTTTTCACTGGGCTGAGACTGCTCACAAAACGGCTGAAATTTATTTGAAGGTTTTAAATTCATGAAAATTGCCTTAGTCCATGATTGGTTATTTCATATGCGCGGGGGAGAAAAAGTCCTCGAAGCCATGGCCGAGGCCTATCCGGACGCGACCATCTATACTCTTTTTTATCAAAGAGAAGGGTTAAGCCCCTCGCTCGCAAAAATGCCGATCAAAGCCTCCTTTCTCCAGCATTTCCCGGGAATTAAATACTATTATCGGTATCTACTCCCATTCTTACCCCAAATCATCAAAACTCTGAAAATCGATAGCGATACTCAGCTTGTTATTTCGAGTTCCCACTGCGTTTCAAAAGGGATTGATATTCCCGCGGGCGCGCTTCACATTTGCTATTGCCATACGCCGATGCGCTATATTTGGGGATTCGAAGAGGACTATTTCAGCCATATCCCGAGTTTTTTAAAGCCACTCCTATATTGGCTGACGGGGCGTTTGCGGAAGTGGGATGTCGCTTCAAATTCATCCATCCATCAATTTGTGGCGAATTCTGAGAATGTGCGCAAACGGATACAAGACTTCTACCAACGCGACGCGGAAGTTATTTATCCACCGCTTGACGCTTCTTTCTATCAGCCAAGCGGAACCGCGTCGGATTACTATCTGGTCGTCTCCGCCTTTGTGCCCTATAAAAGGGTGGACTTGGTCATTGAAGCCTTTAATGAATTGGACCGCAAACTTCTCATTGTCGGATCAGGCCCCAAAAAAGAGGCTTACCACCGGCTTAGAAAAACCGAAAAAATTACTTTTTTAGGATCGGTTCCTTCTCCTGAACTGAAAAAATTGTTTGCGCAAGCCCGCGCATTGATTTTTCCAACAGATGAAGATTTCGGCATTGTGCCGCTTGAGGCACAATCTTCAGGCACTCCCGTGATTGCTTACGGAAAGGGCGGTGCCCTTGAAAGCGTCAAGACCGGAGTCTTCTTTAATGAGCAAACGCCAGAGGCCATCCGCGCCGCGGTTCTTGATTTCGAATCGAAAACTTTTGACCGAAGCACGATTCCAGCAAAAGTCCTGTCTTTTGACAAATCACAATTCAAAGAGAGACTTCAATCTCTTGTTAACCGCCTCATCGCTGAAAAACCAACTTATGCCCACTGCTAGACGAAACTCGCGGATTATTTTCCTGCTCATCCTGCTCGACGGCTTAGCCGTCGCGGCCAGCTTTCTCACCGCGTATCTTCTGCGGTTTATCTCAGGCATCATTCCCGCGACGCATACGCCGCCATTTTATGAGTACGCGAAATCACTTTTCGTTATTGTGCCGGTTTATCTCATTATTTTTAGGATTTACGAGCTTTATAATCCTCACCGCAGAATCCGGCGGATTGAAGAAATTTTTATTGTCATCAAAGGCGTGACCTTTTCGATCGTCATTCTTATGGCGATCACTTTCTTCTACCGCCATTTATCTTATTCACGTGTCTACCTCAGCATCCTTTGGTTTCTTTCGATATTTTTTGTAAGTCTGACCCGGTACCTTTTCATCCAATGGGAATACTATTACCGTTTAAAAACCCATACGACTGTTAAAGTCATGATTATTGGCGCGAACCGGAACGCGCGGAACATTATTCAGTGGGCAAGAAGCAACCCTCATTACGGAAAGGAAGTCGTCTGCATTTTGGCGCGCGATGAAGAATATGTTGGTAAACATCTTGAGGGGTTGCCCATCACAGGAGCTTCGGAGCATTGCGAGCGGTACATTGATGAATTAAAACCCGATGAAGTCATCCTTCTTGATCATCAATTCAGCCGGGATAAAATCATGGACCTTGTGGTTTTATGCGAAGATCGTCTTATTGATTTTAAAGTTGGTGCGGATTTTTACGGGCTAATGACGCGCAGTGTGGACATTGAACATATCAGCGCGGTACCCCTATTGGGCTTTAAAGCGCTTCCCTTGGACGATTTAGTCAACCGCATGCTCAAACGGACTCTGGATATTACGGTTTCAAGCCTATTTTTATTTTTAACATCACCGATCTGGCTTTGCGCGGCAATTCTGATAAAATCAGACGACAAGGGGCCGATCTTTTACGCCCAGGAGCGGGTCGGGCGGGATGGCCAAGTTTTTAATGTTTTAAAATTCCGCACTATGCGAATCAACGCGGAAAAGGAAACCGGCCCTGTTTGGGCAAAGCCCAACGATTCACGCCGGACGCGCGTGGGGGATTTTTTTAGACGCTGGAATATTGATGAATTGCCCCAGCTGCTCAATGTGCTAAAAGGTGAGATGAGCCTTGTCGGCCCACGGCCGGAAAGACCGCATTTCGTATCTCAGTTCCGCGAAACCATTCCGCGGTACATGGCCCGCCACAAAATTAAGGCGGGGTTAACCGGATGGGCACAGGTTCATGGCTTACGAGGAAACACCTCCATTCATGAACGATTAAAATACGACCTTTATTACATGGAGAACTGGTCGTTACTTTTGGACATCGAAATTATGTTTATGACTATTTTCGCGTTTAAAAACGCGTACTAACAAACATCACGAAAGGATTTATGAGCACAAAAGCACCGGTATCTGTTGTTGTTATCGCAAAGAATGAAGAGAAGCGTCTGGACGATTGTTTGAAAAGCGCAGCCTCCTGGGCAAGCGAAATTGTTGTGTTGGATGATATGAGCACGGACCGCACGGTTGAAATCGCGCGGAAGTACACGGATAAAATTTTTCAACGTGCTATGGATATCGAAGGCAAACACCGCAATTACGCCTATTCGCTGGCAACGCAGCCTTGGGTTTTGAGCCTCGATGCTGATGAACGGGTAACGCCTGAGCTAGGCGCAGAAATCACTCAAATCACATCAAACCCGAGTGACACAAATGTCTGCTACGCGATTCCTATTAAAACCTTCATCGCGGATGAATGGATTGAAGGCGCCGGTTATTATCCCGCGGCGAAAACCCGTCTTTTTCGTAAAGGCCAGTTTAAATATGAAGAAGCCCGCGTTCATCCTCGCGTCATCTATCAAGGTACGTGCGGAATATTAAAGGGCGATATCCTTCATTACTCGTCCACAGGGATTGAGCAGTGGATTTCAAAATTCAACCGCGAAACAACCCTCGAAGCGGACAAATGGATCACCGACGGACGCAAAGTATCACTCGCCAAATCAATCCGGAAAACTTTTGACCGCTTTCTCAAAAATTATTTTTTAAAGAAGGGGTGGAAAACCGGATTCATGGGATTTCTTATGTCGGTTTTTCACGGACTCTACCAATTATTTTCTTACGCGAAATACCGTGAAGCGCTTCGGCTTAAACAAAAACAGGGAGCCCAGCCTAAATGATTCCGTACTTCGACGCCACACGCCAATACCAGTCTCTAAAAAAAGATTTAGAACGCGCCATTCTAAAAGTCGCGGCCTCGGGCCAATATGTGCTGGGCTCGACGGTTGAAGAATTCGAGACTACATTCGCGGATTATATCGGGACGAAGCTCGCGTTTGGCGTAGGTTCAGGAACAGATGCCTTAATCTTTTCTCTGAGGGTGCTCGGTATCGGCAAAGGAGATGAGGTCATTGTCCCTTCCTTTACTTTTATGGCGACAGTATTTTCTATTCTCCATGTTGGTGCGACCCCAGTCTTCGCGGAAGTTAATGCCGCAACCTACACTTTGGATCCCGCCGGTGTGGAAAAACTTATTACCAAGAAGACAAAAGCCATTTTGCCGGTTCATCTTTATGGTCATCCCGCGGATATGACGGGCCTCATGGCGATCGCGAAAAAACATAAACTTGCTGTTGTTGAGGATACCTGCCAATCTCACGGAGCGACCTGGAAGGGAAAAAAAGCGGGATCATTCGGCGACGCTGGCTGTTTTAGTTTTTACCCAACAAAAAATTTGGGAGCCATGGGCGATGGGGGAATCATCACCACAAATCATTCCGCATGGATCGAGCCGATCAAACGTCAGCGCAATCTTGGCCGAACCAGTTTCCGCGACCAAGGCACAGTCTTAGGCAATACAAGCCGTTTGGACGCGATGCAGGCGGCCATTCTGAGCGTAAAATTAAAACATCTCGAAACCTTTACGAAGAACCGCAGATTAATTGCTGATATTTATCGGAAAAACCTAGCTTCTGCACCTTTGATCCTTCCTGTAGAAGCCCCTGGAGCAAAGCACGTCTATCATCTTTTCGTTGTACGCGTGCCGGATGGAAAACGGGAGGCGCTTCAGGAAGCGCTCGCGAAAAAAAACATATCAACCCTTGTTCACTATCCGCGCCCCGTCCATGAGGAACCTATTTGCCGGGAACTCGTCAAAAAGAAATACCGATTACCATTAACCGAAAAATTATGCACCGAAATTCTGTCGCTTCCCATGTTCCCCGAAATGAGAGAGGAAGAAGTTCTCAAAGTTTGCTCGGTCATTAAACAGTTCTTCGCTTAAATATGAAGCGCGTGGTTTTTATTGACCGTGACGGTGTCATCAATGTCGACCCCATCGGCGACTATATCAAATCCTGGGATCAATTCCGCTTTGAAGAAGGCGCGCTGGACGCTTTAAAAAAAATCACAGATCTCGGTCTTGAGATTATTCTCATTTCAAATCAGGCAGGGATTGGCGACGGTGTTTACCCTGAATCTGAACTCTGGAATATTCATGCCAATATGCTCAAAGTTTTTGAAGCGAACGGAATTAAAATTCGCGGGGCTCACTACTGCCTTCATGGAAAAAACGCCGGCTGCAAATGCCGCAAGCCGGAAATCGGACTTTTCCAGAAAGCTGTGGACGGACTGATCTACGATCCGCTTAAAACGTACTTTATTGGGGATAAATCAACCGATATTGAAGCGGGCCAGCGGTTCGGAATCAAAACAATATTTGTGCGCACGGGCCACGGGACTTTCGATGAAAAGAAGTTAGATCCTCGCCACATGCCCGATTTTATTGTGAACCGCCTCTCTGATGCCGTTGAAATCCTCAAAAAATGAAAATCCTAATTCTTCATGCCAATGCCGGACACGGACACAAGAAAGTCGCGGAAGTCATTCAAAAGGCATTCCAAAACAGCCGTCCCGTTCCTGAAATTAAAATCGGTGACGCGCTTGATTGGACGCCCGCATGGTTTCGATGGCTTTATCCATCCGCCTATTTCAATTCGGTCAAATACACTCCAAGGCTTTGGGGGTGGACCTATGAGGGGCTCGATATTACCTGGGTTTATCAACTTGTAAAACCGTTAAGGACTTTGTTTAATCGGGTAATTGCCGCTCCGCTCTTACGGGAAGCCGTTCAATCAAAACCGGATGTCATCATCACGACACATTTTTTATCCGCCGAACTTTTTGCCAGCGCAAAAAAAAGGGGCCTCATTCATTCGAAACTCATCACAGTCATAACCGATTTTTTTCCGCACACTTTTTGGCTGAACGATGGAACGGACGCGTATTGGGTGATGTCAGAAGAATCAAAAAAAGATTTGATCAAGCGGGGGATTCCAGCCGAACGCGTTCATGCCGCAGGCATTCCAGTCGATCCAGCATTTAAGCCCCAGGGGAAAAAAGCCGAGTTCTTACGCAAGTATGGCTTCAGTCCTGAGCGGTTTACAATTCTTATGACAAGCGGAAGCTTCGGGCTTGGCCCCCAAGAGGAAATTCTTAAGGAACTCGAGGTGTTCGCGGATAAGATTCAGTGCCTTGTTGTCTGCGGCAACAATCAATCGCTCAAAGCAAAGCTCGAAAAAATTAATTTTTCTTATCCGGTTAAAATTTTCGGCTTTGTAGACTCCATGCCTGAACTTATGGAGGCTTCGGATGTCATGATCGCCAAGTCCGGCGGTTCCACAACCACAGAAAGCCTCACAAAGGGAATCCCCATGATCGTTCTCGAACCCATTCCTGGACAAGAAACCCGGAACGCGGATCTCCTTAAAATCTCAAGCACCTCTTTTTTTATTCACGAGCCGAAGCAAATCGTCCTTATCATGAAACAAATTTTTGAGCATCCCACCCTGATGAAATCCAAGCAGCGGGAAATCGCCAGGCTGGCAAAACCCGATGCCGCCGATTCATTAGTCGCGTTCGCTTCACAAGAGGCTCGCGCATGAGCAAAAAAGACGGCTACTTATTTTTAAAATCACTCAAGGAAGACGGCATTGAGCATCTTTACCGGGAACCTTCAAAAAAAAGATCTCCGATTTCCGCACTGCCGCCAACACCATCTGCGCCATCACAAAATCAAAAAGTGATGCGGGCCCCGACAGCCATGGATAACAATAAAGCTGCCGCCTTTAACGCGCTCAAAGAAAAAGCATTGAAGTGCGTCCTTTGCAGTGAGCTTTCTGATACCCGGCAAAATGTTGTTTTCGGTTCCGGCTCAATCAACGCGAAACTTATGTTTGTCGGAGAAGCCCCAGGGGCTGACGAAGACGAACAAGGCCTTCCATTTGTCGGACGCGCGGGTCAGCTTCTCACCAAAATTATTGAATCAATCGGATTCACACGCGATCAAGTCTTTATCGCCAACACGCTGAAGTGCCGGCCGCCGCAAAATAGACCTCCTCAGCCGCAAGAAATTGAACACTGCTGGCCCTTTTTGGATCAGCAAATCGCTCTTATCCAGCCCACTATTTTATGCGCGCTCGGAACTTTTGCGGGGCAAACGTTATTAAAAACGCAAACACCTATTTCCCGGCTGAGAGAAAAGTTCCACGATTACCCAGCCATTCCCAGCATTAAGGTCGTTTGCACGTTCCATCCGGCTTATTTGCTCCGCAATCCTGGAGAAAAACGCAAAGTCTGGGAAGATATGAAAATGATCAAACGTGAACTCGAAAACCCCGCAAATTCATGAATGAAGCCTCACTCTTTCCGCCGGAAGAAATTTTAAAAGTTAGCTGCGTTGATGTTGCCGTTCCGCTTCCGGTAGACAATGTTTTTTCTTATAAAGTCTCAGCCGAATTAACTCCAAAAATAAAAACGGGTGTCCGCATCCGTGTTCCTTTCCGCAACCGCGAAATCACCGGATATATCGTAGGGCAGCGGACTATCCCAGATGACCCAAAGCTCAAATTCGCGCTCGATATTCTCGATTCGGAATCTGTTCTCTCGAAAAACATTCTCGAACTCACCAAGTGGATCAGCGAGTACTACGCCTCTAGCTGGGGGGAGGCGATTGAAAACGCTCTGCCAAAATGGGTCAAATACGGCAAAAAAGCTGAGAAAGCGCTTGCCAAGGAAATTCCGCAGGAAGTTTCTGATTCAGCGTCAAAGGAAGACCTGAGACTTTCTCCAGACCAGCAAAAAGCCATTACTGAAATCCGCGCTCAAATTAAAGAAAAATCTCCAAAACCCATTCTTCTTTTCGGTGTCACTGGAAGCGGCAAGAGCGAACTTTATATCCGAACTATCCGCGAAGTTTTGGCGGCCGGAAAATCCGCAATCTGCCTTGTTCCTGAAATCGCCCTCACCGAACAGCTTCGGCTTTTTTTCTATCATCATTTCGGAAACCAGCTTGAAATCCTGCATAGCAAACTTAGTGACGGCGAAAGATTCCTTGCCTGGAAACGTCTTGAACGCGGAGAGAAAAACGTTGTGCTTGGGCCTCGATCAGCCGTTTTCGCGCCGCTTCCGAAACTTGGGCTGATCATCATGGATGAAGAGCATGAAGGCACCTATAAGCAAGAAACGACTCCGCGCTATCACGCGCGGGAAGTCGCGATGTGGCGGGCAAAAAATGAAGGCGTATTGTTTGCCATGGGAACCGCAACACCTTCACTTGAAACCATGAAGCTCACAGAATCAAAGCAAGTTATTCGCATTGATCTCCAAACAAGAATCGATGACAAAGCTATGCCGGCGGTTCAGATTCTTGACCTCAAAGACGCTTCAAATAATGCCAAGCGGGCGGTTATCCTGACCCCAAAGCTTCTGACCGAAATTGAAATCAATCTGCAAAAGAAAGAGGGGACTTTGCTGCTTTTAAACCGCAGAGGATTTTCAACGCATATCCATTGCCAAAGATGCAGCCAGGTTGAGAACTGTCAGTCCTGCCATGTTTCCATGACCTTCCATCAAGAAGACGGGGTTTTGCTTTGTCACTACTGCAATTATCAAAAGCCGGTCCCCGAAGAATGCTCCAACTGCAAAGCGCCTCTGCTGCGCTTCGCCGGATTCGGCACGGAAAAAGTTGAGAGCGAAGTCGCCGCGAAATTTCCGCAGGCAAGAATCGCGAGGATGGACGCGGACAGCGTGCGTAAAAAGGGATCGCATGAAGTCATTTTAAAAGAATTCCGTGACCGCAAAATCGATATTCTAATCGGCACACAAATGATCGCAAAAGGCTTTGATTTTCCGCACGTTACTTTGGTCGGCGTTGTTCTCGCGGATGTCGGTTTATCGCTTCCAGATTTCAGATCCGCGGAAAGAACCTTTCAGCTGCTCACTCAAGTCGCTGGACGCGCGGGACGCGGGAAACTTCCAGGGCGCGTTTTGATCCAAACTTATTCGCCCAATCATCCAAGCGTTCAGCATGCTAAAAATCACGACTATCTGAGCTTTTATCAGCATGAAATTAACGAACGCTATCAGTATAAATACCCGCCGTATTCACGCCTCATTAATTTTATTATCCGCGGGAAGGATGAAAAGAAATCTTATCTTTTTGCCCGGTCGGTAAGAGACGCTCTAAAAGAAAAAACCGGTTCAGAGGCATGGGCTGGAGTCGAAATCACGGGACCCGCGCCGCTGCCCTTTTACAAACTCCGGGGAAATTTCCGCTGGCATGTGATGATAAAAACGCCTCTTGAAGTTAACATCACGAAGGACATCTTGAGCTGCCTCTCAGCTGTCAAAAAGTCGGCTGGAGTGGCCATGGCCATAGATGTTGACCCCTTAAATATCCTATAGAGACTGGTTTAAAAAGTCGCTATAATACGGCCCATTATGGCACTCCTTAAAGTTCGCTTTTTCCCGGATCCGGTCCTCAATAAGAAAGCCCAAAATGTTGATGACTTTGGTCCCGCCATGCAAAAATTCTTTGATGACATGATCGAAACCATGTACGTCGAAGACGGCGTGGGTTTAGCAGCGCCCCAAGTCGGAGTCTCAAAGCAGATATTAGTGGCCTGTCCTACCATGAAAAAAGGGGAAGAGTTCGTTATTGTTAACCCTGTCATTTATGAATCCGTCGGCAGAGAAAAGGGTATGGAAGGCTGTCTCAGTCTGCCTGGCATCTCGGGAGAAGTCATCCGCGCGAAAAAAATACGCGTTCGATTTTTAGACCGCCATGGAAAAGCTCATGACATTGAAGCCAAGGATTTTTTTGCCCGCATTATTCAGCACGAAATGGATCATCTGGACGGCGTCTTAATGATTGACCGGGTTGACTTTAATCAGCGCCAGCAAATGCTGGCGGAATACCAGCGCTTCTAGGCGCCTTTCATGAGCATTATTTTTTTCGGGTCCTCAGAATTTTCAATTTCGGCTCTCAAAGCCTGTCAAAGTTCAAAGCACCCCATTCTTAAAGTGATCAGTACGCCTCCGCGGAAAAAAGGACGGGGATTAAACGAAATCCCTACACCTGTCGCTGAATTCGCGGTGAGCCATCATCTGCCGCTCATCACACCGGAAACTCTCAAATCTCCGGAACTTTTGCAGGAAATCCAAGCGCTCAACCCGGATTTTTTTGTCGTTTCTTCATATGGCAAAATGATCCCCTCCGCATGGCTTCGAACAGCAAAAAAACTAAACCTGAATGTGCACCCATCGCTTTTGCCAAAATACCGCGGCGCCAGTCCCATCAACGCGCCCATCTTAAACGGTGATCACGAGACCGCGATTTCCATCGCTGAAGTCACCGATAAACTCGACGCGGGAGATATTTTTTATCAGAAAAGGATATCACTTCCGGCAGATATAAATTCCGTCGAACTCGAAAAGATACTGGCGGATCTTTCCATTCCAGCGTTAGAAGAGGTTTTTAAAAGAATCGAAAACAATACCTTAAAGAGAACCGCGCAGAATGAAACGCTGACCTCTTACGCGCCGAAGCTAAAAAAAGAAGACGGCATCATTCAATGGACAGAATCGGCCGAAAAAATCCTTCGAAAAGTACGCGGACTTTTACCTTGGCCGACGGCTTACACCTATTTTGCCAATGAACCATTTCAAATATTGAACGCATCGGTCATCAGCGCCTCCGGTTCAGCTGTCCCCGGATCAATCATTGAAATCGAAAAGCAGGGCGGCCTTCATGTTCAAACCGGCAATGGCGTACTCAACGCGCTGCGGGTAAAGCCCGCGGGGAAAAAAGAAATGAGCGGGTCTGACTTTGCGCGGGGCCAACGCCTTGCCCCTGGATTTCAATTTACGGAAACACAAAAAGATCCTTCATGAGAGTTCTCCATCTCACGACTCATCTCAATATGGGCGGCATTACTATTTATATTCTCCGCCTGATCAAAGATCTCAAAAAAAACGGTGTCGATACTTACGTCCTTTCAAGCGGCGGCAGTCATGTTCAGGACTTTAAATCCCGCGGAGCTGTGACATTCGAACTTCCGATTAAAACAAAAAGCGAGTTAAGCCCGAAGCTTTACTGGAACCTCCCCAAAATCATCCGCATCGTGAGAGATAACAAAATTGATTTACTTCACGCACACACGCGTGTTACACAAGTTTTGGCTTTTTGGATTTCAAAACTTACGGGCGTTCCATACGTAACAACTTGCCACGGCTTCTACAAAAGACGTCTTGGAAGGCGCTTGCTTCCGGCGTGGGGAAAATACGCGATTGGCATCAGTGACGGCGTCTCGGATCATTTGGCCAATGATTTTAAACTTGCCAAAGAACAAATCCGAACAGTTTTTAACGCGGTCGATCTCACTGAGCTTGATCAGGCCTTTAAGAAGCACAATGTGAGCACAGCCAAAACCTTGTACAACTTCTCCAAGGATGATTTAGTCATTGGAGTTGTCGCGCGGCTTGTTCAGGACAAAGGCCATGAATATTTACTGGATGCGGTCAAACTTCTCGAGACCGAATTTCCTTCTTTAAGATTATTAGTTGTGGGGGATGGTAATTACCGGACGAATCTTGAATCTAAAACGCGCGAACTGGGACTGGAGAAGCGTGTCCTTTTTATAGGAAACGAACCGGATGTCACCAAACCCTTGGCCGCGATGGATGTTTTTTCTCTCCCTGCCACATGGAGAGAAGGCTTTGGCCTTAGCATTATCGAAGCCATGGCTTGTCACAAACCTGTTATCGTGACCAACATTTGGGCTTTAAACTCACTGATTCAAGACCATGTCACAGGACTTCTTGTTCCGCCCAAAGATCCGCAAGCCCTGGCAAATGGCATCCGCACAATCTTTAATGACCGTGCCCTGCGGGAAAAAATGGGGGCCACAGCCAGAGAAATGGTGGAGCGGCTCTTTTCTATAGACCGCATGGCGAAAGAGCTTTCCGAGGTCTATACAGAAGCGGTAGGAAATTCTTGACACTTATTTCATAGACCCTATAATTAACGTTCTACCTTTTAAAAAGTTTTTCGCAATAAATATTAATCAGATCGATTCAGGAGGATATTCAAATGGGAATTAAAGTCGGAATTAACGGATTTGGCCGCATTGGACGCTTGGTATTTCAGGCAATTTGTGATCAGGGCTTGCTCGGCAAAAGCATTGATGTTGTGGCTGTTGTCGACGTTACCACAGACGCGAATTATTTCGCGTATCAGCTGAAGTATGATTCCATTCATGGCAAATTCAAGCATGATATTTCGACCGCCAAAGCGGACGCCTCAAAACCCGAAGCAGACACCTTAATCGTAAATGGCCAGAAAATCAAATGCGTCGCAGCGACCAGAACTCCCTCCGAATTACCCTGGAAAGCGCTTGGCGTAGACATCGTGATCGAATCGACGGGATTGTTTACAGACAGCGACAAAGCAGCGGGACATCTGCAAGCCGGCGCAAAAAAAGTGATCATTTCCGCTCCCGCGAAAGGCGATGTTAAAACGATCGTTATGGGCGTTAATGAAGGTGAATACGATAATGAAAAACATAATATTATTTCCAATGCCAGCTGCACCACTAATTGCCTAGCTCCGCTGGTTCATGTCGTCCTTAAAGAGGGAATCGGCATTGAAAATGGTCTCATGACCACGATTCATTCCTACACCGCAACACAAAAAACGGTCGATGGGCCTTCCAAAAAGGATTGGCGCGGCGGACGGGCGGCGGCGGTCAACATTATTCCTTCTACGACAGGCGCTGCTAAAGCAGTCGGCGAAGTATTGCCGCAAGTCAAAGGGAAGTTGACTGGGATGTCATTCCGCATTCCCACACCGGATGTTTCCGTGGTCGATTTAACTTTCCGCAGCGTCAAAGATACTTCAATTGAAGAAATTGACGCTTTGATGAAAAAAGCTTCTCAGACCTATCTTAAGGGCTACCTTGGATACGCGAATGAAGAAGTTGTTTCATCGGATTTCATTCATGACAATCGGTCCTCGATCTATGATTCCCTGGCAACCTTGCAGAACAATTTGAAGGGCGAGAAGCGCTTTTTTAAAATCGTCTCCTGGTACGACAATGAATGGGGATATTCAAACCGGGTTGTCGATCTTGTCACTTACATCAGCAGCAAAATGAATCAAAAAGTAGCGGCTCACGTTTAAGCTGATTTTTGTTTTCAATCAAAGCCACCCGGAGCTCGCTCCTTCGGGTGGCTTTTTATTTTTGCGCCTGCCATGAAAATTTCATTCGAACTTAGATGGATTAAAAAAGGACGTCCCGCGCGGTCATCCTTCAAACAGGCTGGCGCCTTTGAACTTTTCTCTGAATATCTCGAACGCATCAATAAATTCGCTCTGACTGAGGCGGTTGCTGAATCGATACGGCCTTCGAATGAAACTCTCTGGATTTGTCACAGAGAAAATTCCCCCAAGCTGATCGATTCAGACGGACTTGCAAAAAAGCTTCAAAAAACAATCGACAGCGGCATCCGCAATCTTAGGATTATTGTCGGGGGACCTGACGGTTTCACCCACGATGAAATCGCAAAACTTAAGCCGGCATTTATCTGGAGCTTCGGTCCCATGACTTTGCCCCACGAGCTTGCGGCTGTGGTCGCGGCTGAGCAAATCTACCGCGCGTTTTCGATTATTAACCGGCTTCCTTACCATTTGGGACATTAATATGACCTTCGATCCATCGACGGAAAAGAAAGTCCAGCAATTCGCTCTTTACGGAGCGCTATTTGCTTTTTTCGCAGTACTGCTCGGCGCATTCGGCGCGCACGCGCTGAGGACTCGAATCTCCACTTACAGTTTAGATATTTATCAGACCGGCGTTTATTATCAAATGATTCATGCCTTGGGGCTATTCGCCGCGGCATGGCTCCTGCAATCCTACCGCGCGCCGCAATCGATTTACGCGGGATACTGCTTTACCGGCGGTATTATTATTTTTTCGGGTTCGCTTTATTTACTCGCTTTGACCGGAATTAAAAAGTGGGGGATGATCACGCCCATTGGCGGGCTTCTCTTTCTTGCCGGGTGGCTATTCTTAGCCTTTTCTATCATAAAAAGAAAAACATATGACCGATAGCGTCAACATCAAACGGGTGCGCAGTCTCTCAGGCGGCAAAAAAAAATCCGGCCCCGTTGTTTACTGGATGAGCAGGGATCAGCGTGTCCATGACAATTGGGCACTGCTTTACGCCCAGGAAACCGCGCTCAAAAGCAAGGCACCTCTGATCGTTCTATTTAATCTGGTCCCTCAGTTTTTAGAGGCCACTCTCCGCCAATATGATTTCATGCTGACTGGCCTCGCGGAAACCGAGAGCGAATTCATCCGGCATAAGATTCCATTTAAACTATTACTGGGCAATCCATCCGATGAAATCCCGAGATTCCTTAAAAGCATTTCCGCGAGCGCGCTTGTTACCGATTTCAGCCCGCTGAAAATTAACCGTCAGTGGAAGAATGAAATCACGAACCGCCTCGATGTTCCATTCTACGAAGTGGACGCGCACAATATTGTTCCATGCTGGATCGCATCTCCAAAACTTGAATTTGGCGCGTACACGATCCGTCCCAAAATCCATAAACTTCTCCCGGAGTTTCTAGAAGAATTCCCAAAGCTCAAAAAGCATCCGGTCGCTTATGAAAACAAAATCTCTCCGGCGGATTGGCTGGAAGCGCGGAAATCTCTAAAAATCAACCGTGAAGTCAAACCCGTTGATTGGCTAAAACCGGGGGAAACCGCCGGACATAAAGCTCTCGGTATTTTTTTAACGGAGCGCCTCAAAGATTACGATGATGCGCGAAATGATCCGGCCATCGATGGACAATCTGATCTTTCGCCTTATTTTCACTTTGGCCACATCGCTCCTCAGCGTGCTGCCCTGGAAGTAAAAAAACATTCTCCAAGATCAAAATCAAGCGAAGCTTATTTGGAAGAATCCGTTGTCCGCCGGGAGCTCTCGGATAACTTTTGTTTTTACAATCCCAACTATGACAATTTTAAAGGCTTTCCCGCCTGGGCCCAGCAAACGCTCAACGAACACCGTAAAGATAAAAGAGATTACTGTTATTCTCTTGAAGAGTTCGAGGATGGTGCATCCCACGACTCCATCTGGAATGCCGCTCAAAAGCAAATGACGGCGACAGGAAAGATGCACGGCTACATGAGGATGTACTGGGCGAAAAAAATTCTTGAGTGGACAAAAACCCCTGAAGACGCGCTGGCCATCGCCATTCACTTGAATGATAAATACGAACTTGATGGCCGTGATCCCAATGGCTACACTGGAGTCGCTTGGAGCATTGGGGGAGTTCATGACCGGGCATGGTTTGAAAGACCTGTTTATGGGAAAATCCGGTATATGAACGATAACGGACTTAAACGCAAATTTGATGTGTCAGCATACATTCAAAAAACACAAGCTCAGCAAGGAACCCTCGCTTTATGAATATCTACACACTCAAAAACGAACAAGAAATTGAGCGCCCACTGCGCGAAGTTTTCAGCTTTTTTGAAAACCCTGAAAATCTCGCCATCCTCACGCCCAAATCGCTCAACTTCAAAATTCTAACACCCTCTCCAATTATCATGAAAGCCGGAGCGCTCATCGACTACACAATCCAGGTGCTTGGCATCGAACAGCGATGGACAACACTCATCACATCCTATGAGCCGCCATTCCGCTTCGTGGATGAACAAATTAAAGGCCCCTACGCTTTTTGGCACCATACGCACACATTCAGCGAAACATCTGCCGGAACCCTTATTAAAGACGAAGTCCGCTACGCCATCCCGTTCGGCTTGGTAGGAACCCTCGCGCAAGAAATTTTCGTTAAAAAAGAACTGGATAAGATTTTTAGGTTCCGAGCCGAAACTATTGAGAGACATTTTCAGTCATCATCCAATAAAGTTTAAGGGGGATTCATGCATATCGTCGTCAGCGGGGGAACCGGATTTATCGGCAAACCATTACTTCAAAGCCTTTCCGACAATAATTACCATACGATTTTATTAACACGCCATCCTCACAGTTCAAAACCGCATCTCTTAAAAAATATTATGCTCGAGAAGTGGGACGCGGAAAAAGACGGACCTTGGGCTCAATCGATTGACGGCGCTCAAGCCGTAATAAATCTTACCGGCGAACCTATCGCGGCCAAGCGCTGGACAGCACATCAAAAAAGGATCCTGCTCACAAGCCGCATTCATTCCACAAAGGCCATCGTTCAAGCCATCGCAAAAGCAAAAAACAAGCCCTCGGTTTTAATCAATGCTTCTGCCGTAGGCTTTTACGGAAATGTTCCTGAAGGAGATGTGACAGAAAGCAATCATGCCGGAGATGGTTTTCTCGCGGAAGTATGCGCGGCCTGGGAAAAAGAAGCTCTCAAAGCCTCCGAATACGGTGTCCGTGTCGTTTTGTTAAGAATTGGCATCGTGATGGAAATGGGCGGCGGAGCGCTGGAAAAAATGCTTCCGCCATTCAAAATGTTTGCCGGCGGCCCTTTGGGCTCGGGCAAACAGTGGTTTCCCTGGATTCACCGGGATGACATTATCGGAGCGATATTATTCGCGCTCAAAAACCCTTCGATCTCAGGCCCGATTAACCTAACCGCTCCCACACCGGTGAGGATGAATGAATTCTGCTCCGCGTTAGGTCATGCCCTCGGCCGCCCGTCATGGGCCCCGGTTCCCGGATTCGCATTAAAACTTTTACTGGGAGAGATGTCCGAAATGCTTTTAAATGGGCAAAAAGTTCTTCCCGAGAAGCTTCTCAAAGCCGGATACAAATTCAAACATCCGGAACTGGGGGAAAGCCTTCGGTCAATTCTCAAAACCCCGAAACAGACTGCCTAGCCGCCCTGGGCAAAAAGTCATTGGAAAAACCTTAAAAATCGCTATAATGCTCCGTTCAACCTCTTAAGAATAAAGGACTTGTGATATGAATAAGCAAACGGTTAAAGACATCGATATTAAAGGCAAGACAGTTCTTATGCGCGTGGATTTCAATGTCCCGCTCAATGACCAGCTCGAAATTACCGATGACAGCCGTATTGCCAAGTCGCTTGAAACCATTAAATACATTCTTGGACAAAACGCGAAGCTTGTCCTCATGTCGCATCTAGGCCGTCCAAAAGGCAAACCCGAGGCCCAATTCAGTTTAAAACCAGCTGCTGAGCGCCTTTCCAAACTCATTAATCAAAAAGTAGCATTAGCGCCCGATTGCGTAGGCTCCGAAGTTGAAAAACTTGTCAAAGCGTTAGGTCCCGGCCAATGCCTGCTTCTCGAAAATTTGCGCTTTCATGCGGAAGAAGAAAAAAATGATCCGGCTTTTTCAAAACAGCTCGCATCGCTCGGACAAGTCTATGTGAATGACGCATTTGGGACAGCTCATCGCGCGCATGCCTCAACCGCGGGAATCACTCAATATCTTCCGAGCGTTGCCGGATTTCTTCTCGGTAAAGAAGTTCAATATTTTGATAAGGCCATCACAAATCCGGACCGTCCATTCGTCACGATTCTCGGCGGATCCAAAGTATCAGACAAAATCAAACTCATCTCAAATCTATTAGATAAGGCCGACACGATTTTAATTGGCGGGGCAATGGCCTATACTTTTTATAAAGTGCTCGGCATCGGAATCGGTAACTCGAAGTATGAACCCGCCGGCGAGCCCGCCGCACGGGAAGCGCTCGAAAAATCAAAAAAGAAAGGCGTTCCGCTGATTCTTCCAACCGACCGAGTGATCGCTCAGAAAATGGAAAAGGGCGCCCCGACAAAAACCATTTCTACCGATATTCCGGACGGCTGGTCAGGATTTGACATCGGACCTGAAACGATTGCGAAATATAAAGAAATTTTAGCCAAAGCAAAAACAATTGTATGGAACGGCCCAGTCGGCGTTTTTGAAATTCCGCCCTTCGATCAAGGAACCCGCCAACTCGCGCAATTTATCACGACACTTAAAGCGACAACCATTATTGGCGGCGGTGATACAGCCGCTGCTGTAAAAATCTTCGGTTTAGAGGATAAAATGTCGCACGTCTCAACAGGCGGCGGCGCTTCACTCGAATATTTAGAAGGAACCGTACTTCCCGGTGTCGCGGCGTTACGCGATAAAAATCTTCAAGCAGCAGGAAAATAAAGGACATCATGAAAAAACCATTTATCGCGGGCAATTGGAAAATGTTTAAAACGATCGGCGAGGCGACGAATCTCGTCCAAACCATTAAGGCGGGCGTATATAAAACGACTGACTGCACCATTGTCGTTTGTCCGCCATTTACAGCACTTGCGGCTGTTTCACAAGTTGTCGCGGATAGCCCCATTCAGCTCGGAGCGCAGAATATGCACCCCGAGATCGAAGGCGCCTTTACCGGCGAAATTTCTCCCGGAATGCTGAAAGAAGTTCAGTGCCGCTACGTTATTTTAGGACACTCAGAGCGCCGTCAGTACTTCAAAGAGACCGACGCTTTCATTAATGAAAAAATAAAAACCGCCCTGAAATACAACATTACACCTATTCTCTGTATTGGCGAAACCCTTGAAGAACGCGAAGCGAAAATGCAGTTTGAGATTGTCAAAGGTCAATTTGATAACTCACTTAAAGACATTACGAAAGAAGAAGCTGTGAAAATGGTTATCGCGTACGAGCCGGTTTGGGCCATTGGCACCGGAAAAACGGCAACGCCGGAGCAAGCTGAACAAATGCAGTCTTATGTGCGGCGTTTACTCAAAGAAGCTTTTGGTGATGAAGCCGCTTCCAAAATACCCATTCTTTACGGGGGAAGCGTCAAACCTGACAATATCGCTTCGCTTTTGAAAAAACCGAATGTTGACGGCGCTCTTGTCGGCGGCGCTTCTTTAAAAGCTGAATCCTTTGTACAAATTGTGCTTAATGCAATCCAAGAAATGGAAGTGGAGGCAAATAAATGACCATTTTATTAACCGTTCTTCACGTAATCTGCTGTTCTTTATTGATTGTGGTTATCTTAATTCAAGGCGGACGTGGACAAGGGCTTACGGGACCCAGTTTCTCAAGCGGCAACGTGCAGTCTCTTTTCGGAACCCGCGCTGCTGATTTCTTGACCAAAGCCACTTCCGCGGCAGCGATTCTGTTCCTGCTTACCTGCATTGCGCTAAACTACATCGAAACAAAGAAGAGTAAAAGTTTAATGGGTCTTAACAGAACTTCTTCCCGCGTCGATGTTGATGCCGTAAAAAAAGCGCTCGAAAAAATTAAGAGCGAAGCCGCTTCAGCTCCAAAAACGGCCGGAGCAGAAAAAACTGCCGCTAGTGCGGCGGCCGCCGTTGAAACCTCAGCCGCTAAAGCTGTTCTGGATGCGAAGAATGCGGTCACAGCAGCGGCTGCAACTACTGCCAGCACAGTGAACCAAGATGCTGCCGCAGCCGCAACATCAACCGCTGTTGCTACGGATGCAGCTACCGGCAAGCAGTAAGTCCAGAATTTCTCCGATCAAAGCTGAACCACCCGCACCGGCACAGTCTTCGCCGGAATCAGGATCAAATCTACGGTATCTCAAAGGCGTGGGCCCAAAACGGGCCCTAGCCCTTGAAAAAATTGGAATCCGTTCGATCCGAGATTTGCTTTATTTTTTCCCGCGCCGTTATGAAGACCGCAGCCAGTTTCGATCAATTGATCAAACAACGCCAGGCGAATTCGCCACTATCCGCGGCGAAGTTTTAGCCGTCACGCTGAAGCGGCTCCGGCACACCACTCTCCTAGAAGTAAAAGTGGGGGATGATACCGGCATCATTCCCGCGGTCTGGTTTAATCAGCCGTATTTAAAGAATACTTTTCAAGCCGGTCAGCAGGTCATTCTTTACGGTAAAATTGATTTCTATCAAAATAGACTTCAGCTTTCATCTCCAGAATATGAAATTATTGAAGGCGATGAAGAATCCACACATACCGGAAGAATTACCCCCATCTATCCGTTAACCGAGGGATTATTTCAGCGTTCGCTTCGCAACACCCTTCGCGAAACGGTTCAGCACCAGATTCACGGCCAAATCCGCGAGTTCTTACCCGCTTCATTTCGAGAAATGAAAAATTTGATCCCGCTCTCAGACGCTATTGAGCAAATGCATTTTCCCGCCTCCTTTGAGTCGCTTGAAACCGCCCGGCGCCGTATCGTTTATGATGAGTTTTTAGTTTTCCAATTAATTCTTTCTAAAAAAATAGAACGGCTTAAAACAAAGTTCAAATCTTTCCCTCTGAAATGCGGTCAGGATTTGATGCGCGAATTCACGTCAAAACTCCCTTTTCAGTTGACCCCAAGTCAGCAGGGAGCCATTCATCGCTTGTCGGAAGGCCTTGCTCAGGAGCATCCCATGAATCAGCTGCTGCAGGGGGATGTCGGGTCAGGAAAAACTGTAGTCGCCGCGTTTGGCCTTATGCTTGCGGCCCGCAATTCTAGGCAAGCGGCAGTGCTTGTCCCAACCGAGATTTTGGCTGAACAGCATTATCGAACCCTCTCACAATTCTTGGTACCTCATGGAATTTCAATCGGGCTGCTGACTTCAAGCACCCCGGCACCCAAACGAGAAAGGATGATTGCGGAACTCAAACAAGGAAACCTATCCATTCTCATCGGAACTCACGCGCTTCTTCAAGAAGACGTTGTTTTTCAGTCCTTGGCCTTTTTAATCATTGATGAACAGCATAAATTCGGCGTCGCCCAGCGGTCCAAGCTTTTGACTCAAACACTGCGGCCCCATCATTTAGTCATGAGCGCGACACCCATTCCAAGAACCCTGGCCTTAACCGTTTATGGCGACTTGGAAGTTTCGACTCTTAAAGAACTTCCCGCGGGCCGCCAGCCTATCAAAACTTATAAGGTCTCACGTAAAAAACAAGAAGCCGCGCTGCTTCATATTTTAGAAAAAGTAAAATCGGGGGAACAAGCTTATTTTGTTTTTCCGCTTATCGATGAAACCGAAAAATCGGATATGCTCGCCGCAAAAAATGAGTATGACCGGCTAAAATCGGGAATCTTTCGTGAAGTAAAAATGGGATTGGTTCACGGAAGACTTGAGAACGCGGCACGCGACAGCGTCATGAAAGCGTTTCGAAACGGCGAAATCCAGATCCTGGTCGCGACTTCGGTGATCGAGGTAGGTGTGGATAATCCTAACGCTACGATAATTGTCATCGAAAACTCTGAACGTTTTGGCCTTTCACAGCTTCATCAACTGCGCGGGCGCATTGGACGGGGAAGCAAAGCCTCCGCCTGCTTTCTTTTTGGGGAACCAAAAACCGAAGAGGGCAAAAAACGCCTCGCAATTATGACTTCGACCCAAGACGGCTTTCTCATCGCCGAAGAAGATTTGAAGCTCCGCGGGCCAGGAGACTTTCTTGGCACCCGACAAAGCGGCGAACCAATTTTCCGTGTCGGCAATCCCGTCACGGACCAAGCGCTCTTGCTTGATGCGAGGGATACCGCGCGCGAACTTATCCAAAAAAATGCCCTGGAATCGGATCCTCAATGGAAGGAACTGCGCCATACCCTCCAAAATGCGCCTCTGGACTATTAAGCGCCGAACAAAGAAAACAATTTGAGAATTTTGCCTATTTGCCTCTATAATACGCGCCAACATAAGGAACCCTATGCGAATCATTGCCGGTGAATTTAAATCACGCAAAATTAGTTTCCCAAAAACAAAACTGACCCGTCCCATGACGGACCGGTCAAAAGAAACGCTTTTTAATATTCTGGGCGGACTTGTGATTAGCAAGCACGTTCTCGACCTTTATGCGGGTTCCGGTAGTCTTGGCCTCGAAGCCCTGAGCCGAGGCGCCCTCGATGTCACGTTTGTTGACCGAGCGGACTGGGCGACAAAAATCATTCAAAAAAATCTTTTAGACCTCAATCTTAAATACAAAGCCGAAATCGTTCAAAACGATGTCTTAAAAAGTATCGACAAGTTTAAAAAATTGGACCGTTCATTCAATTTGGTTTTTGTGGATCCTCCTTTCAACCAAGGACTTGTGAAAAAGACATTGATGAAGCTAGACCAATCTGGTATAGTCGTTCCATTCGGACAAGTTGTTGTAGGGCACACAAGGCAAGAAGAATTGCCCCAGGATCTTGAGACCTTAAAACTCGCAAGAACCAAAGTGATTGGGCAAGCTTGCCTTTCTTTTTTGTTCCGACTCGATACCCATGGAGAAACGAAGAGCTATATATCCGGGGAGCTTTGACCCCGTTACGTACGGGCATTTGGATCTAATCCGAAGAGCCCAGTCGATCTTTGACCAAGTGATCGTTGTGGTCGCCATCAATTCCGCCAAAGACACCCTATTTTCCGTTGAAGAACGGGTTGATTTTATGAAAAGGGCAGTCAAAGGATTGAAAGGCGTCACAGTGGATAGCATGCAAGGATTGACAGTGGAGTACGCCAAGAAGAAAAAAGCCCGGACAATCATACGCGGCTTACGGGCGACATCTGACTTTGACTACGAGTTCCAAATGGCTTTGACTAACCGCAAGCTTTCAAAACAAGTCGACACGGTTTTTTTAATGCCCTCAGAGTCCCATTTCTACCTCTCTTCGCGGCTCATTAAAGAGGTCGCCATACTCAAAGGCGACATCAGCGACTACGTACCTCCCTTTGTCGCTCAAAAAATCCTCCAACGACTTAGCTAAAACGGATGGTTTTCCCAGCAATGCAAATTAGACTCGTCCACTTTAAAGAAGGTGTAGCAACTCCGGTCCATGAAAGCTATAATCCCAAAACTCTGGATGTTGAGTTTGTAGACTACAAATTCGCCGCTCCAGTGGAAATGGATGGAACTGTTGAGAAGTCGTTTGATACGGTTACCTTCCGCGGCCGATTAAGCAGCAAAACCGAACAAATTTGCGGACGCTGTCTTAAAAGTATATCGAGCCGGTTTGTAAAACCGTTCGAGCTGTTTTATGAAATTCAGGGCAGGGAGATCATTGAAACGCTTGATGATCTGCGCGAAGCCTTAATTCTGGACCACCCAATTTCCTTTGTATGCAGCGAGCAATGCAAGGGGCTTTGCCCACAATGCGGAGCAAATTGGAACACAACAAAATGCTCCTGCAAGCAAGAAGAAACGAAGCCGAATAGCCCGTTTGCTATTTTAAAAAAATTACCGAAGAAAAAATAGGAGCCATCACATGCCAAATCCAAAGAGACGACATTCTAATACGCGCACGCGCCTTCGCCGCGCGCATGATTTTGTAACGCCACGGTCGGCGTCACGCTGCAAGCAATGCGGCGCGACTCTCATTCCGCACCGCGTCTGTAAAGCATGCGGCTATTACCGCGGCAAACAAGTGATCACCGTCAAAGTTAAAGAATCCAAAAAGAAATAACCTTTTCGTCAGTTGAGGTAATTTTATGATTCGCATTGCTGTAGATGGAATGGGCGGGGACTATGCTCCGCAAGTAGTCGTTGAGGGTGCGGTTCAAGCCGCGAATGATTTTACGGATTTAGAAATCGTTCTTGTCGGGCCGACTGAAGTCATGAAGCGGGAACTCAACAAACACCGTGTTTTAGGTGGCAAAATCGTCATTGAGGATGCCCCCGAAGTTATCAGCATGAGCGATTCTCCTGTCGCGGCCATTCGCAAAAAAAAGAACTCCTCCCTTGCTGTCTGCATTGATCTTCATAAGAATAAGCAGGTTCAAGCTGTCATGTCTGCTGGCAATACAGGCGCCGCCGTTGCGGCAAGCGCACTTTTGCTTGGTCTTTTGCCCGGCATACGCCGTCCTGGCATAGCCATTAGCACACCTACACTTCATGGAATATCAGTAGCCATGGACGTCGGCGCGAATATCAATCCATCCGCGGAGGAGCTTGTTCAATACGCCTATATGGCCGAAATTTATTCACGCTGCATCTTTAAAAAGAAACGCCCCTCAATTGGACTTCTCAATATCGGAGAGGAAGAAACAAAGGGAACTGAAGCTTTGAAAGAGGCTTATAAAATTCTCCGCGAATCCGGATTAAATTTCATCGGCAACATTGAAGGCCGTGATTTCTTTTCAGGAAAAGTTGACTGCATTATTTGCGACGGCTTCGTTGGTAACGTTGTTTTAAAAATGAGCGAGAGCCTATTAGAAACTGCCGTGGAGCTCATCTCGCGAGAAATCAAAAAAAGCCCGCTTAGCATGCTGGGTGCCTGGCTATGCAAACCCGCCATGGAAGCCATAAGAAAAGAGACCAATTACGAAGAGGCTGGCGGCGCTCCGCTC
>CAZEFF010000016.1:0-39231 GCA_964511315.1 uncultured bacterium | reverse complement strand
GAAAGCAAACGCGGCTTTTATGGGGATGGGGAAGACCAAACGGGTTGTCTTGAGCGATACGCTGATTGAAAAATTTTCAGAAGGTGAGATCGAAACGGTAGTGGCGCACGAGCTGGGGCACTTTATTCATAAAGATATCTGGAAACAGTTCGCGATCGGGATCTTTATCTCGTTTATCGGTTTTTGGGTTGTATTTCAGCTATTTGATAAAGGCGCGGGCGCGTTTGGGTTTGGTGGCGCCGCGGATATTGCGGCGATGCCGGTTTTATTTTTAATTTTTTATCTTTTTTCGCTGATTTTGACGCCGCTGCAGAATGGGTATTCCCGGTGCATTGAATTCGCGGCGGATAAATTCGCTCTGAAGCTAACAGCAAATCTGCCGGATTTTGTTTCCTGTATGACAAAGCTTGCTGAGGTGAATTTGGCGGACCCGGAGCCTAACCCCGTTTATGAATGGTTTTTTTATGATCATCCCGCGATCGGCAAGAGGATTAAGAGAGCGCAGAGCTTGATAGGGTGTTTTGCCATGGTATTCGTAATGGCCGCGGCCTTCGCGGTAAATGGGTTTGCCGTGGAAAAAACACGTGAAGAAGAGGCTATTGAACGCCGCCAAAAAGTTGAGCTCATGAGTTTTTTCTTGAGCGATCCGAAATCAGCAAAAGTACCCGGCACAACGCTTGGCGCGGAGCTTTTTAATCAGGCGGTGACGTATTATCAAAAGGGCGAGTATATTCTTGCCCGCCAAACTTTGGGTGAGTCTCTCGCGCAGGATAAACAGAACGCGTATGCCTACGAACTTTTAGGAGATATCGACTCGCTTGAACAGAAGCTGGTGGACGCAAAGGCAAATTACGAAATTGCTTACAATCTCCAAGGGACAGACCGCGTTAAGCAGAAAATCGAAAGCCTGCAGAAAGAAACGGCGGTCGACAAGAAATTAAAAGTCGCGGACGAAGAACATTTTTTAATCAAATATAATGACAACGGTAAAACGGTTGAGGGTTTTGCGCTTAAGGAATTGCTCCGTTCAGTTTATCGCGATATCTCAAAGGATTTCGGATTTTATTTTAAGCGTAAAGTCGTGGTTCTTCTTTATTCTGATGAGGATTTTAAGAAACTTACAAATCTTCCGCATTGGGTCGGGGGTGTTTATGATGGAAAAGTCCGCATGCCGATCGACCGGGCGGATTTCCGCGAAGCGGATCTGAAGGCGCTGACCGCTCACGAAGTGACGCATGCTTTTGTGGCCGCGATCGCGGAAGCTCAAGGGATTCCTGCCTGGATCAATGAAGGCTTAGCGCAGTATGAAGAAAACAGAGTGCGTAAATTGGATATGGTTGTGTTTCGGGCGGCGATTAAAACGGGGACGCTAATTCCTCTCGATGTTCTTATTTCATCGAAAGCCACCGACTCGATGAGTGATCCGTTGATGATCAGTCTTTTTTACCGCGAGTCTTTTCACCTCACCGGCTATCTTATTAACCGCTATGGATTATTCCGGATGAAACAAATATTGGCGGAGATGGGTAAGGGTAAAAGTTCTGAAGAAGCCATTCGGTCGGTTTTAAAAATTTCTACGCAGCGTTTGGAGAGAGAATGGCGCGCTACATTTTAAAAAATATACCGCTGGCTGAAATTCAAGGGCAGTCTCCTTTTCAAGCGCGCTACTCGCTTGAAGATGAAGGCCTCTTTCAGTCTGTTCTTAAGCGCGGTGTCCTGGAGCCTGTCAGCGTTTTGAAAATATCGGAGAATTCTTTTCAAGTTATTACCGGAGTAAAAAGAACGGCCGCGGCAAAGCGTGCCGGTTTAAAAGAGATCCCTGCTTTGGAAATCCAAGAAAAATTTTCAGCGGAAGACCTTTTTATGTTTGCTGTGATCTCCAATTGGAAACAGGAACTTTCAGAATTAGATCGCGCGTGGATTTTGTTCCGCGCGCGGTCTGAGTTTAAAATGGCGAGTCTGGAAGAGCTCATGTCGATACTTGGGCTGCCTAATGAAGACCGGTATTTTGGGGAATCACAAAAATTGATGAAGCTGCATCCGGATTTGCTCAGTGCCGTTGCGGCGGGGGATTTGCCGTGCCGCGGGGCGCAAATGCTGAGCCGTTTCTCTTCCGCGGATCAGGAGGTTTTTGCGAAAACTTTCGCTGGAAAGATTTCGCTCACAGCGAATCAAATGCTTCAAATGGGCGAATGGCTTTCGGATATCATGAAACTTAAGTCCCTAAAACTTCAGGATATTTTTCATCAAAAAAATCTTGCTGAGATTTTGAATCATCCGCAAATGGATAAACGTCAAAAGGGAGAGGGTGTTACCGCGGCTGTGAAGGCTCTGAGGTTTCCCAATCTGGCTCTCCGCGAGCAGAAGCTCAAGCAGTTATCGGGTAAAATCCGCAGTGATTTTCCTGATTTGGGCGTGGAAGTACCGCCTTCTTTTGAAGCGGAGGGCTTTACGCTGAAAATGCGCATCCGCAGGCCTGAATCGATTGATGAAGCGATCGCAGCCGTAAAGTCAAAGAAAAATGTGCTTAACTCATTATTTGACTTCATGTTATGAAGTCCGATACAATATCCCTTTAACTTTTCCACGGGTGTTATGAAGAAGTTTTTAAGCCTAATCTTTTTTGCCATTATTGTCAGTTCCTCTGTTGCCTATAGCGAGGACATTCAGGTTACTTCTACCTTTAACAAACGCCAGGTGGCTGTTAATGAAGAAGTGAGCCTTACCATCAATATTGCCGGAGCAAAAGGCAATATTCAGGCGCCTCGTCTTCCTTCGTTTCAAGGGTTTGATACCTTTTACACCGGCAGAGCTTCTCATCTGACCTTCATCAATGGTCAATCCAGTTCGAATGTTCAATTCAGTTATGTGCTGGTACCTAAGACAGCCGGAACATTTAACTTAGGTCCCATTGACATAACAATTGATGGCCGCAATTTTCGAACAGATCCGGTTCAGATTGAAGTTACGGGCGCCGGAAGTTCCGGCTCCGCATCGCAGAGATCGGGAGGATTTACTCCGCCCCCGCAGCAGCAGCGTCCTTACACGCCGCCGCAGTCATCATCACCGCCTCAAGATGAACCGCCTCCGACATTTCAGCCGGCGGATGACAATATTTTTGTGCGCGCCTGGGTGGATAAGCAGTCGGTTTATCCGAATCAGCAAGTTCTTTTGACATACTCGCTTTATACCCGCTATGACACGCGTTATGAAGGGTTTGAAGAAGAGCCTCAAATCAGCGGGTTTTGGATTGAAGAATTTCCAATGGAGCGGGAAATAAAGCGTGAAACTGTCCGCGTCAACGGCAAAAGATATGTGAAAGCGGATATTAAAAAAGTCGCGCTCTTTCCGCAAAGCGCGACCGATTACACCATTAATCCGGGTTCGGTGAAGGCGTCTATCCGTCAGGAACCTGAAAATACGAGCGTTTTTGACGAATTTTTCAATGACAGTTTTTTTTCCGGCGGCAGTTTTTTTGCGCGCCGTGAGAATCGGCTTTTAAGTCCGCCGCCGATATCGATTCAAGTAAAGCCGCTGCCTGAAGCTGGAAAACCAGCAGGTTTTGGGGGCGCGGTTGGTAATTTCCGTATGACGGCGACCGTGGATAAAGCATCGGTTAAACAAAATGAACCAGTGACGATGAAGTTGATGATTGAGGGGGAGGGTAATATTGAAACATTGAATAAGCCTAAAATCCCCGAAATCCCAGGTTTTAAAATTTATGACGCGGATACATCTTCCAATATGTTTAAAACTGGCGATGTGATCGGGGGACGTAAAACCTTCGAGATTGTTTTTATTCCGCTTAAATCGGGTCAAATGAAAATTCCGGCGCTTGAGTTTAATTATTTTAGTCCGGCATCGGCAGCGTATCAAAAACTGCTGACGCCGGAATTTCCGCTTTCTGTCGCGCCTTCGGAACAAACCTTTCAATTGCCTAAAGAGCTTAGCCAGGATGATGCGTTTAAAAAGAAGATTGAGATTGAATCAAAAGACATACGCTTCATTGGCGAAACCCTTCCGGACGAAGAGCGTGAGTCGATGCTGGGTTTAGTCAATCACGGTCTTTTTGTGCTGGACGGGGTTTTGCTGCTTTTTATCTTGGCCGGTCTCTACCGCCGCCGCCAGGAAAAAATCTTTCAGAAAGATTCTGCGCTCAAAAGGCGAAGTCACGCGCGCACCGTTGCCGACGGACGTATCCGTAAATTGAAAAAGCCCGGGCGAAACGCCGAAAGTACGGCGATGAACGCGTATTTCGAAGATGTGGATAAAATTTTAACTCAGTATCTCGCGGATAAGTTTAATCTTTCCGCATTTGGGATTACGCGCGGCGCCATTCAGTCAAAACTCGCCGAAGTCATTGGTGAAACTGACTCATTATTCAAAGAGATTGATGAGTTTTATCAAATCTGCGATGAGTCCCGCTTTGGAGCGGGAAAGGTCCCCGAAGATATTCAGGAGAAGGCTCTCAAGATTCTTAAAAGCGCGCTATCCCGCCTTGAGCATGTGAAGGTGAAAAAATGAAACGCTTAAAATCTGTTTTTATGATCCTGTCTCTTTTTATTTGTGCCCGATCCGCGTTTGCTTTTACAGCAGCGGAAGCGGCGGATTTTCAACGCGCGAACAAACACTACCGGGCTGGAGAATTTAAAGAGGCTGCCAAAATTTACGAGACTCTCGCCGAAAAAAATCCTTACGCGGGGGTTCTTTATTTTGATTTGGGCAATGCCTATTACCGTCTGGGCAATTTGGGTTCCAGCATTCTTGCCTATGAGCGTGCGCTTGTCCGTGATCCCCGAAATCTTGATATTAAAACGAACCTCGCTTATGTCCGAAACTCGCTTGAATATCAAGTTGAGGATAAGCGGAACTGGTATTTAAGGGCGCTTGAGCAATTGCTGAAATTTTTTACGAACCGTGAGGCCTCTTTAATCGCGGCCGCGGCACTTTTTTTGTTTCTTCTCAGCTGGGTGTTTGTGCTTTATTTCCGGCCTAATCTGCCTTGGGGGCCCCTGCGCAAAGTTCTTCTTTTGATTGCGGCTGTCACGCTGAGTTTTTTTAGCGCGAAATACTTTCAAGTGCAAAAATTTGGTGATGCGATTGTCATGGCAAAAAGCGCGGAAGTCCGGTATGGACCTTCTCAGTCAGATCAGGTCGCGTTTAAGTTAGGTGAGGGGCTCAAAGTTTATGTGATGGAAGATCGCGAAGGGTGGAGCCGTGTTTATGTGGCCAGCGGCGAAACGGGATGGATTGCTGACGATAAAATTGCTAAGGTGAATGAATGAAAAAGACATTGCCGGATTCAACGGGGCATTTTGGGGTTTATGGCGGACGCTATGTTCCTGAAACTTTGATCAAAGCTTTGGATGAGCTTGAGGCAGCATGGAAAAAAATCCGCAAAGACAAAAAGTTTCAAAAAGATTTGGATGTTTATCTTAAGGACTTCGCGGGCCGTCCCACGGCGCTTTATGAAGCAAAAAATCTTACCGCTCATTTTGGCCGCGCGAAAATATTTTTGAAGCGTGAAGATCTTTGTCATACGGGAGCGCATAAAATCAATAACACTCTTGGCCAGGGGCTTCTTGCGAAGACGCTTGGTAAAAAGCGTGTGGTGGCCGAGACCGGCGCGGGGCAGCATGGCGTCGCGAGCGCGACCGCGGCCTGTGTTTTTGGTTTGCAATGCGTTGTTTATATGGGTGAAGAAGATATTCACCGCCAGGCTTTGAATGTTTACAAAATGAAGCTTTTGGGCGCCGAAGTCCGGCCCGTTACTTCCGGATCAAAAACTCTGAAAGACGCTATGAACGAAGCCATCCGTGATTGGGTGACCAATGTGGATAATACCTATTACTTGCTTGGTTCGGCCGCGGGACCGCATCCTTATCCCGCGATGGTCCGTGATTTTCAGTCCGTGATCGGCCAAGAAACCCGGCGGCAATTTTCTACTCGAATGAAAAAGCTGCCGAATTATCTGGTTGCCTGTGTCGGCGGTGGAAGTAATGCGATCGGTTTTTTTCACCCTTTCTTGAATGACCGTAAAGTTAAAATTGTGGGTGTTGAAGCTTCCGGAGAAGGCGTGAATACCAAGCACCATGCGGCATCGCTCACAAAAGGCTTTCCGGGAGTGCTTCACGGTATGAAGAGTTATGTGCTTCAAAATGAAGACGGGCAGGTTCAGCTGGCGCATTCCATTTCAGCGGGTCTTGATTATCCGTCTGTCGGTCCCCAGCATTCTTACTTAAAAGATATTGGGCGGGTGAAATATGAAACCGCGACCGACAAAGACGCGTTGGATGGATTCAAAATGCTGACTGAGATTGAGGGAATTATGCCCGCGCTTGAACCTTCTCACGCGCTGGGTTATTTAAAAAAACTTATGCCTAAAACCAAAAAAGCAGAATCGGTGGTTGTTTGCTTGTCAGGCCGCGGCGACAAAGACATCGGTACTATTCAAAAGTATCTCTGATATGAAAAATAAACTTCAAATAAATTTAGACGCGAAAATAAAGCGCAAAGAAAAAATTTTCTGCGCTTTTCTCACTCTGGGGTATCCGAATCTTGCCGCGACTGAAAAACTTGTCGAGAAATTCGAACGCGAGGGCGCCGATATCATTGAACTCGGTTTTCCTTTTTCGGATCCTATGGCAGACGGCCCCACCATTCAATACTCCTCAGAACAAGCCCTGAAACAAGGCGTTAAAGTGAAGCATGCTTTTGCGCTGGTTTCAAAACTCAGAAAACGGGGGGCGAAAGTTCCTATCATTTTCTTTACATACATGAATCCCATTTTTCATTATGGTCTTAAAAAGTTTGTTCGGGATGCAAAGCGAGCGGGTTTTAGCGGTGTGCTCGTGCCAGACCTTCCTCCGCAGGAAGAAAAGGGATTTGAGGCGGATTGCAGGAAGGCGGGGCTCGCGTTGGTGTTTTTAGTCGCACCGACCACTTTGCCGAAGCGCGCAAAAATGATCGCCCAGCATTCTGAAGGTTTCATCTATTATGTTTCGCTTCGCGGAGTTACGGGTGCCCGGAAGGCTTTGGCTTCGGACATCCGCGCTTCAATGATTCAGCTTAAAAAGGTGACGGCAAAACCGGTACTGATTGGGTTTGGTGTTTCAAATCCGGAGCAAGCGCGTGATCTGTCCCGCCAAAGCCAGGGTGTCATTGTCGGAAGCGCGATTGTGGATGTTTTAAGAAAAAGCGGCGGAAAAATTGAACCTGCGGTCGGCTTTGTGCGAAAAATGATTAAGGCGGTCAAGTCCTAGTGGGAGTCATCCTAGGGCTTGATATGGGCGAAAAGCGCGTTGGCGTCGCGGTCACGGATGAATTAGGAATGGTTGCCACGCCGCTGGTTTCACTGGCCTATACAGGCCGCAAACAGCTGGTGAATGATTTAAATAAGCTGATTGCTGAGTATAATGCTGAAAAGATTGTGGTGGGTCTCCCCAAAACTTTAAAAGGTGAGATGGGGCCGGCCGCGCAGAAAATTTCAGCTCAGGTCGGCTGGTTCAAAACACAAATTAATCTTCCTTGGATTTTTTGGGACGAGCGGCTGACAACGGCGGAGGTTGAGCGCGTTCTTTTGGACGCGGATATGAGCCGTGAGCGCCGTAAAGAAGTTCGTGATCGGCTGGCCGCGCAAAGAATTTTACAAAATTATTTGGATTTCACCCGAAATACAGCATGAAAGGAATCAATGGAATACGTCTATAAAACTCTTCCGAATGGTCTTCAGATAGTGATTGTCCCCATGCAGGAGCGGGATTCTTCAGGCGTCGCGATTTGGGTGAAAACCGGAGCCCGCCACGAAACGCCAAAAATTTCCGGCGTTTCTCATTATTTGGAGCATATGCTGTTTAAAGGGACAAAAAAGCGCACGACCCGGCAGATTAAAGAAGAGATTGAAGGCGTGGGCGGTATGTTGAACGCGTTTACGGGAGAAGAATCTACCTGTTATTTCGCGAAACTTCTTGCCCGTCACGTGCCGGTCGCGCTGGATGTCCTTTCAGATATGGTGATTGATGCGACTCTCGATGCGAAAGAGCTTGAAAAAGAGCGGACGGTTATTTTAGAGGAAATTAAAATGTACCGCGATTTGCCGGCGCATCATGTGCATGACCTCATGAGCGAGCTTTTATGGCCGAATCAGCCGCTTGGACGTTCGATCGCGGGAACGGATAAGACCGTTACGGGTCTCACCCGGAGCGAGATTGTGAATTATAAAAAGCTTCACTATCACCCGAAAAACATTCTGGTGTCTGTCTCGGGCCCTGTAAATGCTGAAGAGGTGATCGCTCAGATTGAAGGGATTTTTTCTTATAAATCGAACCTGCCGGAATCGTCTTTCGAAGCGGCGGTTTCAAAGCAATTAAAACCCAAAACGCATATTTATGAAAAGAAAACAGAGCAAACCCATTTGGTCATTGGATTTCACGGGTTATCCCGTTTTCATCCTGACCGGTATAAGTTGGGGCTCATGAATGTTATTTTAGGAGCCAATATGTCGAGCCGTTTATTTGAGGAGGTGCGTGAAAAGCGCGGTCTTGCTTATGAAATTAAATCCGGATCAAGTTTTTATCACGACACGGGAGCATTCAGTATTTCCGCGGGCGTTGAAACAAAAAAAGCTCCGATGGCCATTCAAGTGATTCTTAAGGAACTAAAAAAAATATCCAAAGAACGCGTCAAGGCGGGAGAGCTTCGGAGAGCTAAAGATTATTTTATGAGCCAGCTTTGCATGGCGCTTGAAGACACGCTGGATCACCTGCTTTGGGCGGGCGAGCGCGTCCTTGATAAGAAGGAGCTTCCTGACCGGAACCGCATTCAGGAAAAAATTGATTCAGTCACTGAAAAGGACGTGCAGGAAATCGCTGAAAAAATATTCCGTCAGCAGAATCTGAATCTTGCTATGATTGGACCGGTTGACACTAAAATGCAGAATCAAATTCAAAAGGATTTTTCTTTCTAATATGAAACAAAATAAAATTTTAATTGCCCCAAGTATTTTATCCGCGGATTTCGGCCGTTTGGCGGATGAAATCAAAGATGTTGAGGCCTCCGGATGCGATGTGATCCATGTGGATGTGATGGACGGTCATTTTGTTCCAAATCTTACGATTGGCCCTGTCGTTATTTCTTGGATTCGCAAAGTGACCAAGCTCCCTTTAGATGTGCATCTGATGATTGATGAACCTGCCCGGTATATTGACGATTTCCGCAAAGCGGGTTCTGATTGGATAACGATTCATGTAGAAGCCTGTAAAGATGTTCAGAAAACGATCGATCAAATCCGCCGCGGCGGAGCCAAACCGGGCATTTCTGTCCGCCCAAAAACTCCGGTATCCGCGATTGAACCTTATTTGAGAAGTTTGGAACTTATTTTGATTATGACGGTCGAACCTGGTTTTGGCGGCCAATCTTTTATGCCAGAGATGATTGAAAAAGTAAAACAGCTGCGCCCTCAATTTAAGGGGCTGATTTCTGTGGATGGCGGAATTAACGCGGAAACCGCGCCCCTGGCTATTCAGGCGGGTGCCGATATCCTGGTGGCTGGTTCAGCGGTATTTAATAAGAAGGATAGGGCTCAGGCCATCCAAGCGCTCTCCAAGGCCTGTTAACCATGGATTCAAGTAAGATCCGGAATTTCTCCATTATCGCTCACATCGACCATGGCAAGTCCACGCTGGCCGATCGATTGCTTTTAGATAGCGGCGCTATCTCTCCCCGTGATTTTCACGCACAAATTCTTGATGACATGGACCTTGAACGTGAGCGCGGAATTACCATCAAAGCCCGCGCGGTCCGCATTAAGTATAAAGGGCATGTTCTCAATCTTATCGACACGCCTGGGCATGTCGACTTTACCTATGAAGTGTCCAAAAGTCTTGCTGCTTGCGAAGGCGTTCTTTTATTAGTTGATGCGGGGCAGGGAATTCAAGCGCAGACTGTGAGCAATCTTTATTTAGCGATGGAAAGAAATATGAAAGTGATTCCGATTGTCACGAAGATTGATTTGCCCACGGCGGAGACCGAAAAAGTGGTCAAGGAAGTTTCCGAGTTTTTAACGATTGATCCCAAAGAAATTATTCTATGCAGCGCGAAGACGGGGCAAGGCGCGGCCGCGATTCTGCAGGCCATTATTGATCAAATTCCGCCGCCGCAAGGGGATCCGGACAAACCGCTTAAGGCGCTTATTTTTGATTCGAAGTTTGATACTTATCAAGGGATTGTGACCTATATCCGCGTTATTGAAGGAAGTATCAAAAAAAGTGATGCTTTTATGATGATGCAGACCAAGGCGAGTTATCCGGCCTGTGAAGATATGGGGATTTTTAATCCGCATCCTGAATCGGTACCCAGTCTCGGTGTCGGCGAAGTCGGTTATATCACGGCGAGTATCCGCGACGTTTCGCAGGTGAAAATCGGGGACACGGTGACGCTCGTGAATAATCCCGCCAGTGAACCTTTACCGGGATACCACGAAGCCAAGCCGATGGTTTTTTGCGGCCTTTACCCGATTAATCCCGCGGATTTTGATATGCTCCGCGACGCGCTCGGCAAATTGCGTCTTAATGATTCTTCCTTCGTCTATGTCCCGGAATCCTCAGCATCCCTAGGGCACGGTTTCCGCTGCGGGTTTTTAGGCCTGCTTCATATGGATATTGCGAAAGAACGTCTTGAACGCGAGTTCAATCTGGAACTTTTGATTACGGCGCCTAACGTGGTTTACCGCATCATTGACCTGAAGATGGAAGTGGAAGAACTTGAAAACCCCACCAAGCTTCCGGATCCAAACAAAATCGCATGGATTGAAGAGCCTTATATCCGGGCTCATATCATGATTCCCGCGACGAGCACGGGGCCGATCATGCAGCTCTGCCAGGACCGGCGGGGAATTTATAAGACAACCGAATACCTTGATGCTAAGCGCGTGATGCTGATTTATGAAATGCCTTTTGGAGAGGTTCTGATGGATTTTTATGATAAAATAAAATCCGTGACTTCTGGCTACGGCTCTTTTAATTATGAGTTCATTGACTTTAAGCCGGCGAAAGTGCAAAAGTTGGATGTGATGATTAACGGAGAGCCGGTAGACGCGCTCTCGAGTATTGTCTTTCATGAAAAGGCCTATCATCGCGGTAAAAATTTAGTCGAAAAGCTGAAAGAAGTGATCCCGAAGCAAATGTTTGAGGTAGTGATTCAAGCGGCTGTGGGGTCTAAGATTATCGCCCGCACGTCGATCAGCGCGATGAGAAAAAATGTTACCGAAAAATGTTACGGTGGCGATATTTCGCGCAAACGGAAGCTTTTGGAAAAACAAAAAGAAGGAAAGAAGCGGATGAAAAAAGTAGGCCGTATTGATTTGCCGCAAGAGGCTTTTATTACTGTGCTGCGGGTGGACGAATGATGACGCCGGTGAAAATAATTCTTGGAATTCTGGGCGCGCTCGCCCTGTTAATTATTTACAGAAAAAAAATCGCCGACGAGGTTGATTATTTCAATACCCGGAAGAAGGAATGGTGCAAGGATAAGTGGAAGAATTGGGGAGAGCCGTTTCTTGTCGCGGCCATTCTTGCCATTTTTATCCGTACATTTCTTTTAGGCCCTTATAAGATTCCGACAGGTTCGATGCGCCCGACCTTTCTCGAGGGAGACAGGATTTTTGTGGATAAAGTTTCGTACCGTTTTCATAAACCCGAACGGGGCGATATTATTGTTTTCAGATATCCCAAGGATCCTAAAAAGGATTTTGTGAAGCGGTTGGCTGGACTGCCTGGTGACCGGATTGAAATTCGTGATGGGAAGTTAATTGTTAATGGAAACGCGCTTGAGCAGCCGCCATTTTCTGATCATTACTATTATAACCGTGATGATTGGGACTTTGGTAAGACCAAAGAAGTGATCACTGTCCCCGAGCAAAGCTATTTTGCCCTAGGCGATAATTCGGCTCAATCCTCAGACAGCCGTAATTGGGGATTTGTTCCCGCGAAAAATATGGTCGGCAAAGCATTCTTTATCTGGTGGCCCCCGAAGAGGGTCAAGCTCGCTAAGTAATGAGGCCGTTTCCTTTTCTGTGGGGAGCAGCCACAAGCTCGCATCAGGTTGAAGGTCAAAATGTTCACAATGACTGGTGGGCTTGGGAAGTTTCCGGCCGTCTTAAAACTCCTTCCGGCATTGCCTGCGATCATTACCACCGGTATCCTGAAGATTTTAAAATCGCGCAAGAGCTCGGACATAATGCCCACCGTTTCTCTATCGAATGGAGCCGTTTAGAACCCCGAGAAAATGAATGGAACCAGGAAGCGTTTGATCATTATGAGAAAGTCTTTCAAGAATTAAAAGCCAAGGGGCTTGAGCCGGTTGTAACCCTTCACCACTTTACGAGTCCTCAATGGTTTGCGGAAAAAGGGGGGTGGCTATCTGAAGAAACACCTTTTTACTTTGCGCGGTTTACGCGGCGAGTTATTGAAGCATTTGGTAGACATGTCCGGTTTTGGATAACCATCAATGAACCGCTTGTTTATTTGTATCACGGCTATTTTGCTGGACTTTGGCCGCCAGGCATCAGTTCTTTCACGGATTCAATGAAGGTGGTCCGCAATCAAATCCTTGCGCATATCCGTGCTTACGAAGTCATTCATGAGTTCTATTCGCGTCAAAACCAGCCTGTCTGGGTTTCGATCGCGAAACATATGGGCTATTTTATGCCGTGCAATAAATGGTCACTGCTTGACCGCCTGAGCGTTTTTTTTCGGGGTTGGTTTTTTAACCGCCTTTTTCTTGACGCGTTAACGACGGGTTTTTTGTTTTTCCCGGGAATGTTTTGTGAGTTATTGCCAAGATCGGAGACTCTCGATTTTATTGGGGTGAATTATTATACGCGGGATTTTATCCGGTTCAATGGTTTGGAGAGTGCTGGGATTTTAGGAACCGCATGCCCGAAGGATCACCATGCGGGTCAAATCTCCGAATTGAACACGATGGGGTGGGATATTTATCCAAAAGGACTGTATCACTGCTTGATGAGTTTAAAAAAATACGGCCTTCCTCTCATGATTACGGAGAATGGGATCTGTGCTTTTAACGATGAACAGAGGCAGCGGTACATTTTAGCCCATACAGCTGAAACCGCGCGCGCAAAGAAGGAAGGTACGGACATTCGAGGCTTTTTCTACTGGTCTCTTTTAGACAATTTTGAATGGGCGCATGGTTTTGATCCGCGGTTTGGAATTGTTGAAGTTGATTACCAAAACTTGCAAAGAAAAGTGCGAAAAAGCGCTCATGTCTTCAGCGATTCTTGCCGTAAATTATTCGCTGAAGGAGAAAAACCATGCAAACAGATTTATTCGGAGCAGCCACATTAACAAATTCCCAGTCCCGCAGCACCACGAACCGCACTGATTTTTTAGAACGTTACCGTTTTTCCATCCGTCTGGACCAAGCCCTTGTTGGTTTCATTGGCCTTTTGGTGATCTATGTCATGATCTTTTCATTTGGTGTTGAAAAGGGAAAGAAATTTGCTTTGGCAGAGCTTCGGGCTGAAAGAGATAAACATGAGCGGGTTCTTCAAGAGCTCAGAGATAAAATTTTCGCGAATCAGGCGGCTGTTGTTGCGCCTGCGGCTCCCGTGAAGTCCGAAGCGTCAATTACGCTAAAGTCAGATGCCCCAGCGAATACAGTCAGTAAACCAATCGCTAAAGCTGCCCCAGTAGTAAAAGAACAGCCTGTTTCCGAAGCGCGTCCGTCGGGAAAGTTTACCATTCAGATTGTTACCTTTACTTCAAAGGCGCAGGTTGACAAGGAATTTAAGCGTCTTACCGATGCGGGCCGCGAGCCTTTTACGATTGGCAGCGGAAAGTTTCATCAGGTCTGTGTTGATTCCTTTGAGACACGGCTTGAAGCTAGCAAAGCGCTGAAGGTTTTGAAGGATAAGGGCATTGTCCCAAAAGACGCCTATGTCAGGGTCGTTCCCACGGCCTAAGCTGAGTCAAAAACCATCAAGTATTTGCATTGAAGCGCTGGTTTTAACCTCGCATAAACTATCGACTTGCGTCTAAAAAACTCACTTTTAGGCTAGCTATTTCCAGCGAATGCAGGTATAATTCCCGACCATACCGATTGTCATTCCAAAAAATTCAGCAAATTTAAAATCGGTAAAAAGTTAGAGAAAGGCACTAAGAAAATGTCACAACATCCAAGTCTTCGATTTGACAGCGTCGGCACAAAGCATCGTAATGTGCTGAAGCGTTTTGAGCGCATTAAAAAACTTCAGGAGCAAAATAAATGGGGTGAACGCGCGACCGCACTTGGCCTACCAAAAGTGAAATCGGTCAAAGTGAAAGTCAAGAAAACCAAGGAAACTCCAGCAGAAGCCGGAGCAGCACCCGCAGCAGGGGCCGCGGCGCCAGCAGCTGGTAAGGCCGCTCCCGCAGCCGCAAAAGCCGCTCCCGCAGCAAAACCTGCTGACAAGGGCGCAAAGAAATAACCTGTTTCGAAAGGATTTTAATGACTTCCATACGCCGGTATACGCTTGAGGATAAACCCGCTGTGCAGCGGCTCATCACTCAAATTATGAATGAAGAGTTTACAGAAGATATGTCGGCATATCCCATGGAAGACATAGACCACATCGAAAAAGCTTACCAAGGTTTAGGGGATGCTTTTTTTGTTGCGACCGATGGTGCCGCAATTATCGGGACTGTGGCAATTAAAAAAGAAGATGATCGTGTCGCGCTGCTTCGCAGGTTGTTTGTTGCGAAGCCTTACCGGAAGCAGCAATTTGGCTTAAAATTAATTGACCGGGCTATTCAGTTCTGCGACGAGATGGGCTATGAGGAATTGATTTTTCGCACGACATCGAAGATGCAAGCAGCCGCGAAGTTGTGTCAAAAAAAAGGTTTCGTTCCACGCGCGAAACTAGCGCTGGGTCCAGTTGAGCTACTCAAATTTGCGCTTTCCATACGGAATGCAGTGAAAGGGGCGAGATAATTTAATCTCTACCATAAAAATGGGACTTTTAGGCAGCAGCAAAAAGAAGGTGAATGAACAGTTAAGAACGTTGTCTGAAAAAGAAATTCAAGACAAGCTATACGGATCCTACCGATCATCCTCATCCACGGTGCGGGATGATTACTCGCTTAAGTCTTTACCGCCATCTAAACCCGCAGTTTCTGTTAATCTTCCGCCGGTAGAATCTAGAGACTTATTTAAGTCCACGGCAACAATCTCGAAACCAGAGCCGCAGCAGGCGCCTTCTGTCCGTTCTGAAAATGGAGAAAAAAAGCAAGAAACTCGTCCGAAATACACTGAGCCGCTTTCGGATGAAAAGCGTTTCCGTGATCGGAATCAGCCGGAAGCGCGCCCCAAAACTTTAACGCCTAAAGGACCTTCAATTGGCGATAAAGTGGGGGACTATTTAGGGCAAGCTCTGAGGGTTCTTGGAAATGCGGTATTTTCTGTGCTGCGCTTAATGATACGCTCTTTTGCTCAGGTTTTTGTTGCTCTCGATTTCCGTAAAGCAAAGGTAAGAACCAGCGCCTATTGGATTGGCGGGATCATCGTTTTGGCGTCGCTGCTTTTTAGTATTCATCACCTTAATATCCGCCGTGAAGCCGCAATGAAGGCTCCCAGAAAGAAAGTGGCAGCATCTTCTTTCTTTGGATTTAAGAAAAAAGAAATTAAGGCGGTTCCAGTAGTAAAGATTGAAGAGCCTGCGTTGACGCCCGTTGCCGCGGAAGAAACCTCAGCCGTCTCTTTGCGAGAAGCAGATGGGGCGCTTCAAATGTCTGATTATAAACAAGGTTCTCACGTCATTCAGGTTGCTACATTTGCCACCGAAGATGATGCGAAGCGGTTAAGTTCTAAAATTAAGGAAAGCGGAATGCCGAGTTTTGTGAAACCCTTGACCCGCTCAACCGGTAAGGTGTACTACTGCGTATTTATTGGCCGGTTTACTTCCGCTCAAGACGCGGAGAAAAGACTTGAACAGTTTAAGAAGAAAGAAGTTTCACGCTCCTTTCAAGATGCTTTTGTTCGAAGCCTTGATTAACCTCTCGTAGGATTTTTATGTGGGATGGATTTAACAAGCGAAAATTTCCCCGAGTTAATCTTCGATGTGAGATTAGCATTCAATCGGATGCTCAGTCTACTCCGCTAAATGCAATCACAGAAAATGTCGGAGTTGGGGGTGTGTGTGTCATTCTTTCCCGTCAGCTTGAAAGATTCGCGCCTTGCCGTGTCAAGCTAGAGATTGATGAAACTTCACCCGCGGTTGAATGTGTGGGTAAGGTTGTTTGGGTCGTTCCTACCCATGAAGGAAAGTCTAAAAAAACCATGTACGATACCGGGATAGAATTTCTTAATCTCGAAATCTCCTCTTTTGAGAGCATCCGTCACTTTGTGATGACGGAAGCGCAAAAAAATCCAGCCAACATTACGCGGTAACTGCAATGCCCCAAGATTTTTCCTTTGATGTTGTTTCAAAAATCAATTTGCAGGAGATTGACAATGCTGTCAATCAAGCCGTTAAGGAATTAAACACAAGATTTGATTTTAAGGGGAGCAAGAGTTCCATTGAGCTTGTTAAAGATGATAAAGAAACGAAAATCAAAATTATCGCGGATGATGATCTTAAGCTCAGAAACCTTCATGATATCTTAAAGGGGCGCGTGATTGCCCGGAAAATTGCGGTTAAATCCCTTCAATTTAATGATCCGGAAAAGGCTTTCGAGGGCACACTGAGGCAAGATGTGACGCTGGTTCAAGGGATCCCTAGTGATAAGGCTAAGGAAATCGTTAAGATTATAAAAGATCTTAGACTTAAGGTGCAGGCCGCTATACAGGAAGACCAGATAAGGGTATCCTCCAGGTCAAAAGACGAACTCCAGGCGGTCATGAACCAGCTAAGGACAGCAAAAATTGATATTCCGATCCAGTTTACCAATTTCCGGTAATCGCCAATTTTTCTCTATAGAAAATATTTCTTTGCTGCCCTTGTAAATCAAAAAACCATGTGTTATATTTTTTTTGTACCCATACCACACTTGTGCTCAGTTAATTTAACGCATTATTAAAGTATTAAAATTTTTTAACCAAAAGGATTCTCAATGAAAACTACGAAACCTGCAGAGGAGGAGCTCATGGACAAAGATCGAAGGAAGTTCAAGCGGTTTGATGCTTACATGAGTGTGAAATATCAAGCTCCTGAAGTGCCCGAGACAAAGGGGATTAGTTTGAGCAAAGATCTTTCCCGCGAAGGAATCAAAATTAATTCATCCGGAGTTCTTAAGGAAGGTTCTACGTTAGATCTTGAGATCACCATTCCCGATGATCCTAAGCCGATTCATACTTCCGGCAGAATTATGTGGAGCCGCCCAGCGGAAGGCAGGCAGCAAGGATTTGATTCGGGCGTAAGGTTTATGATGATGGATCCGGTGGATAAGTTTCGTGTGTTGGATTACGCGTATAATCATTGGCTGGAAACAAAGGTTAATGATTTCTCTGATCCGGAAGAACTCGTCGGTTAAATCATCCATCTCTAAGTTTTCCGGGCCGCTACTTTTTAGTAGCGGCCCTTTTTATTTCTTCATAAATTTTGATGATCCGCCGATTTAGTAAATAATGAAAAACGATAAATTTATACTCGCCATCGATCAAGGGACCACAGGTTCCCGCGCGATTCTTTATTCGCACCGGGGAGCTGTAGCCGCCAGCGCGTACCAGGAATACCCTCAGTATTATCCCAAGCCCGGCTGGGTAGAACATAACGCCGTCGAAATCCTCAGGTCAGTCGATTCTGTTATTCGAACTGCCCTAAAAACAGCGCGTGCGGACTCCCGACAAATCGCGGCTATCGGCATTACCAATCAGCGGGAAACTACTGTTCTGTGGAACTGCAGGACGGGACGTCCTGTTCACCGCGCGATTGTATGGCAAGACCGCCGAACCTCTCAGTTTTGCGCTTCTTTGAAGGAGAGAAAAAAGGAAAAGATGGTTCGCGAGAAAACCGGTTTGGTTTTGGATCCTTATTTTTCCGCAACTAAGGTCCGCTGGATTCTTAATCATCTCCCGGGCATTAAACGCCAAGCTTTTCGCGGGGATATTCTTTTCGGAACGATTGATACGTGGCTGCTTTGGAATTTGACGGGACGCAATTCTCATATCACTGATTTTACGAATGCCTCGCGTACGCTTCTCTTTAATATTCATCAAAAAAAATGGGATGAGGATTTGATTAGGCTGTTTTCCGTGCCGCGAAAAATTTTGCCGAAGGTTCAGGATTCCGCCTCTTTATTTGGAAAGACTGTGAAGCGGGAAGGTCTTGCTGCAGGAATTCCGATCTATTCCATGATCGGTGACCAGCAGGCCGCTTTATATGGTCAAGACTGCGTAAGAAATGGGGACGCGAAAAATACTTATGGTACCGGATGTTTTGTTATGACGAATGTCGGTCATCGTAAAATGAAACCCATTCCGGGACTTTTGACGACGCTTGCTTGTGACGCGAAGGGGCGGTGCAGTTATGCTCTTGAGGGAGCTGTATTTATCGGCGGAGCTGTGGTTCAATGGCTCCGCGATGGGCTTCATTTGTTTAAAGCCGCACGAGAATCTGAAAAATTAATTCACGGTCTTACGGATACCGGCGGGATAACATTGATTCCAGCTTTCTCTGGTCTGGGTTCGCCTTATTGGAATCCTGATGTTCGAGGGATGATCAGCGGGATTACGCGGGGGACGACAAAGGCGCATCTTATTCGAGCGGCCTTAGAATCAATCGCGCAGCAATCCGCAGACGTCATCGAAAGAATACAGCAAAGCGCGCATGTCCAAATTCGAAGTCTTAAGGTGGACGGAGGGGCCACGGCAAATCACTTTTTAATGCAATTCCAGGCGGATCTTTTAGGCGTTCCTATTCGCGTTTCTAGTATCTCGGAAGCGACAGCTTGGGGAGCGGCAAAGCTGGCCGCGAAAGCCTCTGGATTTTGGCCGGTTTCTAAAAACCTGGGTTTGGTCCGTTATAAGAGCTATTTGCCGCGCATGCGACGCATAAAGTCCCGCCAGCTTCGGGCCATCTGGGCCCGAGAGATTAAGCGCCTTCTTTCTATTTGATTTTTTTGTCCATCCTGCCGATAAATAATCTGTTATGGCACTGTTTTCATTTGGACGTAAAATCGAGATCGCAAAAGAATATTCTCTTGGCGAAATCCCTGTTTTTTCGACATTAAATCCTGCGGAACAGAGAATTGTTGAAAAAAAAGCGCGCATGCTGGAATTTAAGCGCGGTGATATCGTGTATCATGAAGGCACGCCCTCCGACGCGTTTTATGTGGTCATTTCTGGCCAATTCCGTCTTTTTATCAAATCCCGCACAGATTTAAAAGGAGATACTCTTGTTTACTTTTACCGAGGCGATCATTTTGGCGAAGCGTCCTTATTAAGTAACCGTCCTCATAGCGGATCTGTGGAAGCGGAGCGCGACGGCATTATTCTTCGTTTTGAAAAAGAAGATTTTTTAAAACTGATGTCAGACATTCCTGCTCTGGCACTTTATTTGAGCCGGAGTTTAGGGCATCGTTTATCGCGTAATTTTGATGCTAGTCATCGCCGCGAGGTTAAGATTGCCTCCCTTTATTCTCGAGTTGGCGCAAAAAATATTTTGCAATTTTGGGTGGATTTTTCATCTCGCCTCGCAATGGAAACAAAACGCAGAGTCGTCCTCGTTGATTTTGTGAATCCCGCCGATGCTTACTGGCGCGAATTGATTCACCGTGATCCTGCTGCTGCCAGCCTTGATTTGTTAAATACCGATCCATCCAAAGAATCAGAGCTTAACAGGGTTGTAGTTGACACACAGAGCGGTTTTCATTTCCTGCATGTCAATCTACCTTCTCAAGGGGATATTGATGAAAAGAAAATTAACGCTTTGATAACTTTTTTGACATATCGATATGATTACTTAATGATTCGACTTCCTATTGAAATTAATCAGATTGCTTTCAAAACTTTAAGGCAGTCTGACAGGGTTTATCTTTATTCGGAAGCAGATCCGACCAACCTGTCACAATCGGCTGAAATGATTAAAGACCTTCAAGAGACTTTCGGGTTTGGCATAAACGATATCAAGACGATTCTCCCTGCACATAGCAAAAATGATGCAGTTGAGTATGCAGAGAGGGAAGCCATTCTCCGCTCGAAAATATTTGGGCAATTGCCAGTTAAAGCGGACAATGCGCAGCGTTATGAAACCACTATCCGTTTTATGGCCAAAGAAATGGCGGGAACATTATTAGGGCTAGCGCTCGGAAGTGGAGCTGCTTATGGCCTAGCGCATATTGGTGTTTTGAGGGTTTTGGAGCAGGAAGGCATTCATATAGATGTCATTGCCGGATGTAGTATCGGCGCTTTAGTGGGCGGTTTTTGGGCGGCTGGTTATTCAGCTGATGAGTTGGAGAAAATAGCAAGCTCCATTGATCGGAAAAGCGGATTTTTTAAATTGCTTGGGTTCCATGACGTTTCTATTGCTCACAAAGGTTTCTTTAAAGGTAATCAGGTCCTTAAATTTTTCGAGAATTACCTAGGGGATAAAACTTTTCAGGATCTTCTTATACCGACAAAAATTATTGCCGCCGATCTATTCACATCCGAAGAATACATTTTCGAATCTGGCAGGGTTGCCGATGCCATTCGCGCATCATCATCAATACCGGGAATTTTTCGCCCTTTTCTTTATCAAGGAAAGTATTTGATAGACGGGGGAGTTGTGGATCCGATGCCAGTACGGGTTTTGACTAAAATGGGGGTTAAGAAGATTATTGCGGTCAACGTCTTATCCGGTCCCAAGGACCGCATTGAGCGAAACAGGATTCGAGAAGAGATTAAGAAAAGGCAGAAAGAGGAACTTGCGCAACGGAATTTTTGGGTGAGAACACTGGCTCAAACCGCAGATAAAGTGTATGGCCGCTATGCTGTTAATATTTTTAACGTCATCATGAGCACCATTCAGTTCATGGAATATGAAATGGCTGAACTTTGGGGGTCTCAAGCGGATGTAGTAATACATCCCATTGTGCAAGAGGCGCACTGGGCGGAGTTTTATTCGCCTCAGAAGTTTATCAAGATTGGGGAAGAACGCACCAGAGAGCAAATAGTCGATATAAAAGCTTTAATGGTCTCCTAGGTATGCATAAAATGCTAAAAAAATTGATTACAAGCAGTCAATCAGGTAGAATTACAACGACGAAGCAATACTTATAAATATAAAAAAGAGGGGTCTATGAGAAATAAACAAGCAATTCTTGCCGTGGTGATTATTTCTGTGGTGTCGCTAGGTTTTCAATGGCCCTGGGACGTCCAGCAACAGGCGCAGAATAAAAACAAACCCCAAACGCAATCAACCCAAAAGTCAGAACTTAAATCAAGCCCCGCTACGCCAAAGACCAAAACTTCTAGCGCTGTCAAAGTGTCAGTAAAATCTGAAGCTGGTGCGAGTCAAAAGACAACTAAATTAGCCAATCAAAAGAAGAAGCGTAAAAGCTCGGAAGCGGGGCGGGGGCCTGAAGAAACCGCCCAACCGAATGTTACGGTGAAGAATCCTACGGAAATTGCCGAGCTGCAGAAACGGATTGAAAATATTATTAAGGTAAATGAAAATTTAAAAATTGGATCCGGCTCTCAAGCGAAAGATATCGCGCAAATTAGTGATCAAGCGCGGGCGCATCAAAAGATTCTTAGCCAGCTAAACTCCGGCGCATCTCCCGCGCCAATTTATCGCGCAACTGATGCCGGCGAAGTTTTGCGGCAAGAAAAAATTCGGCTTATTCAGAGTCAGACGCAGAAAAATCAAGAGATGCTCGAATCGATTAAAAGAACCGAAAGTATTCGCCGCTAACCGGCAAATTCTCCGTGCCGCATCTTAATGAGTCTGATTTCAATCTCGCTCAAATATTTTTAAATCGAGCCAGCAAGTTCGGCGTTCACGCCGCATTAACTTATAAAGATAAAGTTACCCGCCAGTTTCATTCCCTAACTTGGGCTGATTGGAAATCATCTGTTGAAAAAACTTTCTATGTCTTAAAATCGTTTGGTATTAAGGCAGGTGACCGCGTCGGGATTTTGTCTGAAAATCGACCGGAGTGGACCTATGCGGATCTTGCGGCGCTTGCCCTTGGTGCCATTGTTGTCCCTATTTACCCGACGCTTACTGCCAAAGAAATATCATACATTCTTGTTCATTCCGGTGTGAACTTGCTGTTTGTCTCCAGCGCGGTTCAGGTGCAAAAGTTGGGGGCAGAAGCAGCCTGTGATTTGTCTCGTGTGAAAAAAATAATCACGTTTGATCAGGTGACGGGAATCATTCTTCGGCAAGGTATCGAGTGTCTCGGCTCTCTAATTTCAAAAGCACCGGTTGATCCTCTTGGTTTTGAAGCCAGCGCCAATTCTGTCTCAGCGGCTTCCGTCGCGACCATTATTTACACTTCTGGGACTACCGGGGCACCGAAAGGTGTCATGCTGACGCATTCGAATTTTGTTCAAAATTATATCGGCGCCCGCGAAAAAATTAAAATTTCTGAAAGGGATGTCGCGCTTTCTTTTTTGCCTTTGAGCCATGTCTTTGAGCGTTTAGCGGGATATTACTTTATGGCATTTCATGGGGCTAGAATCGCGTACGCAGAGAGTATGCAAACCGTTCCGGACGATATTCAAGCCATTCGGCCGACGGTATGTGCTGCTGTGCCGCGTTTTTATGAAAAAATTCATGCGAAGATCATTGAAAAGGTTGCGGCCGCTCCCAGCAATCTTAAGAGGCTTTTCCATTGGGCCGTGAGTGTTGGGAGAGAAACGGTTCAGTTGCAGGCGATGAATCAAAAGCCGTCCCTTATGCTCAGGATTCAGTACGCAATCGCGAAAATTCTTGTTTTCAAGAAAATTAAGCGGCAATTGGGCGGACGGATCCGCTTTTTTATTTCAGGAGGGGCACCTTTAAACAAGGAATTAGCTGAGTTTTTTGGTGCCGCCGGGGTCTTAATTCTCGAAGGGTATGGGTTAACCGAAACCTCTCCTGTCATTACGGTGAACACAGAAAAGGAGCATCGTTTTGGGACGGTTGGAAAAGTCCTTCCTAATGTGGAAGTTAAAATTACGGAGGAGGGAGAAATTGCTACGCGAGGTCCTTGTGTCATGAAAGGATATTATGAAAATCCTGAGGCTACAGCAGAGGTCATTCCCGATGGCTGGTTCAGAACGGGTGACATCGGAGAATTTACATCTGACGGATATTTAAAAATTACAGATCGAAAGAAGGACATTATTGTGACATCAGGCGGAAAGAAAGTTCCGCCGCAAAATATCGAAGGTGCTTTGCTTTGCGATCCTGCTTTTTCTCAAGTGATTGTTCTTGGTGACAAAAAAAACTACCTTGTTGCTTTAATTGTTCCGAATAGAACGGAGCTTTTAAAGTTTGCCGAAGTGCATGAACTGGCTGGAACGGTTTGGCAGGATCTGCTGAAACACGCTGCGGTTTACGGCTGGTACAGAGAGAAAATAGATAAAATCACGGAAGATTTTGCGTCTTATGAAAAAATCAAATATTTTGCGTTGCTGCCGGAGGAGTTAAGCATGGAAAACGGGGATTTGACCCCGACTTTAAAAATTAAACGTAAGGTTGTCATGGAAAAATACGCGGAAGTGCTTGAAGGTTTGTACAAGCTAGGCGAGGGGTACCAGCGATGACTCCGCTTCACACGCAGGAAGGATATTTTCACGCGAAAGACGGTGAAAAGATATTTTACCGTTATATCAGTCCTGAAAAACCAAGCGAAACGCTGCTTCTGCTGCATGGACAAGGGGAGCACTCTGGGCGATATGTCAAGTTTGCAGATAATCTCTCAACTGGAAATATGGCCTTCGCGATGATGGATTTGCGCGGTCATGGCCGGTCCGGCGGCCGTCAGGTTTATATTGAATCCTTTCAAGATTATTTAGATGATGTGTCGGCGTTCGTTGAAGTTTTGAGAAAAAGACACGGTGCTGTATTACCAATTGATTTTTTTGGGCATAGTTTAGGCGGGCTGATCGCGTTTCATTGGGCGCTTAAACATCCAACAGAGCTGGCGAGTCTTATATTATCTTCGCCTTGCCTTGGCTTAAATTTGCCATCAATTCTCGTGGCTATGAATTCTTTTTTAAACCGCATTGCTCCCAAGATGGTTTACTCGAATCCTGTTTATCCGCCGCACTTAACGCACAATCCCCAGGAGATGGAAGACTATAAAAAAGACGGGCTGATCCGCCGAAAAATCACTGTGCGTTTGTTGGCCGAAATGATAATATACTCACTCCGTTTGGGGCAGATTCCGGAATTCAAATTCCCATTTCCGCTGTATGTTTTGATGGCGGAAGACTTTGAGCGGGTTGTTGATCCCGCGAAAACACGTGAAATATTTAATAAGATAAGTGCTCCGGATAAGCGGCTTGTAACTTTCCCCGGTTTTTATCACGAGATCTTTAATGAGCTTGATCAAAAAACCGCGTTCGAAGCCCTCCGAACGGTCCTTCGTGAAAGTAAAAAGTTTGCACCGAAGTTTTAGTGGGCCCGTAGCTCAGCTGGGAGAGCGCTACATTCGCATTGTAGAGGTCAGGAGTTCGATCCTCCTCGGGTCCACCATCCACCCCCCAAGAGAAATATGAACCAGCTCAAAATCGCCATCGCGCAAATGAATCCCACGGTAGGTGACTATGCTGCTAATACCCGCAAAATCATTGCATGGATGCGGGAAGCGGATTCAAAAAAATCCGATCTTTTGGTTTTTCCGGAAATGTCACTTTGCGGTTATCCAGTTTGGGATCTCGCGAATAAAAAACGGTTTGTTGAGCAGGGGCTTAAGCACCTTGAGCTAATTCTTAGGGAAAGCCGTGGAAAAAAAATCACGGCCGTTCTTGGCGCTATCGCGCCAAGCGCGCAGTCCAGCGCCAAAAATTTTAATGCGATGTACTGGATCCAAAACGGGAAAATTATTCATCGGTATTTCAAACAGCTTTTGCCGACCTATGATGTGTTTCTAGAAGGTATTTTTTTTCAGCCTGGAAAAGAAAGCAGGGTTTTTAAATGGCGTTCTTTAAAAATTGGAAATACGATTTGCGAAGACATTTGGGATGAAAAGTATTCGCAAAAACCCATGAGAGAATTTGCTCGTCAGGGAATGCGGTTCGCAATCAATATTTCTGCCTCACCTTTTTACCTTGGAGTTCCGCAAGTCAGAGAGAATCTTTTAATCCGACACGCGCGCGCGGCGGGCGTTCCAATTCTCTATGTCAATCAAGTCGGCGGGCAGGATGATTTGATCTTTGATGGGCGCAGTCTTTTGGTTGATGCGCGGGGGAAAGTTTTGCTTCGAGCCCCGGCTTTTCGGGAAGGACTGTTCTACTATGATTTAAAGCTTAATCAGAAGCAGCCGTTCGTTCCAAAGTCTTCGGACTTACCGATCCATGAAGTTTATGACGCTCTTGTTTTGGGGGTCCGCGATTATTGTAAAAAAAATAATTTTAAAAAAGTGGTTATCGGTCTTTCTGGCGGAATTGATTCTGCGCTTGTGGCCGCAATTGCGCGGGACGCGCTTGGCGCCAACTCTGTGCTGGGGATTACAATGCCGGGGCTCTATTCCTCTAAAGGAAGCTGGAAGGATGCGGGGCTTCTTGCTAAAAACCTTGGGATAGAATTCAGGATTTATCCCATTAAGAATAAATATCAAGCTTTGCTTCATACGTATGAGCGGCAAAAAAAGAAAAACGGAATCCCTCCGGCGGCTAAAGGCAGTATTACCACCGCGATGGAAAACTTGCAGGCGCGTCTCCGCGGGTTGGAACTTATGTATGTGTCTAATGATGAAGGCTGTTTGCTTCTGACGACTGGAAATAAATCTGAGCTCGCGATGGGTTATTGTACCTTGTATGGGGATATGGCCGGGGGATTGAGTGTCATTGGGGATGTCTATAAAACGGATGTCTATCGGCTTGCTGAGTTCCGCAATTCGTTAGGGGCTGTGATTCCTCGTTCCACAATGATGAAGCCGCCGTCAGCGGAATTGAGGCCAAACCAAAAAGATGAAGATTCACTGCCGAAATATTCTGTTCTTGATAGCATTCTGCGCTTGTACATAGAAAAAAATCATAGCCGAGAAGAAATCATTTCAGAGCTATCACGGAAAAAGATTTCTGCTTCGCTAATTATGGACGTTATACGAAAAGTCGATCACAATGAATATAAGCGCAGGCAAACGCCGCCTATTTTGCGCGTGACCGAAAAGGCTTGGTTTGGAAGACGGATGCCCATTACTAACCGGTTTGAATCCTAAAATGCTTTCTGTTGGAATTCCTAAAGAGATTAAATCTAGGGAAAAGCGTGTTGCTTTAGTGCCCGACCAAGTGTTGCTTCTCAGACAAGCTGGGATTACGGTTTTTGTCGAATCGGACGCTGGCCTCGCGTCCGGTTTTGAAAATGGTCAATATGAGCGCGCGGGCGCCAAAATCCTTCCCAGTCTGGCCTCGGTTTATGCGCAAGCGGACATGATTCAAAAAGTCAAAGAGCCGCTGGATGAAGAGTTGGGTTTGCTCCGCCCCGGCCAGTTTCTTTTTTGTTTCCTACATCTAGCCTCTCCGGAAAATTGCCGCCTCGTTAAAGTTTTGTGCGAAAAGAAAATCACAGCGCTTGCTTATGAGACTTTGGAAAAAGACGGCCGTACTCCCATTCTTGCGCCGATGAGTGAGATTGCGGGCGGGCTATCAGCTTCCTTTGCGGCCTTCTTTGCAAGATCCATCATTTTCCGTGACGGGAAGGTGGAGTACCCAACGGGTTTTCAGGCGAACCTGGAAACCATCGCCAATCTTTATCCAAGCGCGCCTGATTTTTTAACGATCGGCCGCGTTTTAATTTATGGGGGCGGTGTGGCGGGGCGAAAAGCAGCGGATTTTTCATTAAAAATGGGCGGGTCCGTTACTTTGGTTGAAAAAAATCGGCAAATCTGGGAGCGGTTAAATGCTGAGTTTTCTGGAAAAGGACCGTTCGCCATTGTTTCTCCCGAAGAAGATTTATCCAGTATCCTAGCGCAGAGTGAGGTCGTCATTGGAGCCGTACATGTTCCTGGTAAAAGAGCTTTTCAAATGATGACTCGGGAGCAGCTGCAGCGGGCAAGTACGGTGACAAAAAAAGTCATTATGGACATCTCGATCGATCAGGGCGGAAATTTTCCAGATTCTCATCCGACTTCTTATAATGATCCCGTCTATGCCGATTCTTTTGGAAATATCCGCTTTGCAGTCCCCAATATTCCATCACTGAGCGGGTATGGCGCATCCCTGGCGATATCCGCGAAAAGTATCCACTATACTCTTGCCATGGCGTCCTCCTTTTGCGAGGCTTTGACGCGATACCCAGAACTGCAGAAAGCGGTGAATGTCCGGGATGGGGTAGTCGTCAATGAAGCCGTCAGGGAAGCTCATCATCCGTGATTCCGTCCTTTAAAAAGCTTCTTGGGGGCAATGGGAAGGGTATGTATAATGACGCCTTCATGCAGACCCTAAGTGATAATCATAAGGTGGTACCCAATGCTTCCTAAAAAAATTGCTCTTCTAGTGAAGGAAGCCGCGCTCGATAAGAAAGCGGAAGAGCCCGTCATTTTAGATCTTGGAAAGCTTACCAGTGTTGCCCGCTATTTCGCCGTCATGCACGGCAATTCGGACCGTCATGTACGCGCGGTTGCCGAGAATATTATGGATGTCCTTGAATCCAAGGGTATTAAGGTATGGCATAAGGAAGGTCTCGATCATGGGCAGTGGGTTCTTCTGGATTATGGAGCTGTGATCGTCCACGTGTTTCATAGAGATATGCGTGATTTTTATGGACTCGAAAGACTTTGGGGTGAGGCAGCTAGGCTATGAAGACCCAACTTGAGCAGATCGTTTCTAAGCTCATTGGAGAATTTGCTAAACGGAAAGATTTAAGCCTTCCCGGCAATTTCCTATTTGATCTATCCGCATCGAAAGATCCCGCGCATGGTGATTTTGCCTGCAATGCCGCATTTAAGCTCGCCAAAATTGCCGGCCAAAAACCCGTGCTTATTGCGGATGAACTGCTTCTGCTTCTGAAAGATCCGAGTTTTAGCGGAGAACATTCAAAAATTATCCGTAAAGCCGAAACTGCTGGAGCGGGCTTCATTAATTTCTTTTTGCAGAAATCTTCACTCGGAAAAATTTTAGTCGACGCGCATCAAAAAGGAAGCCATTACGGATACTCTGATTATGGTAAAGCGCAAAAGGTTATCTTGGAATTTGTAAGCGCGAATCCAACGGGGCCTTTAACCATAGCGCATGGGCGGCAGGCGGCGGTGGGTGATTCGCTCGTCCGCATATTGCGTGCTACCGGCCATCAAGTAACAGCAGAGTATTACTTGAACGATGCGGGCCGGCAGATGAATTTATTGGGGGCGAGTCTTTTAGCCCGTTGCAAGGAAGCTCTCGGCCAGCCATTGGTTTTACCCGAAGACGGTTATCAAGGCGATTATCTGAAAAGCATTGCCCGGCAATATATTGAATTAAAAGGTGAGAAGGTTTTGTTGCCAGGTTCTGATGCGGCTTCGGTTGAATCATGCCGGAAGTTTGCGGGCGATGAAATTATGCGGGGAATTGAAAAAGATTTGAGGGATATCCATGTTTCGTTCGACCATTATTTCAATGAAACGGACCTTTACACAAAGGGCTCGGTGGATAAATCACTGAAGCATTTAAAAGATCAAGGGTACCTTTACGAAGCTGAGGGGGCTTTGTGGTTTAAGACAACCGCTTTTGGCGATGATAAAGACCGTGTCGTTCGAAAATCTTCCGGAGAGTATACCTATTTGGCACCCGATATCGCTTATCATCACTATAAATTTGAGCGTGGGTATTCGTGGCTGGTTGATTTTCTTGGCCCTGACCATCACGGTTATATCCCTAGGTTAAAAGCTGCCTGCCAGGCCCTGGGGCATGATCCTAATCAGCTTGAAGTGCGTATTGTTCAATTGACGACCTTATACCGGAAGGGGCAGCCGGTTCGCATGTCGACGCGCGCGGGCGAATTTGTCACTCTGAGGGAACTTCTAGATGAAGTGGGTTCCGATGCGGCCCGCTTCTTCTTTGTCATGCGTAAAATCGAAAGCCACCTCGATTTTGATCTGGACCTAGCTAAAGAGAAAACTCAGGATAATCCCGTTTATTATCTACAGTACGCTCACGCTAGAATCGCGAGTCTCTTAAAGTTCGCGGATAGACCGGTGAAAACACATGTTAACCTGGAGCGTTTGGCAACGCAGGAAGAAGCGGATCTTATCATCAAGATTGGGGAGTTTTCCGACACGCTTATCCGGGCAGGGCAATCGCTTGAGCCCTATGCTTTGGCGGACTATTTGAGAGATCTGGCAATGTGTTTCCATAAATTCTATTCACTCCAGCGAATTGTTACCGACGATAGCGAGCTCACGGACGCCCGCCTTCTTTTAGCAGACGCGGCACGGATCGTGCTGAAAAACGGTCTTGAGATTCTCGGTATTTCGCAGCCCGAAAGCATGTGAAGCCTACCGTCATCATAATTACAGGCCCTACGGCTTCCGGAAAATCACGTCTTGCGCTGCTTCTAGCGAAAAAATTAAAAGCTGAAATTATCTCCGCGGATTCCATGCAAGTTTATAAGGGCATGGATATTGGGACGGATAAACCCACCCGCGCGGAACGCGCGAAAATTAAGCATCATCTGATTGATATTATTTCTCCCGCTCGAAAGTTTTCCGTTTTTGATTATCTGAAGTTAGCTCAAAAAAAAATTAAAGCAATCCATAAAAAGAAAAAGAACGTGATTGTGGCGGGGGGTACCGGGCTTTACATCCGCGCGCTTTTAAATGGTCTTGATCAGCTGCCGGCTCAGAATTTGGCTTTGCGGAAAAAATGGGAATCTTTAGCGAGCCAATTTGGAAAACAGTATGCGCATGACCACCTTGTTAAAATTTCTCCGGAAAGGGCTGTCAAAATTCACCCCAATAACTTACGGAGAGTGATCCGCGCGATTGAGATATCGGAAGATTTAAAATCGGGCGGTAAGAAGATTCCGGGATTAATTGATTTAGGGTATGAGGTTTTTGTTTTCTCTATTGACCGTAACCGGGAAGAAATTTACTCGCGCATCGAGCGCCGTGTCGAGTTGATGTTTAAGCGGGGTCTTGTCAAGGAGGTTTTGAAGTTGCGCCAAATAAAAATCTCTGACACCGCGAAGCAAGCTCTTGGGTATAAAGAAATATTCTGTGCTTTGAACGCAAAAAATGATCCTCAAACGGTCTTGTCAGATATTCAAAAAAATACCCGTCATTTCGCGAAACGTCAGATGACTTGGTTCCGAAGAGAGCCTGGGTTGATTACCATTAATTGTTCGGAAAATAAAAAAATGTCGAAGGTTTTAGCTGAAATTCTGTCTTTTTTGAAAAGGCCAAAAATTCCAGTAAATGTTAAATCTTCTTAAAGTCTTTAAAAAAGGCTCGAATATCCTGCTTTTTTATTCATCTTTTCTCAACTCTCTAACATCCCATATTCAAAGGACTTAGAACTCCTTCGCAAGGGGAATGCCGCTGTAGAGTAAAAATCAAGTTTGACAGGGTATATATCAGTAGGTAAACTTTTTAACAGGTCGAGTTATCTAAAGTTATTTTTTGGTCACTGAAAGATAAATTACTCACAAGGGGCGTTCACTTACATATGTCCTTAATGGCGTGTCACAAAGAGCAAAAGCCGATGGGTTTAAAGCTCGTTAGCGTTATTGTGATCGTCACCTTTCTACTTACTCAAAATGATATACAACTCGCGTTCGCAAATCCTGCCGGCGCGGTTGCCGCGATTCCAGCCCCGGATATTTCAAAAAGCAAACAAGATTTAAAAGACACACATTTTCTTCAGGATTGGAATGATCAGACCGAATCTCCGTTATCAAAACCCGAAGCTCCTCCCGCAAAAGAAAAATCTGCGGCTGCAGAAAATACGAGCGTGACGCTGGATGCCGATGTTTTAGCTTCGAACGAAGATTTTCTTTCCAATGCCAGAACACTGTTTGAAAAAACGCCGACGGATGAAGGTTCGGTTGTTGAAGAGAAGAATGAAAATGGCGAAACCTGGTTGACCGCTGTCTTCGGTGATTTGCGCGCTAGTTTTGAAAAAAATTCCGGAACTCTCCGTAAGGTTGTTGACCGCACAGGTGAAAACGGAGAAATCGAAGTGCGCATTTATTCCGATTTGAAAGATATCGCCGGAAATGAATTTATCCGCATCAAAACGATTGCCGACGCGAACGAAATCCCCACGTATCAAATTTTCAAAAAAAATTCGGATGGGAATATTGGTGATTTGGTCGAATCGGGGCTCGCGATTAAAAACGACAATGGATTTGAATCTTATGTGACCATACGCTCTTATTCAAAAACTGAGATGACTGTTTATGATCCAATGAATGGTTATCAAAAGCAAATTTATGAGCTTGATGCGGCTGGGAATCCTGTCCGCCTCGCGTATTATGAAAATCAGCTTGATGGTTCCCTTGTTAAGCTTAACTTCATTTATGATTTGAACCGAAAGACGGCCACTTCGTTTGATCCGTTAAGCGGCAACTACGCGGTTTATGAATATTTGAGCGGCGGACAAGCGGGGGAGCTGCTAGAGTTCGGTACCGGACAGCTTAAGGATGGAAAGCTTGAAGTTGAGAAGAGTATTGCGTTATCCCAAATCGATTATGCAGGGAATAGTATTGATGTTTATGTTTTCCGTAAAGGGAATGATCCCAGTTACCTTTTGATACGCGAGCGTCTCAAAGCTCAGGCTGATCTGTTAGGAGCCATGGGGCGTGTGCTTCGATACCGCGATCCATCGCTGAAGGTGGATTTAGAATATTTGTTTAAAACAGATGAATCGACCGGAGAAGTAGAAGTCACGGTCTTGAATTACCGTGATTCCAGCTATGTCACGATTAAGCTTTCCCGTGAAGCCGCCAAAGATATGGAAGGCGGCATTGATCCGGCTCAGCCGATTATTCAGTCCGGAACCTTTACTGATTTACCGCGCCAGTATACTCCAACCCTGATTCAGCGGGACGGAACGTTTATTGTTTTGGGTCAGGACGGAGTCGTTCGCGCTTATGAAGCACTCGCGGCGAACCAATTCGGGAGGTTGCTCTGGGAGAGAGGCCCACCTTCCGGGACACCCCAAGTAATTGTTGAATCTGTTTACACAGATGTTTCATCCTCGAAGCCTACTTATGAAATCACTTATGATCTAACCGCATTAACCTATTTCACTCGCCGTCTTCCAGATCTATCAGTTACTGAACGTGGTACCTATGCCGTTGACTCTACGGGATTAATTTACACTCGGCAGATATCCGCCCAGAATTATCAGCAGCAAAATTATCAATATGACCGCATTGCCGCTCAAGCTCCCGCCTACGTACTCGACCTACTAAAGCAAGCCAGCGAAGAAGGTCTTCCTGTCGGTGCGATCGTAGATTTCTCGCAGATGAGCAGAGAAGCCTTTGCCTCTTTTGTGAATGAAATCCTGAAACTGGGAATTGAAGTCTTCTTCGGCGTTCATAAAGGACGACTTGTTGTCGCGACAAGCGGCGATTCTGAAGAGATCCGTTTCTTAAAGCCGGTGCAGGACTTACTAGGTGCCTTCTTATTATATGCTCACACGCATCCTCAGCATGGCAGTGAAGTTCAAAGCGGTCCGAGCGGAGCTGACCTTCGTCTAGCGCGGGCGAGTTACGAGTACTTATTTACCTCAACAGGAGCTTTCAAATTTAATAACGGTGGCTCAAGCGCTTCTTCTATGGCGGATGCTTATGATGCGTTTCTTTCGGCTATTGAATCGTGGAATGGAGATGATCAGGAAGGTGAAGTTTCCGCGCGGCTGGAACTGAATACATTTTTATCGGCGATCGAGGAACTTGAAAAGCTGAAAAAGGAAGCGCGTGAGGCCTATAGAAATAGTTCCTTTAGGTTTCGTGCCGGAGATTTTACGCCGGAGCAGGAAGCTGCATTTGAAGCGGCGGAACTGCATTTGATTGATTACATCACGGCCAGAACAGGCAATGCTCCGGATCCTTCCTCATTTGAGCGGACGAATATCGTTAATCTAAATGCCAACATCAATCTTTTCTCTCTATCCGTCAAGGTAGGCGACACCGTCTACAACTATCATGTCGATATGACTGCCGGTGCTCAATCTGTCACGCTAAAAACTTATGTGCAGACTCAGATAGTTTCGGCAGGGAAGATCGAAATTACTGTTGATGCTTCAAATAATAAAGTTATCAGTTCTAATGAATATGATGGGTCTGGGACGTTGATCAAGACCAAAGTTTACAATCTCAGGGATCATAAATTGATCGAGTATGACTTAATACAAAAAACCCTCGCGATTTATATTTTGGGTGAAGATGACCTGACTCCAGGGGAGGTGAAGATCACTGGATTCTTTAATGATCAAGAGGAGTATTATTCGCTGCAGAATGCTGGGGACAGCGCGGTGAAGTGGTTTAATTTCGGTGCTAATAAATTTAAAGAGCCGGATGGGTCAGGCGACGATACGGAAATTCCAGATCCCACAGCAGTGGCGCAGCAGTCACAGCGCAGCGCCGGTTCCGGCGGGAGATTTCTGCCTGGAGGTAGTACCGGCGGAGATACGGAAAACAAAATTAAACGCTTAAAACGCTTAATTCGTGAATATACGGAAAACTGCGCAGCGATTACAAACGAGGCTCGCCGTAGTGATTGCGAAGCCCGTAGGCAAAAAATTGAAGCCCTGCAAAAGCAGATTGAAAACGAAGATGATAGCAGCGGAGGAGGCGGGTTGTTTGAAGGCGGGTCAGGCGGAAGAGGCGGTCCTGATACAGAAGATGTGAACGATTTAAATTTTCATGATCCCGCGGCGCCTCCGGCATTAATGCCTGAGCTTGTCGGTGAGGGCGGTGCTCCTATTGCGGTGCCAGGCGTTGAGGTTACATATAATCAGGATGGAACCGCACTCGTTAAAATTAATGGCATGGAGCAGCTATGGTATGCGGGTGTCGACGGTCAGTTCGGCAGCGGTGACGACGAATTAGCACTTGTCGACCAGAAAGATGCCGCGGGGAAAACGATCCGCTGGTATTACGACCGACAAACCCGCTGGCCCACACGCGCGATTGATAAAGATAGCGGTAAGACTCTGGCCGATTACTCTTATGATGACGCATTAGGTATCATGACCATTCAGCAGGCTGACGGATCTTCTTATAAGTACAAATATAATCCTGGTGAAAATCCTTTCACATCTCCCAAGCTTTTAAAAGCATCGTTTATTGACGGCCGCGGTCACAAAATCACACAAGAATTTGATAATGGAAAAATCATTTCATCTTTAGATGAGACGACAGGCGAGATGAATCGGTATGAATATGATTTCGCGGCAAATGTTGTAAAGATAAAGTTTGCGAATGGCGCGGAGCGCATTGTTAACCTTGGCGGAGATAAAAAATACGGTACTTCCGATGACTTCCTTATTGGTGGTGGCGATGGCAATGTCACTACGCTTAGGGATGCCCAAGGACGAATACAGGAAATTATTGACCGAAAAGCCGGCACCCGCACAGTTTATTCTTATGCATCGAACGGCGACATTACGGCGGATAAATACTTGCTTAGTGATGGATCTTTACTCTCTTCTGACCAAATATCGGCATCCAATGCTGCTGAATTTATTTTAGCCGCGATTCAGGCGGCGGGCGGCGATGTCATCGTTAATCGTGATGCCAACGGCCGGATTACCGAGATCCTTGATCGTCAAAATGGGATCGGAACATTTTTTACTTATTACGCGAATGGTGATGTTCGGGTTGATGCCGCTTTACTCGCTACGGGACAGATTCTTGATAGTAAGAAATTTAATGCCTCAAACTCCTCTGAAATTATCGAAGCAATATTGAGTCAGCGGAATCTTGCTGGTGGAAGCGGAATTTTAGAAATCCGCGACAAAACTGGTAAGCTTGTAAAGCTTTTTGATTTAGATCCGCTGAAGAGAAACTTTGGTAGATTAAGTAACCAACTCTCATTGCTGGGCGGAGAATTCCAAGCACTTCTTAATCAGCTTCAGGGGTTGTTGGGGGCGCAGGACGGAAGCGGACTGGAAGCCCTGAAAGCCTCACTACAAAATCTATCCGCGATTATTGCCTATTTATCGGGTCATCCCGGTTCATCTAATTCACTATTTGCGGATCCTAATGTGCTCGGCTCATTGCTTGGAAATTTGGAAAATATTATCGGATTGCTTTCCGGTGACTCGGGTGACCTCGACGCATTGTTAGGTGACGCTGACGCGCTTGCAGATTTGTCAGCTGATCTCAGGGTGATCTTTGGTTCATTAACCGGAAACCAAGATGTTATCGCGCAATTACTGGCTGACCCCAGCCAATTAAATGGAGTAGTTGGTAATCTTTCAGCATTGATGAGTTTCCTTTCAGGTGACGCTTTGGCGCTCAATTCATTATCGCAAGATCGAAATGCGCTCGGTCAATTAATCAATGATTTGCAGGCGGCCTTGAATCATTTGACGGGAAATTCTGATGCTTTGAATGGTTTAATCGCCGACGCGAACTTCTTTAGAACTCTACAAGCTCTTTCGGGTTCACTCAATAATGACGCAGGTGAAATGAGTAATCTTCTGAAGTTTTTGGCAGGGGACGCCTCCTTTTTGAACTCAGCGAATTTTGCCGCATTTTCGGATCAATTAAAATCGTTGCTGGGTGCTTTTTTGGGTGACGCGAATGCGCTCAATAACTTTCTCCAGAACCCAAATTCTATTTCCGGATTTGATAATTTAAACGCACTATTAGCTTTGCTTTCAGGCGATTCATCGGCGCTGCAAGGCTTGAACGCGAGCCAGTTGCTTTCAGATTTGAGCAGGATGCTTGGCGGGTTGTCCGGCGATTCTAACGCGATGAGTCAATTATTGAATAATCTTCAGGCGGCGAATAATTATGTGAACATTTCCAATACTGTCGGAGCCGGGTCGCTTTTTAATGCGCAAATGGACGATCTTCTTAATCAGCTTTCCGCGATGCTCGGGAATTTAGGGCTCCTTCAAAATGATATTAACTCTTTGGCTCTTGATCCTTCCGCGCTCGCCGCGAACGCTGCTGCAATCCAAGCCCTTCTGAATAGTTTGCTGGCAGGCCTTGGAGGCGTTCTTTCTGATTTTAATTTATCGCTTGGGAATTTCGGGGTCCTTTCGGATCAGCTTAGCGCGCTGCTTGGGGCAAATGGCCTCTCCGGATTTTCTTCGCAATTGAACGCATTAAGGGCGCGTCTCGAAGGTTTGGGCGATGCGTTTGATCAGTCATCACTTGATCTCGCGGGAATTACGCAAATGATTAACTCGAGCGAGCAGGAATTGGATCTTTCAGCTGCCGAGCTCGGGAAAGTGACACAACTTATTTTTGATTATCTGGGGAATGAAGTTACAGTGGATTCTTCGCGGGTCTTGGATAATCAGCAGCTTTTAAGTGCTCGGCTTGGGTTGGGTAATGACGGTATTCTTGGTTCGTCGGATGACTCATTTAAGTCGGTCACTGGTTTCCAATGTTTTGACACATGCCATTTCTTCACGGAAACCTTCGACTCGCTTGGCCGGCTGTTGAGTTTTGATGGAGTTGCTGAAATTGAAAAGAGAAACGCGTATGGGTTGCTTACGGGTAAAGAGATTAAGCGCGAGCGTATTGATTATTTATGGGATGACGGCAAGGGGACGGTGACGGCTTCTACTTATTTTTACGATAACAACGGCTTATTGGCGGCTGATCCGAGCCTTCGGTACACATACTTAGGGGATTTGAACGGCCGACTGCTTTTCTCGCGCGATGGCGACTACGAAAGACTCTTTGATGATAAGGGCCGGGTCATTCTTAAGCGTAATTTGGTCAATGGAAATGAATTGCGGTATGCCTATGATGATGAAAAGAATCGAGTCACCATTACAAGCAGTCAGGATAAACTTCGCCAGGTGTTTGAGAACGGCAGATTGATCGAAGAATACCGTGATGGTCAGCGGCGGGTTTGGGATCAATCCGGGGTTCAAACTTCGGTGACGGATAAGAATGGAGTCACTACCTTTTTTAAAGACGGCAAAATCACTGCGGTGGTTGATAAAAATGGAAAAATTCTTCAGCAGTTCGGAGCTTACCGGGGGTCCTCAGGGGACATCACCGATGTTTATTTTGACAAAAGTGGATTGTCGTTCACAACCGTTTGTTTAGACAGTCAGGCGGGCTGCCCGCATTACCGTGTCATCTATTCCAACGGCGTAATCATTGAATATGATAGGAATGCGCAAGGGGTGACTTGGACGACGATTCAGGGAGCTGAGTTTATTCAAAGCATCGATGAAACGAACGGTAAGTTAAATGTTAGCTTCAATGATGGACGCAGGGTCACATACTCACAAGTCGCGGGGCACTATGAAATTGAAACCGTGCGGGATATTTATGGCGCGGAAGAAACCTATTTTTATTATGAAGACATTAATGGTTCAGATCCGGATCACAATAATCCTGATCTCGATAAGTCCGTGCGGGCAGACGGGAGCACTGTTTACTATTTGAAAGATGGGAATGGCGATACGGTTGTCGATCCCACAAACCTGAATGCGTATACCGATAAAGTGGTTAAGCGCGACGGCAATATTGTGACATATACCTATGGTGCGCCGGATGCGAATAATCATCGAGCGCTGACCAAAACGGTTGAAACAACTTCGGCTGGCATTAATGTCAATGAAACGTACTATGATGCTCAGGGCCGTGTTGTGAATACGTACGGGTACAATTTTGACGGCAGTAAGGTCAGTAATTTCAGCCAATATACGTACTTTTCGGATGAAACTGCGAATGATAATTTTAGGCTTGTAAACAAAATTGATCAATATGACGTGACCGCTTTAGACGCGGACACGGTGAGTGATCTTCCTTCCGCCTCTTCTATTCCTTCTGCGCCGAATGTTTGGCTAAGCTCTTCTATTCATTATATGCCTCGCGGTGATGGTCAGCCTGCGGGTGCTCGCGAGGATGTGTTTGGAATCGGACTGATTGACTATATTGAAAATTTCAAAGAAGCGGGTGGGTTGGCCGCGAAGTCTTTGTATCTTTACACTTCTATACGGTTAGACAAGGTTGAGGTTTATGAACCGGTATCTGCCGGGCAAGATTGCGCGGATGTTTCAACCTGTCTAAAAATTCAGGAAAGAATTTATGAGGCGGGTGCGTTTAGCGAACGGCGTGAAAAGCGCACAATCAGCTACCGTAAAGACCGAACGCAAGTTAGCCAAACGGCCGTCATTCCATCGTCATATGATGAGTTTATTTATAAAGCTAATTCTAATGATTACAATTTTACAGAGCGCTATCAAGTCCGTAATGGGAATATTAATAATGCGGTCCAGGTGAGCGCTTTCCGGCAGGTTCCGATTGCCAATGAAGTTACTCTCCTTCATGACTTTGGCGAAGATTTTATCGAGGGGAATGCTGATGACTTTTTCAGTAAGCAAATTAGAGTGAGAGATACAAATGATCTTGACCGCGACAGCAATATCGCGGAGTTCGGCACGGAACTGTTCCGTTACGAAGACATTACTTTTCAGCAACCAGGAAATTATAAAACCGCGACATTTCAGAATTTAAGCGCTCATAATTTGCAGGTAGAAAAAGTCGAGGGCGAGGGCGAGTTTTATATGAAGAATTGGGAAATCGAAAACTCCGCTGAAACGGGTGAATATACCTGGCTAATTCAAAAAGCTCATGAGGATGCTCAAGGGCTTGATGCGGGGATTACGACATACGAAACGGCGACCGAGATTAAAGAATATGAAGACTCAACGTTTGCGGTGATGAAATCGCATTCAATGCAGTTGAGTATTGACGAGAACACGACACGTTTAAAAACATGGGAAGTTGTGAATGGTTTAGATGTTGTAGGTTCGGAAGAATATGCGATTCAGATTTTTGATAGAAATAGCACGCATTTTACGAAAACTGGAACTTGGCTGAAGCTTATTACGGGCCTTGATTCTGCATTCGCCGTCACGACTGCCACGAAATACGCGCTGCAGCACCAGGTGATTGGCGCGAACGGCGCTCCGACGGGTGAGACT